>NZ_JAUBTX010000048.1:0-48590 GCF_036705185.1 Microcoleus sp. B4-D4 | reverse complement strand
AGCGTCCCCGCTCGCGATCGACTTCGCGAGCGGGGACGCTCGCACTATCAATGATTAAAATATATAATTCCCATGCTACCGGACATCGTATTACACATTCCCGATCGCCAAAAAAGACAAAAAAGATAAAAAAGACAAAAAAAGAGAGAGTTACCTAAGTAACTCTCTCTGCCATCAGGGTGCATCTACATAACACAATATAACATTACCAGGATGAGGGGTGACACCCCCAAGCATGAAGATATGGTAAAAGAATGTGTATTAATTAATTATAAAGTTATCATGCAGCGGGATCGGCGATCGCGCGGCGGGATCGGGAAAAACCGATCACCCTGCGCGCGCGTCCGCTACACAATCCCCTTAACGGCGGCCTTGACTTCAGCCGTTAAGCTTGGTCGCAAGCAACTCATTAGTCAATTTCGGATCTGCCCGGCCGCCCGTTTCCTTCATCACCTTACCGACAAAAAAGCCCAACAGCTTAGTTTTGCCAGCCCGGTACTGTTCGAGCTCCTTGGGATTGGCGGCCAACACTGCATCGATCGCCCGATCGATCGCCCCAGTATCCGAAATTTGAATCAAACCCTTACTCTCAACCAACTTAGTCGGCGAACCGCCGCTTGCTAGCAACTCCGGCAAAATATCCTTAGCAATTTTGCCGCTGATCGTGCCAGCATCAATTAGCGCCAGCAGTTCGGTCAAATCCTGCGGTTGGAAAGGAATTTCTGCGATCGCCAGTTTCTCATTTTTCAGATAAGCAGTAATATCGCCCATCACCCAATTAGCAGCTTGTTTAGCAACAGCACCGGCGGCGATCGTTTTTTCAAAATACTCCGCCACCGCTTTGTCGTCAGTCAAAACCCGCGCGTCGTAGGGAGAAAGACCTAATTGAGTTTCGTAGCGGTGTCGCTTTTCGGCCGGCAATTCCGGCAGTTGAGCTTTCCAATCCTGCAATTGATCGGCTGAAACTTCGATCGGAGGCAAATCCGGTTCCGGGAAATACCGGTAATCGCTCGCACCTTCCTTAATCCGCATACTGAAAGTACACTGCTTGTTTTCATCCCACAGCCGCGTTTCTTGGATGATAGTTTCGCCATTTTCGATAGCTTGAGTTTGCCGCTCAATCTCGTAATCGATCGCCCGTTCGATCGCATTAAAAGAGTTCATGTTTTTAATTTCCACCTTGGTGCCGAACTCTTTTCTCCCAACCGGGCGCACCGAAATATTCACATCGCACCGGAGCGAACCTTCCTGCATATTCCCGTCGCCAACACCGATATAGCGGACGATCCGGCGTATTTCTTGACCGTATTCGGCCGCTTCAGCGCCCGATCGCAAATCCGGTTCCGACACAATTTCGATTAGAGGCACGCCGGCGCGGTTGTAATCCACCATTGAATAGGTAGAACCGCTAAGCCGATCGCTGCCGCCGTGAACCAATTTGCCTGCATCTTCCTCCATGTGCAACCGAGTAATCCCGATTTTTTTTCTAGTAGAATTGCCAGCCTCGTCCACCAGTTCAATTTCTATCGAACCGTTAGTAGCGATCGGCAAATCGAACTGAGAAATTTGATAATTTTTCGGCAAATCGGGATAGAAATATTGCTTGCGGTCAAACTTACTGTAAGGTGCAATTTCGCAGTTGAGAGCCAGACCAGCTTTCACCGCATACTCCAACACTTTTTGATTTAATACTGGCAATACTCCCGGCATTCCCATACAAATTGGGTCAATATTAGTATTTGGGGCATTGCCAAATTCTGTAGAAGAACTGGAGAAAATCTTAGTATTCGTGCTCAATTGACAGTGAGTTTCGAGACCGATAATGGCTTCGTACTGAGTTTGGTTTTTTATCGAAGAGGGTGCTGCAGCAGTCATAGGCGACCTAAAAAAATGAATAACTTTAGATTATATTTTAACTTTTTATTTGCCAAACTGACTTGAGATTCTTTGTAGGCTAGGGACGGTTTTCACTGAACACCGGCAGGGCTGGCAAAAAATATCGGTTGCAACCGCCTCTTGGGCCCGCTTGGGATGGGTTTTAGGCGTTGCTTAATCAGGGTATGAAAAAAATAAGTTGAAAATTCAGAAGTTTTGTGGATTCTGGTTTCTATGACTTGCATATTTAGCCTTTCATACCGTAAATCAGCAACGCCGGGTTTTATTTGTGTGAACCGGGTTTCTAACCGCCGTGCGATCGGCAGCGCCAACGCCCTACTACAGCTTCGCGATCGCCCCCAAACCCCAACTCTGTGGGAGAATATAGCAATTGGAGCTCTGATATGAGATATCGATCGCCCCAATTCCCCAATCCCCCAATTCCCCAATCTAAAATCTAAAACTTGTGAGCCAGCGAAGCCGAAGTATCTAAAATCTAAAATCGATAGATTCCCCAATCCCTCAATCCCTCAATCTAAAATCGACTGACTTCTCAACTTTTTGAGAAAGGCCATAGAGCCTCCCGCCTCCAACCGCTGACTCCGCGCACCAATCAAAGATTTTAAATGTATAATTTAACCAGCAATTGCCTATTTTTAGGTTTTAATTTTTCAACTATATTAATTTTTTTAAACAAACACTTGCCTAACAATCAAAACTATGCCTGAAATCCCTGTAGAAAGTACCGCACAGTTTCAGAACAGCATCAGTGAGCTAGAACAGGCAGAATCTGCCCTCAAAATCGCTTGGGAAGAACTCGAAAAACAAACAGCAGAAACTATTGCTCAGATAGCCAAAGCCGACCAAGCAAACGCAGAAAAGATCGGCGAGCGATTTGCCCAAGCCAAGCAACTGCGCCAGCAACTTCAAACTAAAATAAAAAAAGCCAACTCGCGGCGGGAATTTCACTTAGAAAACTCGCCATTAGCAGTTATAGAGTGGGACAGGGAAGGTCGGGTAGTGCGGTGGTCGCCAGTGGCCGAACAAATATTTGGCTGGAGTGCAGCAGAAGTAATCGGCAAATATTGGCACGAATGGTCAATAGTTTATCCAGAAGACTTCGATCTGGTGTCCGCCGTCACAAATCAACTGTTAAAGAACAAAGAAACCCGCACCGTTTGCTGCAACCGCAACCATACCAAAGATGGCTCGGTAATTTACTGCGAATGGTACAATTCTGCACTCATTGATGAATCGGGAACATTAGTTTCAATTCTATCTTTTGCTAGAGACATAACCGAACAACACCGCACTCAAAAAGAACTTCACCAGCGCGAACAGGAATTTAGCACGCTTGCCGAAAATTCTACCGATATCATAGCGCGGTTCGACCGACAACTGCGCCACCTTTATGTTAACCAAGAAATTGAACGAGCCACCGCCAAATCCCCCTCAGAATTTATCGGCAAAAGTAACAAAGAATTAGGAATTGCCCCCGATATTTGCAACCTGTGGGACGAAGCCTGTATCAAAGTTTTCCGCGTCGGCAAACAAGAAACTATCGAATTTGATTTCCCCACTTCCAACGGGACAATATACTATCAGTGTCGAATCATTCCAGAATTTGCTGAGGACAATTCAGTAGAAACTGTTTTGGCGATTACCCGCGACATCACAGAAATCAAACAAGTCGAAGCCCAGTTGCGCCAAAGCGAAGCTCGATTTAGGCGCGTAGTTGATTCTAACATGATCGGCATAATATTTTGGAACATTAACGGCGAGATCACCGATGCGAATCACGCTTTTTTAAACCTGGTAGGGTACACGCGAGACGATTTATTTTCCCAAAAAATTGGCTGGCAAACAATGACACCGCCAGAGTATCGCAGCCTCGATGAAGAAAAACTTGCAGAAGTGTTAGCTAACAACACAAATACCCCTTTTGAAAAAGAATACATCCGAGCCGACGGTAGCCGCGTTCCGGTGCTGCTAGGCTCTGCATTGTTAGAAGGTTCGCAGGAATTAGGAGTGAGTTTTGTGCTGGACGTGACCGAGCGCAAACAAGCCGAATTAGAACTGCAAAAACAGCAAGAACTTTTAGAAAGCATCATTAAAACTATTCCCAACTTCCTGTACATTTACGACACAGAAGCACACCAAAATATCTATGCAAATGCGGCAGTCACAGCCATGTTGGGCTACAGTCCCCAAGAATTGCAAGACAGGGGTTCAGAAGCAATCTCTAGCTTGATTTACCCGGAGGATATGCCCAAGTTAATTGTAGGTATGCAGCGGCTGGAAAACAGTACCAACCCCCACGAAACCGATGACATCGACTACAGGATAAAACACAAAAATGGAGAATGGCGCTGGGTTCACGATCGATCGACTATCTTCAAAAGAACTCCCGATGGAAAAATAAAGCAAGTAATCGGTTCTGTACTGGACATTACCGATCGCAAAAAAGCCGAAGAATCCTTAAAACAGCAAAACGAATTGCTGCAAACAATCTTCGACAACGTGCCAGTCATGCTGGCATTCTTAGATACCCAGGGTGAATTAAGCTGGGTAAACCGCCACTGGGAACAAGTGCTAGGCTGGAGTTTTGCAGAAACCAAAAACCGCGATATGTTGGCAGAATTTTATCCGCAGCCGGAATACCGACAATACGTTTTCGAGTGGATTCAAGCAGCAACCCAGAACTGGGGCGACTTCCAAACTAAAGTTAGAGATGGGCGAGTTATCGACACTGCTTGGGCAAACGTTCGCATCTCCGACGGCAGGTCGATCGGTATCGGTCAAGATATCAGCGACCGCAAGCGAGCCGAAGCCGAACTCCAGCAGCTCAACGAAACTTTAGAAGCTCAAGTAGCCCTGCGTACAGCCGAATTAGAGACTTTTTTTGATTCTTTACCCGATCTTATTTTTGTGGTAGAACGTGAGAATATGCGCTTCTCTTTTGTCAACTGGCCTTTTGTCGAATTTTGCGGATTCGACAGCAGGCAACAGATGCAGGGCCAAACTATTTATGAATGCTATCCAAGCCAACTTGCAGAACAATTTTACTTAGAAAATATGCAAGTATTTGTATCGGGGCAGACGATTCATTTTCAGGAAGATTTTGTAGTTGCTGATGATGCTGTTTATTTCGACACTTTTAAAATTCCTCTCAGGAATCTCGACGGCGAAGTTTATGCTTTAATTGGCACGGCTCGCAATGTCACTGAGTTGATCCAGACGAAACAAGCTTTGTCGGAACGCACGGAGCAATTAGAGGTTGCCAATCAAGAATTAGAATCTTTTGGCTACTCGGTTTCCCACGACTTGCGCGCTCCTTTGCGCCACATTTCAGGTTTTGTTAATGCTTTGAAACAGCGCTTAATATCAACTGAGGTTTTGAACGATCCTAAAATTGTTCATTACATCGAAATAATTGAGGACAGCAGCCAAAAAATGAGCTTGTTGATTGATGGTTTGCTGGCTCTTTCGCGGGTGGGGCGGACTGATTTAATCAAAATTCCGATCGATCTTGCTCGGTTGGTGCAAACTGCGATTAAATTGAGTAAACCCCGAACTGCGACAGATACCGCCGAAAATCCCGACAGCCAAGTTGAATTTACCGTGGGAGATTTGCCGGGGGTGATGGGAGATCCCACCTTGCTGCAACAGGTGTTCAGCAACTTGATCGACAACGCTGTCAAGTTCAGTCGCGGACGCACTCCGGCTATAATAGTGATTGATGCTTTACCTGACGGAACTATTTTTGTCAAGGATAACGGAGTAGGTTTTTCGATGGAATATGCCGATCGGCTGTTTGGAGCCTTTCAGCGGCTGCACTCCCAGAGAGAATTTGAAGGTACTGGCATAGGTTTGGCGATTGTCCAGCGGATTATTCACCGCCACGGCGGCACGATTTGGGTTCAAAGCGTACCCAGTCAAGGATCCACGTTTTACTTTAAACTAGGGCCGACAATCTCAAATGCTAATCTAGATTCCTGAGCGATCGGGATATAGCCTTTCGAGCTTTCATAGGAGGTACTATCCGGTATAGGGCATAGGGCATAGGGCATAGGGCATAGGGCATAGGGCATAGGGCATATCTCACTTTTTTGAGAACCGCTATAGTAGTTTTTAATTCAGAATTGAAAACTATCATGCAGTTTAATAAGTCACAGTCGGTTCGGCAATCCCTCAGTGGCAGGTGCGAAATCAAGGTCTTGAGAATAGATAATAAATCGTCCCAAAAATAAATTAAAAATTTAGAAAGCTCAATGAAAGTAAATTTCAGAAATGACATATAGCAAAAAAAACACCATTTAAAGATTCCGAAAAACTGTATGTTAAATAGAAAATCGACCGATTCTTTACTGAAAATGGTAGCCGAATCAACATTAAAATTGTTGATAATAGAAGACATGGCAGAAGATATAGAATTAATAGAAGTAGCCTTAGAAGCGGGCGGAGTTAATTTTAATTTCGACACAGCAGAAACAGCAGCAGAGTGCAGAGAAAGACTCCAAAATAGCAATTACGATGCTGTGCTGTCAGATTACCGCCTCCCGGAATTCAACGGTTTAGAAGTGTTGAAGTTAATGCAGGAATTGGGGCAAGACATACCTTTTATTTTAGTAACGGGAAGTTTGGGAGAAGAAGCGGCGGTTGACTGCATCAAAGCCGGCATGACCGATTACGTATTAAAAGGGCGGCTGTTTAGGTTGCCAACAGTATTAGAACGATCGCTCCAAGAATACAAAATGCGCCGCCAGCAGCAAGAGGCGATCGCCCAAATTCAGCGGCAAGCGACTCGTGAGGCGATCGTCAACCGCATCGTTCAAGCCATGCGCTTCACCCTCGTACTGGACGAAGTGCTGCAAACCACCGCAGATCAACTGCACGAAGCACTCGAAATCAGCGCCTGCACAATATTGCAACCAGATGCCGAAGGTGGCATCAGAGTTAGCTACATCAGCAAAGCAGCCGACAGAGAACGGTTGGTCGGGCTACATTGCGAATTTGCCGAACACTACCGCTCCAGGCTCACAGCCGGGGAAACCGTGGACTTGGACGAGTTATCGACCCTGTGCCAGTCCCTGCAAGCATCAGCACAGTTTGTAGGGTTTCGCGCCGTCGCGATGGCTCCACTGCTCTACCAGCAGTCATTTTTGGGAGGAATTGGCCTCTATCAGTGCGATCGACCGCGCTCTTGGAGCGCCGAAGAACTGTCGCTAGTCAAAGCTATTGCCGATCAGTGCGCGATCGCGATCCATCAAGCCGAACTCTACCAAACGGCCCAAACCGAACTAGCAGAACGCAAGCGCGCCGAAGCAGAAGTCCGCGGCATTCAGCAGCAACTAGCCACGATGGCAGCCAACATTCCCGGCTCAGTCTACCGCGCCGTGTTGCATCCAGACGGCAAGATGTCGATGCCCTACATCAGTCCAGGGGTGCGCGAACTTACTGGCTTCGATCCTGCAGAAGTAATGGCGTGCCCGCAACTATTGACCGCAATCATTCATCCAGACGACAAAACCTCGTTTGACAGCAGCGTAGCAGTATCGAGTGACAATCTAGAGCACTGCGATCGCCAGTACCGAATTGTCTTGAATTCCGGCGAAACCAAGTGGGTGCAAGATAGCGCCAACTTTTCTCATAACAAAAACGGCGACGTAGTTATAGACGGAGTAGCCCTCGATATCAGCGATCGGAAATTTGCCGAATCAGCGCTGCGGCAAAGCGAACAGCGATTTCGATCGCTGATTGAAAACGCTACAGACATCACGATCATTCTTGACGGCGAGGGAATCTTTCGCTACATCAGCCCTTCGGTGAAGCGAATTTTAGGATACGCGCCCCATAAGGCGATCGGGCGCAGCGCCCTAGTGACAGTTCACCCAGACGACTGCGCCGCGATCGCCCAAACCCTCCACAAAGTCCTTCAAACCCCCAAAAGAAGCCAGTCCCCAGTTGAGTATAGAGTCCGCCACCGCAACGGTTCTTGGTGTTATGTAGAAGCTGTAGCCACCAACTTGCTGCACGATCCTGCTGTCAAGGGAATCGTGATCAACTGTCACGACATCACTCAGCGCAAACTCGCCGAAGAACAACTGCTGCACGATGCTTTTCATGACGCCCTCACCGGATTACCCAACCGATCGCTATTTATCGATCGGCTAGAACACTCTGTGAGGCTGGCAAAAAGGCGCACAGACTACTTGTTTGCGGTGCTGTTTCTCGATTTAGACCGATTTAAAGTAGTCAACGATTCCCTCGGCCACGCCATCGGCGATCTACTGCTAGTGGCGATCGCCCGCCGTCTAGAAGCTTGTCTCAGGCCCGGAGATACAGTAGCCCGCATCGGGGGAGACGAATTCGTGCTTTTGCTGGAAGATATCGAGGGCATCAATGAAGCTAGTAGCATTGTCAACCGCCTGCAACAGCAAATCACCTCTCCGATTTTGCTAGACGGACACGAAGTATTTATCACCGCCAGCATCGGCATTGCTTTGAGTTCTGATGAAGACCTGGAAACGACAAACCTGCTGCGCGACGCCGACACCGCCATGTACCGCGCCAAAAAACTCGGCCGAGCCCGACACGAAGTTTTTAACAGTTCCATGCACGCCCACGCTTTGCGACTGTTGCAGCTAGAAAATGACTTGCGGCGGGCGATCGAATCAATTAGAGACCAAGCCATAGAACAAGAATGTAATCCATGCGCGCGATCGGGCTTACCTCCCTTATCCGCAGCCCCCCAGTTTATCATTCACTATCAGCCGATCGTCAGCATCGCCAATAACACAATTAACGGTTTCGAGGCCCTAGTGCGCTGGCAGCATCCAGAACGCGGCTTAATTTCCCCAGTTGAATTTATTCCCATCGCCGAAGAAACCGGATTAATCGTAGCCCTCGGCCGTTGGGTGCTACGCACAGCTTGCCAGCAAATCCGCCAGTGGCAGCAACTATTTCCAAACAACCCGCCCTTAAGCGTCAACGTCAACCTTTCAGTCAAACAGTTTTCTCAGCCAGATTTAATCGAATATAT
The DNA here is from genome assembly GCF_036705185.1 of Microcoleus sp. B4-D4. Classification (NCBI taxonomy): domain Bacteria; kingdom Bacillati; phylum Cyanobacteriota; class Cyanophyceae; order Oscillatoriales; family Microcoleaceae; genus Microcoleus; species Microcoleus sp. B4-D4. Next base: position 39,673 of record NZ_JAUBTX010000048.1, on the reverse strand, counting down.
CGATCTAGTTCTCGAAGAAAGTCATCTCGACGGTAGCAGTTTAAAACTAGAAATTACCGAAAGCGTACTCATAGAAAATTCCGACTCAGTAACAGCAATGCTGGTGCAGCTTAGAGCCAGAAACATACACCTTTGCATCGACGACTTCGGCACCGGCTATTCATCCCTGTCCTACCTGCACCGCTTCCCCACCAATACCTTAAAAATAGACCGATCTTTTGTCAGCAGAATGGGAGGCGAGTTCGACCTAAGCAAAGGAAGTATTGACCCGACAGAGATTGTGCGGTCGATCGTTACTTTGTCGCACAATTTGGGCATGGATGTGGTAGCCGAAGGAGTCGAAGAAGCCTCGCAACTATCTATACTCAAAGGATTAAAATGCGAGTTCGCCCAAGGATTCTTTTTTTCCAAGCCAGTAGACTCTCAAACAGCAGCAATTCTGATCCGACAGCAAGCCGAAACTCAAGATTTGCTGACATTGAGTTTTTTAGAAAAAGGTCATTAAAAAAACACGGCATTTTGTGCGTCCCATTTCAGCATAAAATCTTAAAATATTTTAAAGCTGTCCCTAATTACTGGCGTCAGTTAATAACTACGGCATCGAAATCGCTATGACTATTGGCTACCTCGCCCTCGTTCTCCACGCCCACCTGCCTTTTGTCCGCCACCCCGAAAGCGACTACGTTTTAGAAGAAGAATGGCTGTTTGAGGCGATCGCCGAAACCTACATTCCCCTGCTGCAAGTCTTTGAGGGGCTGCTTCGCGACGGCATAGACTTTAAAATTACCATGAGCATGACACCGCCCTTGGTGGCGATGCTGCGCGACCCATTGCTGCAAGACCGCTTCGACAACCACTTAGCGAAACTCGAAGAACTAGCGGATCTCGAAATTGAACACAACAGCGGCAACGGTCATCTCCGATATTTAGGCGAACATTACGCCGCCCACTTCTCTCAAGTTCGCAATTATTGGGAAAAGTGCGATCGAGATTTAGTCAAAGCCTTCAAAAAATTCCAAGACAGCAACAACCTCGAAATCATGACCTGCGGGGCCACCCACGGCTACTTACCGCTGATGAAAATGTACCCCGAAGCAGTTTGGGCGCAAATACAAGTAGCCTGCGAAAGCTACGAACAAAACTTCGGCCGCCGACCAAAAGGTATTTGGCTGCCCGAATGCGCCTATTACGAAGGCTTAGAGAGGATGTTAGCCGATGCCGGTCTCCGCTACTTTCTCACAGACGGTCACGGCATTCTCTACGCCCGCCCCCGTCCCCGCTACGGTAGCTACGCGCCAATTTTCACCGAATGCGGAGTAGCAGCCTTCGGTCGAGATCACGAATCATCGCAGCAGGTTTGGTCTTCCGAAGTCGGCTATCCCGGCGCAGCCGAATACCGAGAATTCTACAAAGATTTGGGTTGGGAAGCCGAATACGACTACATCAAACCCTACATCATGCCCAACGGCCAGCGCAAAAACACCGGGATTAAGTATCACAAAATCACCGGTCGCGGATTGGGTTTAGGCGACAAACAGTTATACGATCCGTACTGGGCGCGGGAAAAAACAGCCGAACACGCCAGCAACTTTGCTTTCAACCGCGAGCGGCAAGTCGAACACCTCAACGGCATCATGCAGCGCCCGCCGATTATTGTATCGCCTTACGACGCGGAACTTTTCGGTCACTGGTGGTACGAAGGGCCTTGGTTCTTAGATTACTTGTTCCGCAAGAGTTGGTACGACCAAAATACCTACGAGATGACGCATTTAGCCGATTATTTGCGGGGAAATACGAATCAGCAAGTTTGCCGTCCGTCGCAGTCTAGCTGGGGTTTCCGGGGTTTTCACGAGTATTGGCTCAACGATACCAATGCTTGGATTTACCCGCACTTGCACAAAGCTGCGGAACGGATGATTGAGTTGGGAAGTATGGAACCGGAGGACGAATTGCAGTATCGGGCTTTGAACCAGGCCGCGCGGGAAGTGCTGTTAGCTCAATCGTCTGACTGGGCCTTTATCATGCGGACTGGGACGATGGTTCCCTATGCGGTGCGGCGGACTCGATCGCACTTAATGCGCTTTCACAAGCTGTACGATGAAGTCAAAGAAGGTAAAGTCGATTCCGGTTGGTTGGAGAAGGTCGAAGAGATTGACAACATTTTTCCTGAGATCAACTATCGCGTTTATCGATCGCTTTAACATCAAGTCTGGTAGCACCAGACTTGTATTATTTCAATTTTTGTAAGGGTTCCTTCGCGCCTGAATATTTGATAATTATCTACCAATTATATCAACCCGCCCAGCCCTTACCAGTCCGCTCTTACTTTCAGCCAATTCCCAACAAATTAAAACCCGCGCTGGCGGGTTTTTTTATGGATAAAAATATAGCACGTTTTTACGTCCGCGCCCAAACTTGCCACTTAACATTTCACCGCAACTCTCAGTCAGAGAACGGGAGTTGGGGAGAACGGGAGCGAGGGAAAAGCGGAGTGTGAAAAAAATGTTCCTTCTTCTCTCGAACCTCGAACCTCAGCATCCGTTACACCCTTGACATCCCGTACATGGGGGCCGAAGCCGAACTTCACGCTTGACTTTTGCTAAACCGGTTCTAGTTCATCTTCAAAAAACCAAGTCGCAAAACCGTTAAACTTCACAATCACGCCTACTCCACTGCCGTCAACCATTCTGAATCCGTCAACGGTGCCGACGGGATTTTCCTTGATCTTGCCCACGATATTTGCAGGTACTCGATCTCTGAGACGGCGCACCTTAACTCTCTGACCTACTTCTATTGCCACTGAAATTGTTCTCCTGCTCTATATAACCTCTATACAAGCGTCCATTTTACAGTTTGGTGGACTCGATCGAACAGCAACACCAGCAGACCGATCGCCCCAGACGATTTTTCGATCGAAATTTCGACCAACTTTTCCGAAAAGACGGTATTCTAGTCGGAGTTGCTCGATCGCGATCGCCGACGACCTACGGTTCCACAGCAGCAAGCTTCACTCGCCAGACCCAGCCGCACTGCTACAGATCATTATTTTTTATCGCTTTGCAAAAATATTTTTTTATTAACTCCCACAATTACAATATTTCTACCCAATTATTCATCCTTCCGGCCGAATGCAAAAAGCACTCACTAGCAGTAATAAATTTTATGTTTGTTATATACAAATACTCATCCATGAACCTTGACATCGGCGCAAAGTCCTGCTATAAAAGACTTTGAGTGTGGCAGATAAAATTTCCCCAAGGTCGGAGTTTAGTAAACTGGCACGTTGTAAAACTTTACTAAAACTTCACAATAAACAGAAGATTTAATGGTAAGAGTTGATGCTGAGAAAGCTTATTTTGGCTGCTGTTTGATAGAATAAAAAGTGGAACGATTGCCGGATTTAGGGAGTCTAAGAAAGGAAATGAAGTGTAGGAACTTCAAAATGACAAAATTGAAATTATGAAGAAAATTTTTACGTGCTGGCGATCGAGCAAAATTCCGTTGAGAAGTTTGTCCTTGGCTGTGTTGGCCTGTCTGCCGGCATGGAGCGGGGCGATCGCCAGTCCGATCTCTCCATCCCTCAAACAGCAGTCAAACTTTACTAAAATTGTCTCAGATCCTCGACCGCCAGCAAAGCCGAGCGACTCAAAATATCCAGAAAATCCGGCAGAATCGGGGGCGAATCCATCCCCAGCAGCAACCACCAACGCTCAGGGAACAGCGGCCCGACGATCGCTCCAAATTACTGAAATTCGCGGTACTGTCAGCTTTAAGGGCAGACCAGCAGTCGCGGGCGATCGGCTCACAGAACCCGGAGACGAAATCATCACCGGCGCAGATTCCACAGCCAGGATCGCGATCGACAACAACGGCGGCATCGTGGAAGTTGCCGAAAACACCGCAGTCAGAATATCCAATTTATCTGGTAGTGCAGAGGGCGAAAAAGAGACAGCCATTTTTGTCAGCAGGGGGCGAGTCAGGTTGTCCGTCAGCAAAACAAATGCGACAACTCCCGCAACCAACACCTCAACAATTATCCCGCCGAACCAAATTGCCGCCCTCAATACCTTCAGCGGACTCGGCAACTCCATGCAAATTGCCCAACAAAAAAAATCTGCCAGAACCGCCCCTGTCAGGGTAGAAACCCCCGAAGGCGTGGCCGGAGTCCGCGGCACTTCCTTTGGAGTCAGCGTCAGCGACGGCAAAACCTCAGTCGAAACTATTGAAGGTGCCGTCGCAGTATCCGGGAGCACCGACTCCGAAGTCGTTGTCAACGGCGGCAGCGCGACGACAATTTTCCGTCAATCTCCTCCCGCGCCCACCTCAACAAGCCCTCACCTAGCAGAACTCCAAGTCCGCAGTTTGTTCAGACTCAGTGGCAATATCTATCGCCTCAGCGGTCAAATTAACCCGATCGACATAATTTATGTCAATAACGAAGCGATTAAGATCGATCGAGACGGCAAGTTCAAGATCCAAGGGGTTTTACCTCCCAGCCGCCGCCTCAACATCGTAGTGCTAGCCCCCTCCGTCAGACAACGGCATTACATCCTTGTAGTGCCCTAAACAGCCTATCTAGCTGTAAGGAGTTAGATCTGAGATATGACACCAGTTTCAACTCAATTGACCGATCGAAAAAAGGTTAGTAGTGCGGACTTGAGTCCGCAAAATAGAATAGTGTCCGGTAAATTTACAGTTCAGAAAAAGGTTAGTAGTGTGGACTTTAGTCCGCAAAATAGAATAGTATCCGGTAAATTTACAGTTCAAAAATTGGTTATTAGTGCGGAATTCAGTCCGCATTACTAACCTTTTTTATTATGGTAATCGGCGACGCTTGGCTTGATAATTTCGTTTACAGACGAAGCATTTAGCGGTGAATCTGTGCAGTCAAAATAAACAAAATTTGCACCCGCGCTTTGTGCTTGCGGTATTGTAAAAGTTCAATAGCATAAATTTTCTCGAACCTCGGACGCGAATGTCATATCAATTCCGGTTGCACTCATAATGTTAACAGTCAACAGTCAACAGTCAACAGTCAACAGTCAACAGTCAACAGTTAACAGTGAATTTACTATTCCGATAAAGAGATGATTTGATATCAATTATAGTGTTATATTAATTGCATGAAGTTCAAAAAACTGATTGAGCATTTCAAACGTCAACCCATCGCCATCCGGCAATATATAATCACAAATCCTCCCTGGATGACAGGTGCTTTAGCAGGCGTAGTTTCTGTACTAATGCTGCACTTGGGAATGTGGAAACCCCTAGACTATTTAGGATACAAAACACTATTTGAAATTCGAGAATCGGGAATTTTGCCAAATCCAGGGTGGGATTCGAGAATTGCCGTAATTGCGATCGAACCCCAAAGCTTGCAGGAATACGGTAAATTTCCTTGGCCGCGCAATCGCTACGCCGAATTGCTGCAGGCGCTGAAAAAATCTCCCCCCACAGCAATTGGCTTCGACATTCTTTTTCTCGATCCGAGTCCGAAAGATGATATTTTAGCGGAGGCGATCGCCGCCAATGGCAAAGTTGTACTCCCGAGAACCACCAAAGAAGAACCAGTAGCATCTTTAAAAGCAGCAGCCGCAGGTGTCGGACACATCATGCACGAGGCCAACAGCGACGGCATTAGCCGCGATTCAACAATGTTTCTGGGATCTATTCCTAATTTCGGTTTAGCAATGGTTCAGAGGTATAATGCTGCTAACCCGCAAAATCCTGTATTGCTACCGCAGCCAGAAAATATGCAAGACCAAAAAGTCTGGATTAACTGGCCAGGGAAAACAAAAAATCTACCAACCTACGCTTTTGTTGATGTTGTAAAAGGTAGAATTCCTGAAAATGCTTTCGCGAATAAATTAGTCTTAGTTGGTGTCGTCGCTACCGGTGTCGATCAGATATCTACCCCTTTCAACAAAACTACGGCTGGGGTTTATTTATATGCGGCGTTGATTGACAATTTACTCGATCGACGCTTGCTGCAGCGGCTACCGGTACTGTTAGAATTTTTTTTATTGTTGGGAATTGGGCCGCTGACGGCTTTGGTTCTGTGCAACCGAGGTGTTAAAGAGAGAATTGCGATCACCCTCGGTTTACCTGTCGTTTGGATTGCCGCCGCTGCTGTATTATTTAGCTACTATTTTTGGTGGATTCCCATTGCCGCACCCATCGGCACTTTAATATTATCTGGAACTGCTTTGCAACTGCGGGAACAATACGAAAAACAGCAGTTAATGAGGTTGTTTGAAAAGCACGTCGCCCCCGAAACTGCTCAGCTTATTTGGAAGCGCAAAGCGGAGATATTTGAACAAGGAGAACTCGAACCTCAAGAACTTACAGCAACTGTGCTGTTTATGGATATTCGCAGTTTTACTTCGATTTCCGAAAAAATGCCCGCGCGGGATTTACTCACCTGGCTGAACAATTATTTGGAAGCGATGACTGACTGTATTATGGATCACGGCGGCGTTGTCGATAAATACATCGGCGATGCAATTATGGCAGTTTTTGGAGTGCCTTTTTGCCAAACAGAATATCCCGCAATTCAACAAGATGCTTTGAATGCAGTTGCGGCTTGCATCGCCATGCACGAAAAACTGAACGAAATTAACCAGAAGCTGAGAATTGAACGCAAACCTTTAATTAAGTTTGGCATAGGTTTGCATACCGGACAGTTAATTGCTGGTAGCGTTGGCGGTTCCCGGCGTTTGAATTATTCTGTGATCGGCGATGCTGTCAATGTTGCCGCTAGATTGGAGGCGATGAATAAGCAAATTGTTTCTGACAGTCCTTTTAATTTGTTGGTGACGGGGAAGACTTTTGATTACGTGTGCGATCGCTACGAAGGCCAAAAAGTAGGATCGATTCAATTGCGGGGCAAACAAGAAGAGACTGTGGTTTATGCTATTTTGGGCGACAAGTAATAGTTATTGGTTATTAGTTATTGGTTATTGGTTATTGGTTATTGGTTATTGGTTATTAGTCATTAGTCGTATCGTTTCCGGTTGCATCGGAATGATTTAACCGCAGAGAACACAGAGTACACAGAGTCCGAGAATATATATCTGAATCATTCCGATGCTACCGGATTTGATATCATTAGTCAGTAGGGGCGGTGGATGGTGCGGGCCCGCCCTTCTTCTTAACAGCCAACAGCCAACAGTCAACAGTCAACAGTCAACAGCCAACAGCCAACAGTCAACAGTCAGCAGGAAACAGTCAACAGTCAACAGTCAACAGTCAACTAACCCAACCCTTCAATCAACAAATTGCGAGCACTTTCCAACGCTTCCGGCAACTTATTAACATCACGTCCGCCAGCTTGTGCCAAATTAGGCCGCCCGCCGCCTTTTCCGCCACAAAGTTGAGCAATTCCCCCGATAAACTTGCCAGCTTGCAATCCTTTCTTATTGACTTCTGGACTAAAAGCAGCCACCAAACTTACCTTATCCGGTTCAGGAATTGATGCCAAAACTACCGCAGCATTTCCTAACTTTTGCTGCAATCTTTCGGCCGCAGTTTTCAGCGCTTCTGTATCCACATCTCCCAGTTGAGCTACAATGATTTTGAATTCGCCGAGATCCTCAGCCGCATTTAGTAACTGGTCGGATTTCGCGATCGCCAATTCCGACTTCACAGCAGCCAACTGTTTCTGAGTATCCTTCAACTCGTTTTGCAAATTAGTAATCCGGTTGGGTAACTCTTCCGGCTTCGCCTTAAATCGATCGCCCAAATCGCGCACAACCTTGTCTCGCACATTCAAATAGTCCAAAACAGCCTGGCCCGAAACCGCCTCAATCCGGCGAGTACCAGCCGCAACCCCAGCCTCCGAAACAATCTTAAACAGCCCGATTTCTGCGGTATTGTTGACGTGAGTCCCCCCGCACAATTCCATCGAAACGCCGGGAAAATCGATTACCCGCACCACGTCGCCGTACTTCTCGCCAAACATCGCAGTCGCGCCTTTTTCCCTCGCTTGGGCGATCGGCATTTCTGCAACTTCTGCAGCGTGCGCTTCAGCAATCCAACTATTAATTAAATCCTCAATTTTTTGCAACTCTTCTGCGGTGACAGCGCGGGGAGAATTGAAGTCAAACCGCAATCTTTCCGACGACACCAGCGAACCAGCTTGCGAAATCGAACTATCTACAATTTGCCGCAAAGCTGATTGTAATAAGTGAGTTGCTGTGTGGTTAGCTTGAATTCGGCGGCGGCTGCTATTGTCAATTTTTGCAGTAATTTTTTCGCTTAGTTTCAAGGTTCCCCGTTCCACCAAGCCGAAATGCACGAAGAAATCCGATTCTTTTTTCACGTCATCAACTCTCACCAACAAACCATCACCATTTTCTCCGCTTTTCAAATAACCTTTATCCCCTGTTTGTCCGCCGGATTCAGCATAAAACGGCGTTTGGTTCAACACAATTTGTACCTCGGTTCCCGCCTCTGCAGATTCCACAGGTTGACCGTCAACTAAGATAACTTCCACTTCAGCTAAACTAGATAATTCAGCATAACCGACAAATTCTGTTTTCTGGATAGTTTCAGCCAATTTATCTAAGGAACCTTGCACTGTCAAATCGATGGTTTGATGAGCTTCTTTGGCGCGAGTTTGCTGTTCCTTCATCGCGACTTCAAAGCCGTCCAAGTCAACCGTAATTCCCTGTTCTTCAGCAATTTCTTGTGTCAGTTCTAAGGGGAAACCGTAGGTATCGTAAAGAGTGAAAGCATCTTTACCGCTGATTTGTTGGTTGGTTTGCTGCTTTGTGCGATCGACAATTTCCTCCAGCAGCTTCTCTCCGCGTTCCAAAGTCTTGAGAAACTGCGCCTCTTCCCTGGCTAATTCTGCTTTAATTTGAGCTTCGCGCGATCGCACGTTGGGATACGCTGCTTCCGAAAGGGCGATCGCACTTTCAGCCACCCGCACCGTAAATTCGCCCTGAATTCCAATCAGCCGCCCGTGGCGCACCACCCGCCGAATCAACCGGCGTAAAATGTAACCGCGACCAACATTCGACGCGCGAATTTCGTCCGCAATCATGTGTACCACAGCCCGAATATGATCGCCAATTACTTTCAGCGAAACCTTGACTTTTTCATCGCTATTGTGGTAATCAATTCCGGCAATTTCTGCCGCCGATTGGACGATCGGAAAAATCAAATCTGTTTCGTAATTGTTAGGGACTTTCTGGAGGATTTGCGCCATCCGTTCCAATCCCATCCCAGTATCAATATTTTGATTTTCCAGCGGTGTTAAATTGCCCTCTGCATCTTTATTGTACTGCATGAAAACCAGGTTGTAAAATTCGATAAACCTGCTATCATCTTCGAGATCGATATTGTCGCCTCTTTCTGGATGAAAATCGTAGTAAATCTCGGAACAAGGGCCGCAGGGGCCTGTGGGGCCAGATTGCCAGAAATTGTCTGCTTCTCCCATGCGTTGAATTCGATCGCCCGGAATGCCAATTTCATCGCGCCAAATCGCAAAGGCTTCGTCATCTTCTCGGAAAACACTCACAACTAAGTTTTCCTCTGGTAAACCGAAAACTTCCGTGGAAAGTTCCCAAGCCCAGGCGATCGCCTGTTTCTTGAAATAATCCCCAAAACTAAAGTTACCCAACATTTCAAAAAACGTGTGGTGGCGGGCGGTGCGGCCTACGTTTTCGATGTCGTTGGTGCGGATGCACTTTTGCGAAGTTGTGGCGCGCGGCGAATTGGCGGCGCGCTGACCGAGAAATATTGGCTTGAATTGTAGCATTCCGGCGATCGTCAGCAACACTGTCGGATCTTCCGGCACCAAAGAAGCGCTGGGCAAGATTTTATGTCCCCGCTGGGCATAAAAGTCGAGGAATGTTTGGCGGATTTCGCTACCACTGAGACATTTAGGAGAAATAGACATGAGAAAAGCACTTAAGTATGTGAAGATGTAGCAACAATAGAATTTATAGGACTTACGCACGGATGTCCAGAAACCCGGTTTTTTAAATAGAATACTTGCTTAAAATCCAATACGGTTAAGTTAAGCCCGATCCCCCCTAACCCCCCTTAAGAAGGGGGGAACAAGAAAGCTCTCAAAGTCAACCCCTACTCCCCTTTTTAAGGGGGATTTAGGGGGATCTCCGGGGAATCAACAGTGTTAACCCAAGCGTATTTGCTTAAAATCCTCAATCTCGGTGAAAAAACCCGGTTTCTTTGTTCGGAGTGCGTGAGTCCTAACTTACATCTATGTGGATATTAATATCATTATACGTAGTAATGTAAAGACCTATCAAGTTTTGCAAATAGTGCTTTACTACTCCGAAAGCTCGTGCTAACTTAATAATAGACACCGGGACAGAAAGAAACAGGAGGTCGCTATATTTAGAAGCAAAGTTCAAGGATATAGGCATGGTGTCTCCGGTCTACATTCCCCAGCGCAGCCGAAATTAACCGAACACAACTTGGAATAGTGGCAAAACTAGCGATCGCGCAGTTAAGCCAAACCGCAGTCGAGTCAGACTTATTGTGCTTGCGGATTAAAAGTAAAGTTGCACAAATTGTCAACCCTAGTAAGTAATCGTTCTTTACCGGAAACACATCTCGTTTGTTAGAAAAAACAAAGCTCTCATATTATTGGGTCTGGTCGCTGTCGATCGGGCCCTACGCTTTTTGAGAGGAAGACGGGGAGAAAGTTCGATGTTTATTCTTCAGTCTGCGGATGCGGAGGAAAGTTGGTGCAGCCCTGATTTTAACCGCCGAGTTTAATCTTTCGAGCCATAGATTATATCACGTCCTGTCTGCGATCGTAACACAAACGGTTCGTAGTGCGGACTTTATTCTGCACTAGAAACCAATTTTATCGTTGTGAATCGACCAGACAGGATATTATAGATAGTTGCACTGGTGCGCGTCCGCCCCTTTTTTTGCCGTGACCTAGATGCCCTAGCATTAGGCGCGCTCAAAGATGCGATATCATGGAAAAGTCAAGACAAGACATTAAAACCTATCCCCTGTATAGCAGGAAACTCTAAGCTTGAGGAGCTTGCTGCAAAGCAAGAATAGCAAACCGCCATTTTAGGTTACAAAACCCACTCTAAGAATTTGAATCTCAGGATATCAAGGAGTCAAAACTCTAAAAAATCCCTTCCCCTACACAGGGTGAGAGTTTCAAGCAATAGAGTTCTGTCAAGTCAAAAAAAGTAGTGCAGCCAACTGTTGTAATAAATCACCGCAGAAAAAGCTGCAGGCGCGTCTTTAGAGCCTACTTAAAATGCTCGACAGGCAAATTAACAAAAAATTCAACACAGTTCTAAAACTCACAATATCGGGAGATTCGAGGTACAAACATGGCAGAAATCACTAAAGAAGAAATGCGCGAACGGCTGGGAAATATCGACCAGATTCGAGATATAATTTTCGGGGCGCAGCTTAGAGAATACGACAATCGCTTCGATAAAATAGATTCTGAGCTGTCAATGATGCAGCAAGATACCCAAGCTCGCATCGAACAGATAAAAACAGTTCTATCTGCAGAAATGAAGGTGGCAATTGATTCGTTAGAAAAGAAAGTTAAATCGCTCACCTCAAACACGCAAGAAGAAAACGCCGACCTCCGCCAGCAAATCGATCGCGTTAACCGCAAATTCTCCAGCAGCATAGAATCCCTCGACGAAGCGATAGACAATCAAACCAGTTCGATTCGAGACGAACTCTCCCAAACCAGAGAGCGACTCTCCGAAGAAACCCGCACTCTGAAAACACAGGTTTTTGAAGAACTCGACCGCCGCTTTTCCATGCTCAGAGACGTTAAAGTTTCCAGAGATGACATGGCAGAAATTCTGTTTGAACTAGGCATGAGGCTCAAAGGAACAGAATTTGTCCCCGAACTTAAAGGCGTTACTGATAATAAATTAAATAACGAATTCTTGTTGCCGGAGCGCCACCACCACGGATAATCACGCATGGCTTTACCGAAAGAAAATCCAGCAGGTGAAAATCAGCTAGAGGGTTTTGTTTCTCAACCTGACGATTCTGCTGCCAGCGCAGCAACCCAGCTAGAACCATTCCTGAATCTGTTACTCGATCTCAAAATTATTGCTGATTCAAACCAGCAAAATTCCGATCGCGAAAGTGACAGCAACAGCGAAAACGATCGAGCTGGGGCCCTCGACGGGTTGATGGATTTGTTACCTATTTCCTCAGCAGAAGCAGAGGAAATTACCACAACTGCCCCCTCAAACACTCAATCTCCCCAATCCGAAGCTGACAGCAACAGCAAAAACCATCGAGCGGCAGCTACCGGCGGGTTGATGGATTTGTCAGGTATTTCTCGGCAAGAGCAAGAGGAAATTGCAGCGCCGCAAAATTCCGATTCCGAAAGTCACAGCAACAGCAAAAAAGCTCAAGCTGGAGCCCTCGGCGGGTTGATGGATTTGTTAGGTATTTCTGAGCGAGAGCAAGAGGAAATTGCAGCGAGCGTCCAGCACAAAACTGCCTCTGGCGAACCCAAATCTACAAATTTTCCGGCCGTTGTAGGCGAGTCGAAAAGCTTGCTTTTCCCTACTCAAAAACTCAACAGTTCTGAACTAGAAAGAAACTATTCCTCAGCTAAAACTATAGATATTTCCGCAGATGTTTCGGAGTTTGAGAGAGAATCGCCTGACTTGACAATTTCAGATTATCCTCAGTACGTACAGGCGGAAAAATCCCAGGATTTAGACACGGCTTTAGAGGATTTGTCCGATCGCCCAACTCTAGAATCACCCGCAGCAACTAATCCAAATGCCGCAGTTTCCGCACCTTCACAGCCGTCAGAAAAAATGTATCTAGATGCGGTGGTTACTTCGCTGCCATTGATGGCAGAGTTGCCAGAACAGCCGACACCGATATCGCAGCGAGCAGAAATATTAGGCGAAATTAAACAAGACTTAAATGAAGCCGACAACGCGATGGAAAGGCTGCAAAGTCTGATTTTTGGCTCGCAAATCTCGGATATCGAGCAAGTCAAAAATCTCCTCGAACAAAATGACTTGCCGGGGGTGCGCCACCTGATGGTAACTATCAACGATAAATTAGGAAAACTCGAACACCAAATCCACGATCCCCAAGAACTGATCGCGCTGATGCTGCCTTGGATCGCAGAAATTCTCAGCCGCAAAATTACCGATTCCCGAGAAGAAGTTGTTAACGCGATCGTGCCAATTATTGATGAAGTAATTAGGGCAAAAACGGTAGAAAACAGGCCAGCAATGAGTTCGGCGATCGCTGAATTGCTCCCAGACGCCCTTGCTCAACAAATAAAAAATTCGCCACAAGAAATTGCTAAGGCGATCGCCCCAGAAATGGGCATGGCAATTAAAGAGCAAATTCGCCTCGACCAAGAGTCGATCGCCCAAGCCCTCGCCCCGGAAATGGGCAAAGCGATTACAGCCCAAATAGCCCTCGAACGAGACGCAATGGTCGATGCTCTCTATCCCGTAATTGGCAATACTATTGCCAGATACATGACAGAAGCTATCAAGACAATCAATGAAAAAGTGTCAAATGCCATGAGCATGGAAGGAGTGAAGCGCAAAATTCGCTCCAAAGTACAAGGAGTCTCCGAAGCCGAATTAATCCTCCAAGAATCAGTACCCTTTACCATCCAAGCAGCCTTCTTAATTCACAAAGCATCAGGCTTAATAATTTCCGAAGTTCAAAACCCAGAAAGCTACCAGTTAGAATCGGAAATGGTAGCAGGAATGCTCACAGCTATTCGCAGCTTTGTTAACGAGTGTATCGTTAAACCGGGAGAAGTTTCCGAACTTAATCAAATTGAATACGGCGACTCAAAAATTCTGCTAGAAGTAGCGGGATACTGCTACATGGCAGTCGTAATTAAAGGAGAACCGCCAGACTCGTTCATCAGCAAGCTGCGGAAAACACTTAGTAATCTCATCCTTAATTACGCTAAATTAATTCACGAATTTAACGGCGACCCCGATACTATACCGGAGTCGCTGCACCCGTTTATCAAAACTTTATTCGACCCCCTGGACAAGGAAAAATCCACAAAACCCCCGATCGCCCTAGCCGGGATCAGTTTACTCGCCCTCAGCTTAATCTTAGTACCTTGGGGAATGTATCAGTACCGCCGCAGCATCGACCGCCCCCTGGTAGCAAATGTCGCTTTAGCTTTAGCATCGACGCCAGAATTAGCGGTTTACCGCTTAAACGCCGACCTTGAGGGCAACACTCTCAAGTTAACCGGAAAATTGCCAAATCCACAATTGCGAGCAAAAGCCGCAAAAATAGCTGCATCAACTGCACCAAATCTAAAATTAGACAATCAAATAATCGCTGTAGATGTACCTCCCGACCCTGTTTTGACAGCCGGCGAGGTGCAGCGAATTACTGCTGTTTTGAACCAGAGGGAGGGCGTTTCTATTTCTAGTCGCTATGGCGATCGCAAAGTTACAGTAGAGGGCACAATCACCGACGCTGCAGACTCACAAAAAATTGCTCAGTCCCTAAAACAAATTCCCGGCGTTCAGTCCGTCGTCAGCACGATTAAACTAGATCCGCTCCAAATATCAAGCCGCATCTACTTTGACCCAGGAACGGCGAAATTAGACTCAACATCCGCAGAAATCATCGCCAGTGTCAAAAAATTCATGGATCGATATCCTCAAAAACATATTAAGATAATTGGGCACAGCGATGGAACTGGCGAAGTTGCCACAAATCAACGGCTGTCGCTCCGGCGTGCTGCAGCAGTGCGAGATGCTTTGGTGCGCGTCGGTGCAGACCCCAAGCGCCTTCAAACGATCGCCAGCCCCAATTCACCCGACGGCGTGGAACCCAATCAACCACTACTTTTGAGCAGATGCGTGGTATTTGAACCAATAACTAAGACCGCAAACAACAAATAATTATGTCAGCTACTATATCTAAAAAAATGTGCATGATCGGCGATTTTGGCGTGGGTAAAACCAGCTTGATCCGCCGTTTTGTCGATCGGCAATTCAGCGACGAGTACCTCTCCACTGTAGGAGTCAAAATTTCCAGCAAAATTATTACATTAGAAAATATAAAACAGCAGGCAAACGTCACAGCCAAGTTGCTGATTTGGGACTTAGAAGGGCATACAAAATTCAAAGGAATTGCACCGACTTACTTGCAAGGAGCTAGCGGCGTTTTAATCGTTGCCGATGTCAGCCGAACCGAAACAGTTGAGCGAATCCCCGAACACATTAAGCTTTTTTCTTCAGTCAATCCCAAAGGGTTAATTATCATCGCCTTGAACAAAGTAGACTTGATAGACGAAGAAAAATTGGCAATGCTAGTGGAAATCTGCCACGCGATCGCTAAAGACAAAGTAATAGCAGTTTACACCACATCTGCCAAAACAGGCCAAGACGTTGACGAAATTTTCCAAAAACTAGCTTACACAATGGTAGAACAAACATGAACCCCCTTTTTAAGAAACTCTTAGGCCCGCGACAAACAGAGTATCTGGTAGTAAATCACAACTTCATCATTCAGGAAATCTCCGCCGAAGCACAGCATTATGCCGATACTCCCGGCGACGCGCTCCCCGGTACAGATGCTCGCATCAGTTTTCCCGAACTGATTGGTATTGAAAATATCCTGATTTCCATCGCAATGGGACGGCGGCCGAGTTTTGAACTCAAAGGTATCGCTCGGTTTGCCGACAACAACCACCCTTTATACTTCGATATGTTGGCAGTAGAACATGAAAACGAACAAGGTGTGGCAAATTATTTGCTCATTTTGATTGAAGATGCCACCGAAAAAATGGTGATGAAGCAATCATTAATTCAGAGAGCGAATGAAGCTAATCTGTTGTTGAGCGCCCTAGCAGCTTCTAAAGATTATATAGATAAAGTTATTAGATCGATGGGTGATGCTTTGTTAGTGACAACAACATTAGGAATTATCAAAACAGTCAATCAATCGGCACAAGGGTTATTTGGGTATAGCGAAGCAGAATTAATCGACCATCCACTCTCCAAAATAGTAGTCGAAGAAACCTTGCTTTACCAAGCTCGCCATCGCTATATTTTGTCTCAAAAAGAGCTGCTCCGAGAGCTGGAAGTAGTCTGTACTACCAAAACAGGAGAAGAAATTTGGGTAGAATTTTCCTGTTCGGCAATTCAGACAGAATTACAAGGACTTTACGATTTCATTTATATCGGCAGAAACATCACAGAACGCAAACAACAAGATATAGAAATTCGTAGTTCTTTGGTAAAAGAGCAAGAACTCAGACAAATAAAATCGCGTTTTTTTTCAATGCTTGCTCACGAATTCGGCAATCCTTTAAATACAGTATTATTTGCTACTCAAATCCTCCAAGAATACGGCGACTCAATCACCCACGCAGAAAAACAAGAATATCTCGGACACGTTAAATCAGCATCTAAACACATGGCTCACCTATTAGATGATGTGCGGTTGCTCAGCAGCGCCGAAGCCGGAAAACTCCAATTCAATCCCGCACCAGTTGACTTGCAAAAATTTTGCAGCGAATTAGTAGAATCAATTAAAATTAGTGAGGGAAAAGATCGTAAAATTAACTTTATTTGCCGACAATCAACTCCGCCTGCGAAAAAACCCGATCGCGATTCGGAGAAAACACAACCAGATCCCGAACTCGATCCAAAATTGCTGCGGCACATCTTGACAAACTTGCTTTCTAATGCAGTAAAATATTCACCTACCGAAAGCAATATTTATTTTCAATTAAATTGTTATCATGAAAAAGCTATATTTAAAATTCAAGACGCAGGCATTGGCATTCCGATAGAAGACCAAGAACAACTATTTGAATCCTATTACCGGGCCCAAAATGTCGGAAAAATCCCCGGTACAGGACTGGGTTTATCTATAGTCAAGCAGTGTGTAGACTTGCACGGAGGTCAAATCGAATTTTCCAGCGAGACAGGGTTAGGCACTACTTTTATAGTCACAATTCCATTTTACAAACAAAAATAATACAATTTGCGATTTGCGATTTGGGAATTACCCCGCTCAAAAACGGGTACTTGCTTGCAGATCATCTATGGAGTAATATCATGTTTGATGATAAACCGCAGTAAAATTGTTTCGTAGTGCGGACTTTAGTCCGCAGCATAAGAACGGACACGAGGACGCACGCGCGATCGAACTGTTTTTGTTATGATAGTCGATCGAACAGGATATAAATCTAAAATTTACTGATTGATAACTATCAGGAACAGAGGGCGTATTCACTACTAAGAATCCAACATGAACACCCTGTTAAAAAAACTGTTGGTTCCCCACCACCTGGAGTACCTAGCACTCGATAAAGACTTTTTAATCCAAGAGACATCTTTCCAAGTGCAGCGCTTCGCCGACTTTCCCGAAGAAGTAACGGCCGGCAACGATGTGCGGCTTCCTTTTCCTGAATTGGTGGGAACTGAAGAAATTTTAATCGATATTTTTGAAGGGCGGTTGCCAAACTTTGAATTTAAAGCGATAACTCGGGTACTAGAAAATGGCTCGCCGCTTTATTTTGATATGTATATCGTCGAATTCAGCAATGACGATAATTATCAGAGATTAATTATCTTTTTTGAAGACGTAACCGACAGGATGGGTTTAGAACAAACTCTAGTCCAAGCTACCAATGAAATGAATATTTTATTGAGTACCTTAGCCGCTACTAATAATTATGTTGAAAAAATTATTACTTCAATTGCTGAAGTTTTGTTGGTGACAACTGCATCGGGAAAAATCAAAAAAATCAATCAAGCGACTCAAGATTTATTCGGTTACAGCGAATCAGAATTAGTAGGACAGCAAATAAACGCTCTTGCTGCTGATGGTGAATCTTTGCAAGCAGTCAGCCAACAGCAGTCTCAATCATCTCCAACCAATGTCGAAGTAGTTTGCACGGCAAAAACCGGAGAAAAGTTCACAGTTGCTTTTTCCTGTACGCCAATTCCGAGTGAAATTCAAGGAATTTCTCAAACAAGGGCCGCCCTCCAAGATTTCGTGTACATCGGCCGCGACGTTACAGATAGAGAGCGAGCCCGCAAGCGAAAACTAGCTCAGTACGTCACCACTCGTATCCTGTCTACATCCGAAACAATCAAAAAAGCTTTAACAGCAATTCTTCCGGTAATTTGCGACACCTTGGAATGGGATACCGCCGAACTTTGGATGCCGGAAGCTGGCGAAAAACTGCTGTCAGGAAGTAAGAGAATAACTGCGGTTTCCGACCCCAATTTGCTCCGGTGCGCGGCCAGTTGGACAAAAGGCTCAGTTTCTATCCCCAAATTTGCCGAATTTGGCGAACAAATGACCTGTGAGTTGGGGGAAGGATTGCCCGGTCTCGTTTGGGCTAGCGGTTCCCCTGAGTGGATTGCCGATGTCACAAAAAGTGACATTTTTCTGCGCCGAGAAATCGCTGTTGCAGAAGGACTGCACGGAGCTTTTGCCTTCCCTATTTTGGGCGATTACGAGCAGGAAACTTCGGAAAAGTCTGTGTTGGGAGTGATGACTTTCTTTAGCTGTGAAGTGCGGAGTTTTGATGAAGAATTGCTCCAAATAATGGGAACAATCGGCAGTCAACTCGGTCAATTTATTAAGCGTAAACAAGCTGAAATAGCGTTGCGGGAAAGCGAAGAACAACTGCGAGATTTATTTGAAAATGCTACTGATTTAATTCAAAGTATTGGAGCTGACGGTCATTTTTTGTATGTAAATCGGGCTTGGCGGGAAACTCTGGGCTACAGCGAAGCAGAAATTGCTGAAATGAGTGTTTTTGATATTATTCATCCCAACAGTTCCCCTGAGTCTCTGGATATATTATATCAAGCTATCAGTAAAAATGACTTTAATGAAGATACATTTTATCCCGAGTCTATCGAAGTAATATTTATCACGAAATCTTCTGAATTGATTTTGCTAGAAGGTAGCATAAGCTGTAAATTTTCGGAAGGTTCGTTAGTGGCGATTCGCGCTATTTTGCGAGATATTACTGCTCGAAAAGTGGCAGAAGATGCCCTGGCACAATCGGTGTCTTTGCTGCAAGCAACGTTTGATTCTACTGCTGACGGTATTTTAGCTATTGACAGGAACGGAAAAATAGTCAGTTTCAATCGAGAATTTGTGGAAATGTGGGGGATACCTAATGAAGTGATGGCGCTGCGAGACGATGCTACAACGATCGCTTTTGTGCTGAACCAACTCAAAGATCCCCAAGGATTCCAAGACAGAATAGAATCGCTTTACGATCAGCCAGAAGCCGAAAGTTTCGATTTGTTGGAATTTCAAGATGGCCGATTTTTTGAACGCTATTCGGAACCGCAGCGGCTGGGAGACAAGATTATCGGCAGAGTCTGGAGTTACCACGATATTACGGAACGCAAGCAAGCGGAAGATGCCCTGCGGGAAGAACAAGCAAAATCAGAAAAGTTGCTGTTAAATATTTTGCCGAAGGCAATAGCAGAACGCCTCAAGCAAAACGAAACCACTATTGCTGAATATTTTCCTGAAGTGACTGTTTTGTTTGCAGATATTGTGGGGTTTACAGCGTTGTCTAGCACCATGAATCCGATCGCTCTCGTGGAACTCCTCAATAAAGTTTTTTCAAGATTCGATTTGTTGTGCGAACAGCACGGCTTAGAAAAAATCAAGACAATTGGCGACGCATACATGGTTGTGGGAGGGCTGCCGAATCCCAGGGCAGATCACGCTGAGGCGATCGCCAAACTGGCTCTAGATATGCAAACAGAAATGGCTCGGTTTCATCAAAAGAATCACAAATTTTTTAGCATCCGCATCGGTATTCACAGCGGCCCGGTTGTTGCCGGAGTAATTGGTCTCAAAAAGTTTATTTATGATTTGTGGGGCGACACGGTAAATATTGCTTCCCGAATGGAGTCTCACGGTATATCTTGGCGGATTCAAGTTAGCGAAACTACTTATAAGTTATTGGAACACCAATATTTATTTCAGGAACGGGGAATTATTCAAGTTAAAGGAAAAGGGGGTATGAAAACTTATCTGCTCGTTAGGAAAAAACAAGTAGTCAGTAGTCAGTAGTCAGTAGTCAGTAGTTATTAGTCAGTAGTTATTAGTCAGTAGTCAGTAGTCATTAGTCATATCGTTTCCGGTTGCATCGGAATGATGTTAACAGTCAACAGTTAACAGTCAACAGTGAATTTACTATTGCGATGAAGAGAGGATTTGATATCATGAGTCATGAGTCATCTGGCTGATGACTAAAAGTGTTGCTAAAGTGAGTTAACAATACTTTTTAGGTCTAGACGGATGGAATTTGCTAATTTGTTGACAAATTTACGATCGCCCTTAGAATTTGTCGATCGCCCGCCAGTGACGGTTGCGCCCTCAACTTTGCTCCCAGAGGCGATCGCCCTGATGCGTCAGGCGAAAAATCCTTGTGGGCTGCCAAATTCACCGCCAGACTCGCACGAAACGGTAAAAACATTGATTAGTTGCCTCTTAGTGGTCGATAAAAATCAGCTAGTCGGACTGCTAAGCCCGCCAGATGTGCTGAACTTAGTCGCCGAATCCGGCTGGCAAACAATGCAAGTTGCCGATGTAATGACGCGAAATTTAATTGTTTTAAAAGAATCTGAATTTACAAATGTTTTTAGCATATTTAAGCTGTTTTGTCAACACTCGATCGATTGCTTGCCAATTGTGGACGAACGGGGTCAGCCCGTAGGTTTAGTCACAGAAAAAAGGATTCGCCCAGAAATTTACAGCCTAGTCAAAATGTTGCAGCAAGAAGTTGTAAAACTTCAGCACAAACAGTCTGAACTCTTAGAAAACAATGCAGAAATCTCCAAACAAGTCAGCGATTGCCAAAATGCCGAAACAGCCCTTCGCTACAGCGAAGCCCGCTACCGGGCGATTGTGGAAGACCAAACCGAACTGATTTGCCGCTACCTCGCTGACGGCAAAATCACATTTGTCAATCAAGCTTATTGCCGCTATTTTGGCATGAAACTAGAAGACTTGCTCGGTAATAGCTTTCTGCCATTAATTTTAGAACAAGACCGAGAATCTATTGTGGAGCAATATAATTTAGTGTCTCCCGAACAGCCTGTTTTTACTTGCGAACACCGGGTAATTTTGCCGAACGGAGAAATTCGCACTCAGCAGTGGAGCAATCGGGCTATATTCGACGAGACAGGACAAATCGTCGAGTATCAAGCTGTGGGTCGAGATGTGAGCGATCGCTGGCTTGCAGAAACCGCTTTGCAAAAACTCAACGCAGAGTTAGAACAGCGAGTTCAGCAGCGCACTGAACGCTACGAACAAGCCGTATTAACAGCTAAATTGACTGCAGAAAAACTGCAAAACTCTGAAGCTCAACTGCTGGCGCTGTTTAATGCGATGACCGATATCGTGATGGTTTTCGATGGCAGGGGCCGCTACCTCAAAGTCGCCCCCACGGCTCCCCAACTGCTGTACAAACCGGCTCCTGAAATGTTGGGCCAAACCCTCGCCGAAATCTTCCCAGAAGCGGAAGCTAATTTTGCCCTCGGCCACATTCGCCAAACCCTGGCATCTGGGGAAACCCACAGAGTTGAATACAGCATGGAAATTGAGGGCAAGTTAATCTGGTTTGATGGCCGTATTTCGCCCATTGGGGTCGATCGGGTGATGTGGGTGGCCCGAGACATTACCCCTCGCAAACACGTAGAAGCTGCACTGCAAAAAAGTGAGGAAAAGTTTCGCAATTTGTTTGATGATGCTCCAATTGCGATTTGTTTGACAACCGTGCGCGACTACCGCTTGAGCGAAGTGAATGAAGCTCACCGGCAGATGTTGGGTTACACCGATGCGGAGTTGGCGACAATGAGTTTAGCCGATATCACTTACCCAGAAGATTTAGAAGCAGATTTAGAGCAAGTCAAGCAGTTAATCGAGGGCAATATTCCTCGCTTCGGGATGGAAAAACGTTTGATTAAGAAGAATGGCGAGCTGATGTGGGCTAACTTGACGGTGACGCTGATCCGCGACGGCGAGGGCTTTCCTCTCTACAGCATGGGGGCGATCGAAGATATCAGCGATCGCAAGCGGGCAGACATGGAATTGCAGCAGTTAAAAGAACGCCTGCAATTTTTACTAGCTTCTAATCCGGCGGTAATTTTTACTGCTGCAACGATGGGAGATTTTTGTACTACTTACATCAGCGACAACGTTAAGACAATTGTTGGCTACGACCCCCAAGAGCTGTTAGCCGATTCTAAGTTTTGGTCGAGCCGCATTCACCCTGACGATTTGCCAAAATTTTTAGTAAATATTTCTGATTTGTCTGAGGTGAAAAATTGCATTTGCGAGTACCGATTTCTGCACAAAGACGGAGTTTACCGCTGGCTGCGGACGGAACTAAAACTATTGGTAGATAGCAGAGGAAAACCGATCGAAATTATTGGTTATGCCGCCGATATTAGTAATTCTAAATGCGCCGAAATAGCTTTGCGGCAGCAGTTCGAGCAAGAACGGCTGGTGGAGGCGATCGCCCGTCGCGTCCGCCAGTCTTTGCAATTAGAGGAAATTCTCAACACCACGGTTGCCGAACTCCAGCAAATATTGTTAGCCGATCGAGTTTTGGTTTATCAAATTTTACCTAAAAGTGGCGGTTTGGTCGTTGCTGAAGCCGTGGCAGAAGGATGCAGCCCGCTGGTAGGGAATTTTTTTGGCGAAGAGGTTTTTCCTGCCGAAAGCTATCAGCTTTATTTGCAAGGGCGAATTCGTGCGATTTCCGATATAAATGATGCCTCTATTACCCCTTGTATAATGGAGTTTATGAAACAAATTGAAGTGAGGGCAAAGTTGGTAGTGCCGATTATTCAGCAGGGCCAGCTTTGGGGATTGCTGATTGCACACCAGTGCGATGGGCCCAGGGATTGGCAAGAATCGGAAATCAATTTATTTCAGCAGTTGGTTAATCAATTGGCGATCGCCATTCACCAATCTCTACTCTACCAGCAACTGCAAGCTGAACTGAGCGAGCGCTTCCAAGCGGAAGTAAATTTGAAAAACTCCCTCAAAGAGAAAGAGATTTTGCTCAAAGAAATTCACCACCGCGTCAAAAACAACCTCTGCGTCGTTGCCAGTTTGTTAGAATTGCAATCTAACACCGTTGCCGATCCGCAATTAGCCCAAATGTTTGAAGAAAGTCAGAACCGCCTGTACTCTATGGCTCTGATTCACGAGAAACTGTACAGATCGACTAACCTGGCGCAAATTAATTTTGGCGAATATCTCGAAGATTTGGTAACTAACTTGTTTCACTCTTACAATATTAGTGACAACCGCATTCTGTTGCAGGTAATAGCTGAACCAATTTCCCTCAATCTAGAGACTGCTACTCCTTGCGGCTTAATTGCCAATGAATTGGTTTCAAATACCCTGAAACACGCTTTTCCTGATGGTGCTAGCGGTACAGTTAGTGTAGAATGCTATCAAACGGGCGATCTGCAAATCCACCTCTTGGTCAAGGACAACGGCATTGGCTTTCCTCAAAACTTAGATTTTCGGAAAACTAACTCGATGGGCTTTCAAGTTGTCTGCACCTTAACCGAACAGTTAGAAGGAACCATCGAAATCTCAAGAAAAATCGGCACCGAATTTCACGTAATATTTAACGAACTCAACTACTCTCAAAGGTTTTAAAGTCATGATGTTTGCAACTCAAGAAATTAATATTTTAATTGTCGAAGACGAACTATTAATCGCTAAAAATTTATCTGTAAAATTAGAAAAATTGGGATATACAATCGCTGGTATCGTTTCTTCAGGAGCCGATGCCATCCAGCGTGCAGGCGAAATCAAACCCGATTTGATTTTAATGGATATAGTCATAAAAGGCGAGATTGACGGCATAGAAACAGCAACAAGAATTAATCAAAAATTAGATATCCCAATTATCTATACAACTGCCTATGCAGACGATGAAACTTTGCAGCGAGCCGAAAATAGTGGTTCTTACGGCTACCTCCTCAAACCGTTTAAAGAAAGAGAACTGCACGCTACGATCAAGATAGCGCTGAGCAAACATCAAGAAGCAGTTAAAATGCAAACACTTATTGCATTAGCCGCCGTGAAAAGCAACAATAGATCGCGATTTATTTCAATGGCATACCACGATTTAAACACTCCTTTAACTACGATACAACTATCGGCCGAAATGCTGGAAGATAGCGAATTGTGTAAAACTCCAGAAACTCCCAATAAAAATGTCGCTCGCATCAAAAAAGCCGTCAGTAATATGAGTGGATTGCTGGAGGATATTTTAATGCTCAGTAAAGCAGAAGCCGGCAAACTTTCCTTGAATTTAGATAGTTTCAATGTGACAGATTTCTGCTGCTCTATTTTAGAGGAACTGCAACCTATCGTCACCGATAAACACATCCTAAATTTTCGCGCCCAAACCAAGCCGCTGTACGCCAATCTTGATGTAAAATTGCTGCACCACCTCCTGACTAATTTGCTATCAAATGCTATTAAATATTCTCCTAATGGCGGCAATGTTAGTTTAGAATTAAGCTGCGAAAACCAGCAAATAATATTTTGCGTTCGAGATGAAGGAATAGGGATGACAGCGGAATATGAAGGAAAACTATTTCAGCAGTTTGAACGTGGTGCTAATGTAGGTAAGATTAAAGGATCGGGTTTGGGACTCTGCATTGTCAAACACATAGTTGACCTGCACGGCGGTACAATAAGTGTGGAAAGTGCGATCGATAAAGGTACTACATTTATTGTCGCGCTTCCTTTTCTTAGTCATTAGTTATTAGTTATTAGTTATTGGTTATTGGTTATTGGTTATTGGTTATTGGTTATTGGTTATTGGTTATTGGTTATTGGTCATTAGTCATTAGCTGAAAGGGGGCGGGTTAACCAACTATAGCGGTTCTCAAGCGTGGTGAGTATGCCCTATGCCCTATGCCCTATGCCCTATGCCCTATGCCGCCGGATAGTACCTCATTTTTCTGAGAACCGGTATATCTATAATTCCAACTAATTAATATACATCAACCGGCCCTACCCACTAACAGTTAAGATTAGTCATTTTTTAGCAAATCTATCTGGAGACAAAAGCTCGTAGCGTAGCGGGGCGTAAGCCATCGCCCAATCTTTTTCTCCCGCCGCCCAATTTGCAAATCGCTCAGCTAAAGCGGGCACAATAGCCAAAGGATTGCTCAAACCCGAAAAAACCTGCAATCCAGGGCGATCGCCAATCGGCCCCACTACAGGCAAATTATCGGCGCTAAAGGCTACAATACAATCGTGCCAAGTTGCAGGTAAATTTGCCACATCTGGCAAAACCTTGCCGATACCGGCACGAATTGCTTTTTCGCTAGTTTGGCGATCGACTTTAGCATTCAAATCGCTCAAAGTGCGAGACAATTGCCCGATCCGCAAACTGCCATCATTAAACCGAATTGCACCAGCATCTAAAATCGGCGGGTGCAACTCTTTACCCGGTTCATCCCAAAGAAAATCTACCTCAATTTTACTCGATTCAGCTTCCAATTCAAAACGTTTTAATAGCGCGGGCATCACGAAAGTCCTGAGTTGCAAATCCACAGGTGGAGTCTCCAAAATCTCAGCGCGAGTAAAATAAACTCCTGCCGAAATACCTGCCGCCTTCAGCAAACTTCGACTCCAACCTCCCGCACAAATCACCGCATTTTCGCAAGCATAATTTTCGCGTACCGTTTTGACTCCCGAAATCCGATTTCCTTCTGCAATCAATCCAGTTACTTCAGCAAATTCTATAGTTCCTCCCAACCGCAAAAACCCTTGACAATAAGCTTGATTTGTGGCTGTGGGGGAAATGTGACCGTGACGGACAGTCAGAGCTCCGGCGATCGCACTTTTATTCAGCAAAGGTTCCAACTCACCAGCTTCTGCAGCGCTCAAAAGCTGCGGAGGAATTGCAAAATGGGCGTAATTAGCCGCTACTTGTTCGGCATCGCTTCCCGCATCAATTGTCAGCAACAAATCCAACTCGCGAAACTCCGTATCAGCATCTAATTCGGTCGATAAATTGCGGTGGCGTTCGATACCTTCCTGACATAATTGGCGAGTTAAATCAGTCGTACCCGACCAATAAGCCAAGCCGCCGTAACTAAAACGAGTAGCATTTTGCATCGCAGTATCTCGTTCCAAAAGTAGCACCGCAAAACCTTTTTTTGTGAGTTCGTAACTCACTGCTGCGCCCGTAATTCCGCCGCCGACAACAATCCAATCGTAACTTTTCATTAGTAATTTAAAGGGAAAGAACAAATAATATCAAATCCTCTATTCATCGGAATAGTAAATTGATTGTTGACTGTTAACTGTTAACAGTTAACATCATTCCGATGCAACCGGAATTAATATAATACTTTGATTTTAGCTTAGGAAGTTTTGGAACCAGCTCAAAAGTCTCTACCTAGAGGAAGATGCTGCGCGCGATCGGCATAACTGCAATTTACACCCCTTGGGAGATGTTAACGCAGGCACATTTTTCGTTCAATATTAAGAATTAGAGTCAGCAAAAAATTTAGAAATACTACAGAGGTTTTATGAGTATCGACAAACCGGGCAGAGATATGGAACGCACTGCCAATCCGGGCGATCGCATTTCCGACAAACCGCAAACCATCGAAGAAAAAGCCCAGCAACTGGCGGTAGATCATGTGCCAGACATCACGGGAGACACAGTTACAGTTCCAACTTATGTAATCGTAGAAGAACCAGACGGGGAAAAGAAAGCCTTGCACCACGTCAAAGACGCCGAGGAAATTTCTGATGTAGTTCGGCAGATCCGCGTTGACGAAAATGGCGATCGGATTATGGATTAACTTCAATCCCATAAAAACGGGTTTGTCGTACAAAAGTTATCTGTAAAAATCATGGAAACAAATCAAACAAATAGTACACCTTATCCCAATATTCCGCCCATTCTCGAAAGTGATGACGCAGAGTATCGCGATGCCGGGATTACCAGTACAGTTTCAGTTGCGGGCCATCCCCTCCACCCAGTGCTGATCGTGTTTCCGGTAGCCTTTTTAGTCGGAGCCGCCGGCACGGATATCGGTTATTGGCTGACAAGCGATCCGTTTTGGGCGAGGGCTTCGGTTTGGCTGATCGGTTGCGGTTTTGGTGCGGGGATTTTGGCTGGAATCACGGGCTTTTTAGATTTTACGAGAATTAAAAGAGTGCGCGATCGCAGTGCCGGTTGGTTGCACATGGGCGGCAATGTGGCGGCTCTCGTACTTTCGCTGATTAACCTGCTGTTGCGACAGGGCAATCCGGCTGAGCCGATCGTCTTTACAGGTTTAGCCTTGTCGGTCGTCGTTGCTTCCTTGCTGGGCGTTACAGGCTGGTTCGGCGGCGAACTAAGTTTTCGTCACAAAGTCGGTGTCATCGGCCCTACCAGTCAAAATCTGTAGGTTTCCGATCGTTTGTAGTAGGGACTTGATTCCCTATTTTTGGGATAATTTAGGACTAAAGTCCTGACTCCAAACTTAAAGATTGTCGCAGCCAATGGAGATAAGCCTCGCTGCCAGCGACAATCGGAATAGCAATAATTTCGGGAACTTCATAGGAATGGAGTTCCTGTATTTTTGTTTTTAAAGCCTCAAATTTAGCCAAATCAGTTTTAATCACCAACTGCCACTCCGCCTCGGAATGAATCTCGCCTTGCCAAGTATAAACAGAGCGAATCGGCGACAAACTCACACAAGCAGCCAGCTTGTTTTCGACTAGAGATTTAGCGATATTCTCGGCCTCGGCTTCCGAGCCTGCTGTTACCAGTACCACTCCAAAATTAACTGTCATAACGATTTAAGTTTTGAGATTAAATAATTAATTTGAATAGAAAAGCCCGATCGCATTTTCTAGCAGGAAAACGGTAAGCTGTCGCGCATTTAAATTGTGTATTCAGGGCTAGCGGGACACCCGACTCATTGTTCGATCCTTTTTTTAACATACAATTAATTTAAATACCGCAACAGCTTAGGAATAAAAATTTAATAACTTAAGCGATTGCTCGTTACCAGGAAGAGCCGGGTAATGCTTCTGGGGCGAGGAAGAGCCTCCTTTTATCTGGCAAATTACGGGAGAGAGGAATGTAGGAGATGTTTAAGTTATTAAGTTTTCGATCCTTAGACATTCCCAATTCCCAATTCCCAATTCCCAATTCCCAATTCCCAATTCCCAATTCCCAATTCCCAATTCCCAATTCCCAATAACCAATAACCAATAACTACTAACTAATTATTTTAAATTGCCGCAACTTCCCAAGAATTGATTCTGCACGCCCCAGCTAAGGAAAAGTAGCGCCTAGTAGATTCCGGCAAAATAGCTCCCGCCAACAAAGCACTGTCTAAATTAGCTCCGATTAAAGTCGCCTCGCTCAAATCTGCTGCCATCAAATCAGTTTGACACAGCTTTGTCCAATTCAGATTTGCTCCGATCAAACAACTTCCCTTAAACTTAGCCCCAGTTAAGTTTGCACCAGCCAATTTAACGCCTCGCAACTGAGCCGCACTGAAATTTGCTCCCGCCAAATTCGAGCCTTCCAAATTAGCTCCGATCAGTTTAGCTTCGCTGACATTAACGCCGCTCAAATCTGCACCGCAGAGATTCACTCCTGTCAACTGCGCTCGCCGCAGACTGACTCCGGTTAGTTGAGCTCCAAAAAGTTTTGCACTGTTGAGCTTTGCACCGTAAAGGTTTGCCCATTTAAAATTAGCTCCCGTCAGATTCGCGCCCAGGAAGTTAACTAATTGCAAGTCGGCGCTGCACAAATTGGCATTCCACAATACAGCACTCCGCAGGTTTGCGCCGCTTAAATTTGCGCCGCTTAATTTAGCTCTAGGCAATTTTGCTTTTACCAAAAAAGCTCCGCTCAAATTAGCTTTTGTCAAATCTGCGCCGGAGAGTTTGGTTTCGCCCATTTTGGCAAAACTCAGATTTGTTCTGTGCATTTGTGCGCCTTTGAGCGTTGCTTTGGTGAGAAATGCTCTGCTGAGGTTCGCCCCGGAAAGATTAGCGCCCGAAAGGTTGACTCCGATTAAGATGGCTCCGCTGAGGTTCGCACCGCGCAAATCGGCTCCAGCAAAGTCTCTTTCTCCTTTTTCGTAATTGTTGAGCAGTTCGCTAACTTCCATAGGGCGTGATACCTTCTCTGATTGGGGGGGCGATCGAGAAATCTTAATTAGGAGGTTGTTTCAGAAATGGAACTGTGTCAGAAATTAGACTGTTTTAGCGTTTGCCTCAAACTTTATAACTTCCTATAACACCAGTTTCTGTTCAAACACAATCTCTTAATAAAGATTTTATATTGTTCTCACAGTAGCGATCGCCATTTCGGTACTTTTGACTTAAAAGTTAATGTTCCTTGACATAGATAGTCATTCCTTAACGATCGGGATTAATCCGCAAATTCAGGCGCACCGTACCCTGGAACCCTGCCGGCGGTTGCCAGGAAATCAAGGCTTTCTTGAGAGTCTCTAGAGCGTCTGTTGCTTTCAGGGTAGAGCTTCCAGAGTCTATCGCCACTTTCTGTACGCGGCCGTTTTGTACCGACAGCTCCCACACCGTCTCGCCGCTAACTCCCGCCGGGAGATTAACAGATTGCAGGTATTGAATCAGAGCAGCGCGACTCGTGGCATCCAAGCCTTGGGCACTGACTACTTGCAAGCGAGAAGTCAAAGGCTTCGGCGCGGGCGGCGGCGGCGGTGCTGGTTCGGCGTAAGGGGCTAGCCGCGCGACACCAGGAGCTGGAGCAATCGGTGCAGAAGCGCGAGTCCGGGTCATACTGCGAACCATGCCCCTAGTTTGCTCGTCCTTCTGGGCATCAAAAATACCTTCATAGCTGACACCCTGCGGCAATTCTACAGGCACTTGCACGCGACGGCGCGATCCATCTGGATCGACTCGCACTTCTTCGCTCACCGCCACCAAAGCCGTGTATTCCGATAGCAAGTGATAAGTCAGAGCAGTATTAGTCACAGCTTCCACCAGAGATTTAGTCTCGCCGCCAAACATTTGATTCATTAAACCTTTAATGCGCGATCGCCCCCAAAGTTGAGCCACCGCCGGATTACCAAAATCTGTAACACTTGCTGCGACTGAAGTTGACTCCCGCTGTCGCCCCGATTCGCGAGCAAAATTCACAGGTAAAACCTGCTCGTAAACTTTGCCGCCGGCTTGAGTGCCGCGGATGCGAAGTTTGCCGTTAGCCCGATCGCTCTTTTTGCCAAACAAAACCAGCGGTTGACTGGTAAATAAGTCTGGCGGGGCGATCGGATAAATCTCCGGTTTTTCCCCCATTCCTTCCCAACTAACTTGAATATTAGTCAATACCGGATTATTAATTTGGCGAAAAAACTTTTCAGCAGCCGGTGCTGACGGTTCATCTTGACGAACTACTTGAGAAGTACCTCTTCCCACTTCTGCCAAACGGTTGAGCAAAAACCGATTCACCGAACTGCCCACACCAAAACTATAAAGTCGATTTCCCGGTTTCAGACTCTGCTGCACCTGGGCGAGAACTTCATTTTCATTACCAATATAACCGTCAGTAATCAGTACAATACTCCGCAGAGTTCCTGTTTTGGTCGCCGGAAACTTCATCACAGTTTGAATGCCGTTGAGGAGTTCTGTGCCGCCGTTAGCCTGCAAAGCATCGATATAGTTAATTGCCATTTGTCGATTAGCTTCTGTATTCGCTAAAGGAGTTGTTGAAAGTGCTTTCGCAGTGTTGGCAAAATCAATAATAGTAAAAGTATCCTTGGGATTTAGCCCTTGAATGAAGCGGCGCATCAACTCCTTAGATTTTGCCAGCGGTTCGCCCTGCTGGGAACCGGAAGTATCCATCAAAAACACGACATCTTTCGGTACAATTTCATTGGTTTTGTAGTTTAAGGCGGGAATCAAATAAGTAGCAAAATGACCGCCCCGCTGGTCGGATTGAGTCAGGACTGTGGCGCGAGTATTTTCGCCTGCTACTCGATAGCGCAAAATTAAATCTTTATTGGGAATTGTGTCAGAGTCAGCTAATTTGACGCGAACAATATTGGCGCTGCGGTCAGTGGTAATTTGATGGGAAGTAGAGCGGACATCGCCGATCGCCACTCCGGCATCTATTTCTACCTCCACAGCGATATCGTGACCCGATCGCGTTCCGGGAGTCAAAACAGGCGGGTTAATGCGATCTGGATCGGTCGTATTTCGCGAAACGTAGCGCGGCCCAACCACCGTGGGAAACACAAATTCGTAATCGCCACCGACAAACTTGAGACTTTCGGTGTAGCGAATCGTAACTTCAATTTTTTCTCCCGGTTTGATATTAGCCAGAGACTGAGTAAAAATATTATCGCGTTCTTGTTCCAACAAACCCGCAGTCCGGCCTTCTTGGCGAGCTTTTTGGTAAATTTCCAAAGCTTCATCGCGCCGTTTGATATCACCTTTAATAATGCGATCGCCGATTTTAATTTCCATGTCATCCACCGCCGCTTCGTCGGGTAAAGGAAAGACATAAACAGCTTCTAAAGATTCGGGAAAAGGATTTTCAAACTTCTGAACAACTTCGACGCGGGAGATATTGCCGGCAATTTTGGCTTTAACTTCAGTTTTTTTGAGAGGAAATACTTGTTCTCTGGCAGTATTTTGAGTTTTGACGAACAAACCGCCGACTTGACAGCGAGTTTCGGGCGATCGGGCTTCCACCTTGCAACCAACATCGTTACTAGCGACGATTTTCGGCGACAGAGGTGAGTAATTGTGCTCCCTAGCGTTGGCTTGAGCCGCGTTTGGAGCTAGCCACACGCCGCACTCGATCGCAGCAAACAATGCGATACCAGCAGAAAGCAATTGTTGAGGGGACAGAACGCAGACAAACTTCATAGCTATTTATCATCAGACTTGAGGTGCTCTGTCTACCATGACCTTAGCATTGGCGAAACGTTCCTGAGTTACCTTTCTGGAAACAGTGAGAAAATCTGTGTTTTGCATTTACATAAAGCAGTTCTCATCAAGATGAGGTATTGACAGATCGATTCCTCAATCCCTCCCTCGCCCAATCTAAAATCTAAAATCTAAAATCCCTCAATCTAAAATCGACTGACTTCTCACTTTTTGGAGAAAGGCTATATAGAACCCATTTGACATCTTTGAGTTTTTGGGTTGGGTGACGAGAAATATAGAGATCAACTGGTTTCTGAGATTTACGCAAGGGGCGAGAAACCGGGTTTATAAGAGTTTTTGGTTGGGTGACGAGAAATATAGAGATCAACCCGGTTTCTGAGATTTACGCAGAATAGATATCAAATGGATTTTATATGTAAATTATTGATAATGCTGTCCCCCCCGAACATCGACTTCGCTCGGGGGGGACAGCACTATATAATTCCGATGCTACCGGATTTGATATTAGATCCGTTACATCTCGTATGTTCAAGCTTGACTGCTGCTTAAACTTTCGCTTCCAAAGACTTGAGAAACTCCGTATTTACCCCCGACTCCCGCGTCAGGGCAATTTTTCCAGTCCGAGCAATTTCCTTAATCCCAAATTTATTCAGAACTTGGACGATCGCCACCATTTTACCCGGATCTCCGACAACTTCCAAAGTCAGCGTATCATCACCAATATCCACCACTCGCGCTCTAAAAATCTGAGCTAACTCAATGATCTCCGATCGCGTCCCGCTAGCGGCATTAACTTTCAGCAACATCAACTCCCGTTCCACACAGGGAGTTTCCGTTATATCCTGAACTTTGAGGACATTAATCAACTTGTACAGTTGCTTGGTCAACTGTTCGATCACCTGATCGTCTCCCGGTACAACCATCGTAATCCGAGACACTCCCACTTGCTCCGCCGGGCCGACGGCCAGACTTTCAATATTAAAACCCCGACGGGCAAACAAACCAGCAATTCGAGTGAGGACACCCGCTTCATCTTCAACTAAAACCGAAAGAGTGTGTTTCATTTCTCCTAAAACTATTAAATTAGTCTGAATATCTGTTGCAGAAAGTGCGCGGTAGGATGCTGTGGTGGCGCACCGGTTGAGTTTGTAGGGTGTGCCGCCAGCATCGGTTAGCGTTTGTTTGTAGCTAACACGACTTTAGAGTGCGATCGAGGGAAAAATTTCTTAGTCTGTCGCCGTCACCATCGGCCAGAATCGCACTCTACAATAACTAAGTTTTTTTGTGTACGAACGTACACAATTCATCGGTCGAATAAAAATTATTGAGGTTTGGTGCCTGGTACAGACTGAAATTTTGACACCAATTGGTGACAAAATTGGCAAGTACCAAGAAACCCTAACTCACAAGATTTGTTGCATTCATTAACTCGCTCTTGTTGAAATCATCTGTGTCGATCTGCTTTACATCTGCTGTTCACCGGATCGCATCAAAGATTTAGGCAAGAAATTTACAGAAAAACCCGGTGTTGCAGCGATGGCATTTGGCGGCGGACTTGTTCTAGCCGATCGGGATTAATCTCTGCAATCGCCACACCCGGTTCCTCTCCCGCATCCGCCAAAACCGCACCCCAAGGGTCTACAATCATCGCGTGACCGTGAGTTTGACGGCGGCCGTAGTGGTGTCCAGTCTGTGCCGGGGCGATCGCGTAACAAGTATTCTCGATCGCCCTAGCTTGCAGCAAAACCTTCCAGTGATCCTTACCGGTGTAAGCCGTAAAAGCCGCCGGCACGAACAAAACATCAGCACCCTTGTGCGACAAATACCTGTACACTTCCGGGAACCGCACGTCATAGCACACAGAAAGTCCCAGCGTCCCCAACTCCGGCGACACATAAACCTGCGGCCAATCTTCACCAGCTTTCACCGTGTTCGATTCCCTGTAAGTAATGCCGTCTGGCACGTTCACATCAAACAAATGTACTTTCTTGTACCTTGCCAACTCATTGCCGTTTGGGTCTACCAGCAAACAAGTATTGTATACCTTACCGCTTTCCGTCGGCACCGGAAACCCGCCGCCCAGAATCGTTACCTGGAAGCGCAGGGCCATAGTTTTGAGGAATTTTTCGCTTTGGAGTCCGATCGCCTCTGCTTGAGCAATTTTATCCTCTTCTTCTCCCATAAAGGAGAAGTTTTCTGGTAAGGAAATTAATTCCGCACCCCGACGTACTGCTAGGTCGATTAATTCCTCTGCCTGAACCAAATTTTTTTCCAGGTCAGGCAAGCTAGTCATTTGAATTGCTGCGGCGAGATAAGACTTCATCGATTCACAATATTAGTCAATAGTCAATAGTCATTAGTCAATAGTCATCTGTCATCAGTCATTAGTCATTAGTTATCAGAAACTTGAGAAACTAATGTGGTAACTAGATAGTTGAAAATTTTGGCTTTTTCCCACTGGCGCGGGGGAAGCCTCTCTTTGGAGTGCTTTTGTAGTGCGAGGTGTTGCAATCTGGAGTTTTCCCCGCCAGCGAGTCTAACCGTTGCCGCAACACCTCGCACTCAAACAAAAAATACTTTTTACCAAGCCGGAGATTTTCCCCGCGCGGGTGGCCTTTAACCAACCGGCTTTGAGAGTTTTGATGTTTGAAATTTCAATTCACATTTAATTCAAAACTCAAAACTCAAAACTCTCAACTATTTTCCCCTAGGTTTGGCGATCTAATTTCGCTCAAATCTTACGGTAGCGGATGGAAAAGCAAGTCTGGGAAAAAGCGGTTAAATTCAATCAAACCCGCAGCTTGAATTGAAATCCAGAGGATTGCCAATACTGGTGCTGTCGAAAGAAACTTGACAAAATATTGCATGAATTCTGCTCCTGAAAATTTGAGACAGGTGGTAATTGTCGGTCTACCGCTAATTGCGCTAATTTGCAGTGCAATTGGTTAACTACTAGCTATTAGCGCCGATCCATTTCCCAATTTTAGCGGGGGGAAACAGTAATTTCGTCGTCCTTAGCAAACATTTCACCGGTGGTGATTTCTTTGACAGCCGCCAGAGGCCACAAAACACCGCTCAGCATACAGCTAATTGCCAAAGGAACGTCGATAATAATCTCTTTTTCCTCGGGAGTTGATGATTTTTTGGCTGCTTGCAGGTAAGCGCGGCCCACCCAACCAATCCAACCAGCAATATACAAGAACAGGACGCTGGGAATCAAAAAGTCGCCAGCGAAACTCAAATTGCCGTCTACGATTAAGTGCGGGTATCCTTCCGGGCCGCACATCTCGGCAGAATAACGCTCGAATCGCGCTTTCGCAGATGCTGGGTCGCCATTTGTAGAACGCGCATTTTTAGCAAGTTCTTGGAATGCGGGAGAGTCTTTGCACGGCACTAAATTGTAAGCCGAAGCAACTGGAGCAAAACTGAACCACAGACTAACCACTAAAATTGCAGCAAACAATCGTCGCATGAAATTGTTTCCCTTTGTTACAAAACAATAAGTTTTTTTACAAGCATTTCAACTTGCCGATCGCGAATCTAGATTACCGCACTTGCTGAGAGTGTAAAATCTCCATCATTGATGCGGGAAAACCCAATACAATCAGGGATTCGCATTTTATCAGTCAGCGTGAGAGCTAGCAATACCGCAAGGATATTTCACAGCTTGCATCACTTCTCGATCGTCCGCATCTGTCCTTCGGGAGGCAGATGCTCCCGCGAACTATAACCTGAGTACAAGTATAGCGGGGGAGTTGCGCCGAATTAGTTAAGCTAGCAATAGCTAACCTATCAAATAAAATTACCAGTTAATGGCAACCATTTTCGCGATCGAAACAAGTTGTGACGAAACAGCAGCAGCAATTGTTAAGAATCGTCAAGTTTGCAGCAATGTTGTAGCATCACAAATTAAAATCCACCAGCAGTATGGTGGAGTAGTGCCCGAAGTAGCTTCGCGCAGTCACCTAGAAATGCTAAATCAGGTAATTGCCCAGTGTTTGAGTGAAGCCAACCTGAGTTGGTCAGAAATTGACGGCATTGCAGCCACTTGTGCACCCGGTTTAGTAGGTGCATTGTTAGTCGGGCTCACAGCAGCCAAAACCTTAGCAATAGTCCACCAAAAACCTTTTTTAGGTGTCCACCACCTCGAAGGACACATCTACGCTTCTTACCTTACCGAACCCGACTTGCAGCCACCATTTTTGTGCTTGTTAGTTTCCGGGGGACACACTAGCTTGATTTACGTCAAAGATTGCGGCGTTTACGAAACAGTAGGACAAACACGCGACGATGCTGCCGGTGAAGCTTTTGATAAAGTCGCCCGACTCTTGCAGCTAGGATATCCAGGCGGGCCGGTAATTGACCAATTAGCAGCCCTTGGCAATCCCCAAGCATACCCCCTACCAGAAGGCAGAATTTCGATGCCGGGAGGCGGCTACCATCCCTACGATAGTAGCTTTAGCGGGTTGAAAACAGCAGTTTTGCAATTAGTGCAGAAACTTAAAAAACAAGATATTAATACCGGTGGCGAAGGCATTTTAGCTGACTCTACAATTAATGATATTGCGGCGAGTTTTCAGGAAACAGTAGCTAAGAGTTTAACAAAAAGAGCGATCGGCTGTGCCATAAATTTCGGGCTCAGCACTATTGTAGTCGGCGGCGGAGTTGCAGCAAACAGCGGACTGCGAAAACACTTACAAACAGCAGCAGCCAAACACAACTTGCGAGTATTGTTTCCCCCATTAAAATATTGTACGGATAACGCAGCAATGATCGGCTGTGCAGCAGCAGAACACTTGCAGCGAGGACACACGTCACCGCTGAATTTAGGAGCCAATTCGCGTATGGCAGTTAGCGATATCATGGAACTGTACAAAGTGCAGTAAAGATAAGTTTCTAGCCGTAGGGTGCGTCGCCGTTTAAAATCCTGAAATTATAAAAAAAATCTCCTAACGACGCACCTGACAACAGGGCCGAAAAACAAACCGAATACAAATTTTGTAGCAAAATTTTTAGAAAGGGTATAAGGTGCGGATATGTCAGATTATTGATATGCAAGTTAGGGATTTTTGATGTATCCGCACCCTACAACTTCTCACTTCCTTCTTCCAAACTATGAAAATCAGATCCGCAGTAGAAAGCGATTTAGCAGCAATTGTTCAAATATATAACGCAGCAATACCGGGCAGAATGTCCACAGCAGATTTAGAACCAGTCTCAGTAGAAAGTCGCCTCGCGTGGTACAGAGAACATTCTCCCAATTCCTGGCCGATTTGGGTAATGGAATCCGAACAAAATATTGTGGGGTGGCTGAGTTTTCAGCTTTTCTACGGACGCGCCGCCTATCAGCATACAGCAGAAGTTAGCCTCTACGTCGCGCCCGATCGCCAACGCTGCGGAATTGGACAAAAATTATTGCAATCGGCAATCCTGCGGAGTCCCGAATTGCAACTAAAAAACCTGATAGGCCTGATTTTTGCCCACAATCAGCCGAGTTTAAGATTGTTCGAGAAATTTGGCTTTCAGCAGTGGGGATATCTGCCGCAAGTCACCGAACTTGATGGCGTTGAAAGGGATATCGTAATTCTCGGTTTGCGTTGTTTGTAGGGAGTTAAGCATTGCCAATTGGTGTTAAATTAAGATTAAAAACCTTTGTATCTCTCGCTTATAGCTTAGTCTAGATCCCCCTAAATCCCACTTAAGAAGGGACTTTGAATGCTCTTTTTTCTCCTCCTTTTTAAGGTGGACTTTGAACACTCTTGTCCCCCCCTTTTTAAGGGGGGTTAGGGGGGATCTAGACTAGGCTGTAGTGCCATATTTTTCCAAGCCAAACCAGCCTTAGTGATACGATTGTTGCTCAATCTGCTATAATTATGATTTCATCCAAAGATGCGATCGCCACATCAGCCTTTTCCAAATGACTAACCTCGGCATTTCCCCAACAAATCCCGATACAGCCTGCCGCCCCCGCATTCTGACCCATCTGAATATCACCCGTTGAATCTCCCACCATCAAAGTCGCTGCAGGATTTACTCCCAGTTGTTCGCAAGCTTGCAAAAACAATCTCGGATTTGGTTTATTAAGTTCCGTCGAATCCACACCCATTTCTAACTGAATCCAATCGCTTAATTCATGGGTTTTCACGAATTTCTGCACCGCCGCCGTCGTAGCAGCAGACAGAATTCCCAGTTTTAAACCAGCTTCCGAAAGATTTTTTAGCACTTCCAAACTGCCGACAAACATCGGAGAAGATGACGCATTTTTAAACATTTCGTCAGCTTCATCAAAAGCGCGGCGCGCAATATTTAAAGATTCCAACCATCCCCTGCCAGTTTCCGCAATGTATCCCGCTGTGACAATCTCAGTTTCTCTGCGACTGCCGACTGCTAGCAAACCCGTGGGATCAATGCTGCCGCTTTCGATGCCGAAAGCCATTTGTAAAGGCTCTCCAACGCCGGGAATTTGAGCATCTGCGAGGCGCGATCGCTTAAGCCCCAAAAGTCTCAAAAACTCCTGAGAATCCTCTAGAGTGCCGTCTTTGTCAAAGATTATGGCTTGAATATTTGAGAAGGTAATGTCCCGACATTTAATACTTACCAAGAATCATAACTCCGAAATTTCTATATTTTTTTGTATTGTCTCATCTTGTGCTCTTTTTGGCAACTGTTTTGAGCGCAATGATACTCTTGTCCCCCCCTTCTTAAGGGGGGTTAGGCAGGGTGGATTAATTGTCATCCTAGAAATAGGTACGTAATTGGGCTTTAGCCCTCTTTAGACGTATATATAAAGAGGGCTAAAGCCCAACTACGTACCTTTATTAATATAACACTTGCGTCCCAGACGCGAGCTTTGAGCGGTGCTTTCTGTCGTTTCAGATTTCTTCTCCCCACAATAAAACCACCCTGCTTCTTAAGGGGGGTTAGGGGGGATCTAGGCCCTAACTATTACGATCGCACTCCGCCAACAACTCCTGACAAACTCCTTCACAATACTGCAACACATCAACATTCGTCAACCTGACAACTTTGAGTCCATACCCCTCTAAAATCCCTGTTCTTTCTGCATCATGTTGTTTCCCCTGTTCCGTAAAATGACTTTCCCCATCTACCTCAATTACCAATCTTAAAGCAGCACAATAAAAATCTACAATAAAATTGTCTATCGGTCGCTGCCTCAAAACTCGAAAAGGGAAATTTCTTAGACAATTTTGCCAATTTTTTTTTTCGGCTGGAGTTGGATTTTTCCGAAGTTCCTGGGCGATTGGGATAAGTTTTTGGTTGTAAGGTAGGTGGAAATTGGAGTCGTTTAATTTGGTCATAATTCTCCTCCTGTCGATCCGGAGATCCCCCCTAACCCCCCTTAAGAAAGGGGGAACAAGAATGCTCTTAAAGTCAACCCCTACTCCCCTTCTTAAGGGGGATGCGAGGGGGTTCTCCGGGGCATAAATATATTAAGTAAACCGTATTTGGTCGTAATTCTCCTTTTCTCGATCCAAAGATCCCCCCTAACCCCCTTAAGAAAGGGGGAACAAGAATGCTCTTAAAGTCAACCCCTACTCCCCTTCTTAAGGGGGATGCGAGGGGGATCTCCGGGGCATAAATATATTAAGTAAACCGTATTTGGTCGTAATTCTCCTTTTCTCGATCCGGAGATCCCCCCTAACCCCCCTTAAGAAGCAGGGTGGATTAATTGTCATCCTAGAAATAGGTACGTAATTGGGCTTTAGCCCTCTTTAGACGTATATATAAAGAG
>NZ_JAUBTX010000047.1:0-49026 GCF_036705185.1 Microcoleus sp. B4-D4 | reverse complement strand
CAATTCCCAATTCCCAATTCCCAATTCCCAATTCCCAATTCCCAATTCCCAATTCCCAATTCCCAATTCCTAATTCCTAATTCCTAATTCCCCATGCCCCATGCCCCATGCCCATATTGTTGAGAATGGAGATTTTAAGCAATGAATGATTTGCGATCGCCCGATGAAAAAAATCCGCCACCATCCCAAAGGTGGAAACTGTTTTTAGGGATTGCTTTAGCTGTAGCTTTGATTGTGGCGGCACAGTTTTTTAACTTTCAAGCAATTTTAAAAAACGCGCTTTCGGCGATCGCGAGTCTGGGCCCTTGGGGCCCTGCAGCTTTTATTCTAATTTACATTGTCGCTACGGTTTTATTTATTCCCGGTTCTTTGCTTACTCTCGGTTCTGGGGTTTTGTTCGGCGTCGTTGGCGGCACGGTTTGCGTTTCCATCGGCTCGGTTTTGGGCGCAACTTTCGCTTTTTTAATAGGAAGGTATTTAACTCGCGATTGGGTTTCCAAACAGATAGAAGGAAATCCTAAATTTCAGGCGATCGACTCCGCAGTTGCTTCTGAAGGATGGAAAATTGTGCTGCTGACGCGACTTTCGCCAATTTTCCCATTTAATTTGCTCAACTATGCTTTTGGAGTCACGCAGGTATCTCTCAGAGACTATTTTTTTGCATCTTGGCTCGGCATGATTCCCGGAACTGTGATGTATGTTTATATTGGTTATCTGGCTGGGAGTTTGGCGGCACTCGGAGCCGAAGGGCGATCGCGCACTGCTGCTGAGTGGGCTCTTTACGGCATTGGTTTGCTAGCAACGATCGCCCTCACCGTTTATGCAGCCCGCTTGGCAAAAAAAGCTTTAGACGAAAAAATTTCTCCTTAAACTCACTGCACAAATTGGTGAAATTGTCAATACGGTTTTGCTCA
Organism: Microcoleus sp. B4-D4; assembly: GCF_036705185.1. Classification (NCBI taxonomy): domain Bacteria; kingdom Bacillati; phylum Cyanobacteriota; class Cyanophyceae; order Oscillatoriales; family Microcoleaceae; genus Microcoleus; species Microcoleus sp. B4-D4. The sequence continues at coordinate 48,112 of NZ_JAUBTX010000047.1, read as the reverse complement.
TAAATTATAATACATAGCTAATTTAAAAAACTCCGTATTTTCTCTGTGTTATTTACAAAAAATTTGTTATACAAACGAGATAGATATTAAATATATCGTAAAGCACTAACCTCAAGAAAGTAAACTCAAAGTCAAAATACAAAATTGATGTCAAAATAGAATGCGATATTGCGATCGAAATAAAAATTGTTCGCAGCCAGAAATCCACATCCCCATCGGCCAAACCTAGGAGGACTCAGGTTCTCACTGCTTGCCTTGTATTAATTCTGCCGAATGACCGTGCAGTTCGATCGATTTGACTCTCGACGAGAACATTTGATGATGCAAAAACCAGCAAATCAAGCCCGACCCGTTTCTGCGCTGCCGCCCCACCAAAAGCCAAAACTGCGCCACTTTTGGCAAAACATCAGCATTAGCGCTCAATCGCGCTGGCAGCAACTGGAAAGTCTTTGGCAGCACAGACGGCAGCGCCGCCATTTGCTGACCCTGCTAATTCTCGGCAGCACGGCTTTAACCATTAGCACAACTACTTGCGTAAGCTATTTTTTTGTGCGCGGACTAATCCTCGACAATTTAAAGGAAATAGCACTATTAAAACTAGAAAAAGGCACCGATCAAATCGATCGCTGGCTCAGCAGCCGCAAAGCCGAAATTGAAACCATCGCTTATTCTCCAATGGTTCGTACTCTCAATTGGGAATTAGTCGAACCACGGTTGCAATCAGAAATATACAGGTTAAAAGAGTATTTCATCCTGGCGTTAATTCAACCCGACGGCTCACTAACTAACACTCTAGGCAACCGCACGAACCTCAAAGACCGCCAACACTTTAAAAAAGCAATGGCCGGGCAGCTTAACGTTTCTGACCCGCTGATCGGTCGCAGTACACAAGTTTCGACGATAGTCGTTTCAGCTCCTGTTTGGGCATTACCACAGGCTTCCAATCAAGTAATTGGAGTCCTATCGGGCAGCATTAAATTAGACAGAGTAGCAAATGTTGTTAACAGCCTGCATTACGGTTCCGAGAGTTATGCTTTTGCGCTCAATTCAGAAGGAGTGCCAATTGTTCATCCCAACAATAACTTAATTGGCAATAGCGATCGGCCTGCTCCAAGCTTTTTACAGTCAAAAGATTCCGCACTCTCCACAATTGCGCGGCACATGATCGATCGCCAGACGAACATCGAACTGGTAAAAATAGATAACCAATGGGTGTATGCCGTCTACGCTCCCCTCCAGGAAGTCAACTGGTCGATGGCCTTAATAATTCCCCGCGAAAATATTGAATCCCAACTGCAAGCATTAAATTTTCTAACATCCGTCGTCGTCGGACTGCTCGTCCCGGCAATGCTAGCAGCAATTTGGCTAATTTACTACTCGGAAAACACTCGCGCCAGAGCCGAGCGAGAAGCCATGCTCAACCGGATTGCTGGACGCATTCGCGCTTCTTTAGAATTAGACAAAATCGTGCAAAGTACCGTCGAAGAAATCGTAAATTTGCTGCATCTAGAACGAGCGGCTTTTGGTTGGTACGAACCGCAAAACAAAACTTTAGAAATTTTGTGGGAATCTTCCAAATTTGATTGTCCGAGACAAGCGATAAACTTTGAGCCTTACTTGGTGCGAAATTTGTCAGTAGAGAGCGACCAATCCGATCCAATTATTTTTAGTGCCGACACTTGGACTCGGGGTGCAAGTCAACCGCTCGAACTGAAAGCTAATAGCTATTTAGCGATACCTGTGCCGACTCAAAACCAGCGACAGGGTTATTTAGTTTGCAGCCACGCTGCTCAGTGGTTTTGGAGCGGGGAGGAAATTCAACTGTTAAAAGCTGTAGCAGATCAATTGGCGATCGCAATTACTCAATCTCACCTTTACACTCAAACCCAAGACCAAGTAAAACTGCTCAATAGTGCCTTAAACGAACTGAAAAAGACTCAAACCCATTTAGTGCAGAGCGAAAAAATGTCATCCCTCGGTCAAATGGTGGCGGGGATAGCGCACGAAATCAACAACCCGGTTAACTTCATTTCGGCTAATTTGCCTCACACCACAAAATATACTAAAGATTTATTAGAATTGGTGAGTTTGTACAAACAAACATTCCCAGAAGTACCGCCGGAAATTGCAGATTTTACCGAAGAAATCGAACTAGATTTTATCGAGGAAGATTTGCCGCATATATTAAATTCTATGAAAATAGGAACCGAACGCATTCGCAGCATAGTTCTTTCTTTACGCAACTTTTCTCGCCTCGATGAGTCAGACAAAAAGCAGGCGGACATTCACGAAGGCATGGAAAATACCTTGCTGCTGCTTTCCAACAAAATCAAAAATGGCATTTATATAGTCAAGAGATACGGAAAAGTGCCTTTAGTAGACTGCTATCCGTCTCAGCTAAATCAGGTGTTTATGAACTTGCTGAGCAATGCGATCGATGCCTTGAACGAGATCGATCGCCTGGATAAAATCATTACTATTTCCACAGGAGTAGTTCGCGAACATAGCATAAAATTTCTGAAAGTGGCGATCGCCGACAACGGCCCCGGCATTCCCGACAGCGTTAAAGACCAAATTTTTAACCCATTTTTTACCACCAAACCGGTGGGACAAGGCACTGGTTTGGGGTTAGCAATCAGCTACAAAATTGTTGTAGATGGACACGGCGGCAGCATCAAAATATCTAAACCTGCAGGCGGCGGGACGGAGTTTTTAATCAAAATTCCGATTAATGAAAAGCGACAGGAAGCAAGCAATAAAAGGGAAGTTGGGCAACGAGCAATGTAGGGGAGGTAATGGATAGAGGTTCGAGGAGACAAATAACTTTAATTAATGCTAATTTTACTGCTGTTGGCTAAAATTAAAAGAGTTTTTGTGAAAGGAGTTTTATGGCTGTTGGTAAGGATACAATTTTCGAGCGCTTTTTATCGCCGCTGATCCGACTGGCGATCGACGAAGAAGCAATCAAACGACTCTACGAAGGTACTGACTGGGAAAAAGCGGGCGATCGCCACCGACAACCCAACCTAGTTTATCCCGAATATTACAGCAGCCAAAACTTTCACGGCATCAAAGGCGGCTACCTCAACCCCAGTGCCGCCGTTTCCTACGATCCAATCACGCAATACGTTTTGCCTCCCCACGAAACAGTCGTCAGACAAGGTTTAATTGACGCTGTGCGGGTAAAACCGCGCCGAATTATCGATTTGGGATGCGGCACCGGTTCAACAACCCTGATGCTCAAACAAGCCTTTCCCGAAGCGGAAGTTGTCGGCCTGGACTTGTCTCCTTATATGCTGGTAGTCGCCGAAATGAAGGCGCAAAAAGCCGGCTTAAATATCGAGTGGTTGCACGGAAATGCTGAAAGCGTGGGTTTTGCTGACAGCAGCTTCGATTTAGTCGCAGCTTCCTTGCTGTTTCACGAAACGCCGCCTGCTGTCTCGCGCGCAATTTTGCGAGAAAGCTTCCGACTGCTGAAGGTTGGGGGACAAGTGGCAATTTTGGACGGAAATCAAAAAACTTTGCGACAGACAGAGTGGCTGACTGATATCTTTGAAGAGCCTTATATTAAGTCTTACGCGGCTGGTAGTATTGATGCTTGGGCGGGGGCGGCGGGATTTGCTGCGGTGCAAACTCAGGAACACTGGTGGGTGCATCAGGTGACGCAGGGCGTGAAACCTCTTCTGGGAGAAGATTTCGAGCCGGTGCGTCAGGCGCAGGTGTCGAATTTGGGCGATCGCACTCCTGATTTTGATGGCGATTTACCGGGCATTCCAGCACCCGCTTGATTTATTGACTGTTGACTGTTGACTGTTGACTGTTGACTGTTGACTGTTAACAGTTGACAGTTAACTGTTGCGGTATATAAATTATATGTCACAAAACAATTCCCCGTCTTGTGGGGTGTCCCGCCCTGAACATACAATTTAAATGTCCGACAGCTTAATGACTACCCTTCGACTTCGCTCTTCGGGCAAGATGACTAATGACTGATAACTAATGACTGATAACTAATAACCAATAATATCAAATCCGGTAGCATCGGAATGATTCAGATATATATTCTCTCCCTCTGTGTACTCTGTGCTCTCTGTGGTTAAATCAGTCCGATACAAGCGGAAACGATATAAATAATAACTAATAACCAATAACTAACAACCAACAACCAACAACCAACAACCAATAACAAATAACAAATAACAAATAACAAATAACAAATAACAAATAACTAATAACTAATAATTAATAACTAATAACCAATAACTAATGACTCTAAAAGCAGTTTTATTTGATTTTAATGGCGTTATTATTAATGACGAGTCGATTCACGAGAACTTAATCGATCGCCTGATGCTAGATGAAAATCTGCAACTCAAACGCGGGGAGTTTCGAGAAATTTGTTTGGGAAAGAGCGATCGCGCTTGCATTACCGAACTGCTGCAGCGCCGAGGACGATATCTCACAGAAACATACCTCAATCGCTTGCTGCTAGGCAAGGCCAAAGCTTATCAAGAAAAAATAAATAGTTTGGAAACATTGCCGATTTATACCGGTTTGGCAGAATTTATTGACAAAATTCGCGTTTCTGGACTAAAAATGGCCGTAGTTAGCGGGGCCATGCGATCGGATATAGAATTAGTGCTAGAGCGAGCCGGTTTGGCTGCAAATTTTGAGTTAATTGTCGCAGGTGACGACTTGACGGCGAGCAAACCAGAACCCGACTGCTATCTGTTGGCTGTGGAACTTCTCAACCAGAAATATCCCGGTTTGAACCTGCAACCGATCGAGTGTTTGGCCCTAGAAGATACTTTTGCGGGGATAGAATCGGCGAAAAAAGCGGGGATGCAGGTAGCGGGCGTGACTCACACTTACCCGTTTCACATGATCCAGCGCCAAGCTAATTGGACGGTGGACTATTTTGCTGATTTAGAGTTGGACAGAGTGGCCCAACTTTGCTCGATCGCCCCCACCGAGCCGGCAGCGGAAAACTCTTGACGTTTTTAGCACTTACGTGCTAATGTTGGTCACGGTTTGTAAAATTGAAAGCAAATGCAATTTGCAAGCCTTTGAGATTCGGCAATCGAGCATTTAAAATGCTAAATTGAAAGTCAATCAGGGGAATTAGCTCAGTTGGTAGAGCGCTGCGATCGCACCGCAGAGGCCAGCGGTTCGAGTCCGCTATTCTCCATAAATTAGTTGACAGTGGACAGTTGACTCCGAAAGCAGTTGCAGAGTAGGGGAATCAAACCATTTATGCTTGACGGGTATCGGCTGTATTCATTAGGTTATTTATGTCCGCGCCCCATGTGGCTGTTGCTATATTTGTATAAAGGGCGATCGTCATCTGCTTTGATATTTTCCTGTGAACGCGCGATCAATTAACCGCAGCAAGATGAATTCGCTTCGTAGTGCGGACTTCAGTCCGCTCATTATTGCATTGTGGTGTCCACACTACGAACCGTTTTTGTGATGGTAATCGATCGGACACGATCCAAGTGTGCCACAAACTCAGTTACGGTCTAACTCCTAGTATCAATAAGATAATTCTCTAAAGAAACCCGGTTGTTAATTTCAGACCGATCGCTCAAAGTGCATATCTTAGTGTCTAAACTCCGTTTCTGCCACATTTGCCATCAATCCTCACCAAACCTTCATTTTGTAAATTAATAATAACTTTTGTATATAAAGATACAAAAGTATTCTCAACCTAGTCTTAATATCAAGTCGCTATATGTTATTCTCAATCATCTGACTGAGCTATTTAAGAGTAACAAGGAAAAATGACAAAGCGATTCGATCGGCGGAAATTTCTTTTATACGGTTCTGCTACCCTCACAACAAGTTTATTCCTCAAAGCTTGTAGAACTCCGACTCCAACAGCCACCCCAGCCGCTTCTCCAACAGCAACAGGAACTGCACCAGCAGCAGCAGGCGGTGGAAACACGATCAAAGTAGGAATTTTACATTCCTTGAGCGGCACAATGTCCATCAGCGAAAAAAGCGTGGTTGATGCCGAACAATTAGCGATCGAAGAAATCAACAAAGCTGGCGGAGTCCTCGGAAAACAAATCGAAGCAGTAATAGAAGATGGCAACTCAGACTGGCCGACTTTTGCCGAAAAAGCCAAAAAATTGATCGACCAAGATAAAGTTGTCACAGTCTTCGGCTGCTGGACATCCGCCAGCCGCAAAGCAGTATTGCCAGTCTTTGAAGAAAAAAATCATATGCTCTGGTATCCCGTACAATACGAGGGTCAAGAGTGCTCAAAAAACATCTTTTACACCGGGGCTGCGCCCAACCAACAAATCGAACCAGCAGTTGACTGGCTGCTAGAAAATAAAGGCAAAAAATTCTTCTTAGTCGGCTCTGACTACGTTTTTCCCCGCACCGCAAACACCATTATTAAAGCACAGCTAGCAGCCAAAGGCGGCGAATTAGTTGGGGAAGATTACATTCCTTTAGGGGGTACAGAAGTCACGCCAATTATTACTAAAATTAAGGCAGCTTTGCCCGACGGCGGTGTCATCTTCAATTCCCTCAACGGCGACAGCAACGTCGCATTTTTCAAACAGTTGCAGGGTGCAGGCTTGGGCCCGGACAAATATCCGTCCATGTCTGTCAGTATTGCAGAAGAAGAAGTAAAGGCGATCGGCGTAGAATATCTCAAAGACCATTACGCCGCCTGGAATTACTTCATGACTGTGGACACTCCCGCAAATACAAAGTTTGTCGCAGCATTCAAAGCAAAATACGGCAATGACAGAGTGACAAACGACCCGATGGAAGCAGCTTACATCATGGTTTACCTGTGGAAGCAAGCCGTCGAAAAAGCAGGAACAGCCGACGATTTGGACAAAGTGCGGGCAGCAGCTTTGGGTCAAACTTTTGACGCGCCGGAGGGCAAAGTGACCCTAGAAAACAACCATCACCTTGCTAAATTTGTGCGGTTGGGTAAGGTGAGAGAAGACGGTTTGTTTGAAATTGCTTATGCTACGCCAGAAGCCGTGCCACCGATTCCTTGGAATCAGTTTGTCCCCGAAACAAAAGGCTTTTCTTGTGATTGGTCAGATCCGGCCAAAGGCGGCAAATTCAAGACCAGCTAAGTAAAGCAGAATTCAAGCGTGAAGGGCAGCATCTCCGGCTTTGCTTGTTACCAGGCTCTGCCTGGTAACACATATTGGGAGGAAGAACCTCCTTTTACTTCCCCACTTATAGGAGAAAGAACTGTAAGCTGTTGTGCAAATAAACATTGTATATTTTGATGACAATCAAAAATTGTCAAATCCTCTCCCCCTCTCCCCCTCTCCCCTTCTCCCCCTCTCCCCCTCAATCGCCATACACAATATATATGAGCAACAGCTTAGGAGGTATTTAAGTTATTAAATTTTTGTTCCTAAGCAAAGTAGAAGTCAATCGTGAAATCCGAAGTTTGTAGGCTGCTTGGGGGTGCACCTTACCTTTATACAAAAAATCGCGACATCAAATATTATCGAAAAATAGGAGGATAAAAAGTGCTGAGCGGCTTATTGGACGGTTTATTCAACGGCATTAGCATCGGCGCTGTTTTACTAATTGCAGCCCTGGGATTAGCGATTATTTTCGGGTTGATGGGCGTGATTAATATGGCTCACGGCGAATTGATGATGCTGGGGGCTTATACAACTTTCGTAGTGCAGAATGTCTTCAAAGGTATCGGAGGATTTGCCTTTGAAATCTATATTTTATTTGCCATTCCCCTAGCTTTTTTAGTAGCGGCGCTGGTAGGATTAATTCTCGAACGCGGAGTGATTCGCTATCTCTACGGGCGGCCCCTAGAAACATTGCTGGCGACGTGGGGCGTAAGTTTAATTTTACAGCAGTTTGTCCGCAGTGTTAGTTGGGTTTTGGTAGCGGGAATTGCTGTATTTTGTTTGCTATTTTTTGGCGGGTTGCAGGTGCTGAAGCGACGCCCGGATTTCGATCGCATTCGCAAGGGAATTATCGCCATAATTTTACCTTTGTCTTTGGGTATTTCCTGGGCTGTCAGCGCAGTTTTAAGCGAAACTTACAAACTCGCAGTAACTAAACCTTGGTTTGGTGCTCAAAACGTTGATGTGACTGCGCCTGCATGGCTGCGCGGCGGCATCCCGCTGGGCAATTTTCAACTCCCCTACGCCAGACTTTTTATTATTGCGCTGACAGGAGTTTGTTTGGCGGGAATTTACCTATTTTTGCAAAAATCTGTGTGGGGATTGCGGATTCGCGCTGTGACGCAAAATCGCAGCATGAGCGCTTGTTTGGGAATACCTACCGAGAAAGTAGATGCGCTGACTTTTGCTTTGGGTTCTGGGTTGGCTGGTGTTGCTGGCTGCGCGATTAGTCTGATCGGTTCGGTAGGCTCAAATACCGGACAAAATTATATTGTCGATACCTTTATGGTTGTGGTTGTGGGCGGTGTCGGCAAGATTGTGGGGAGTGTGGTTGCTGCAATGGCGATCGGCACTGCAAATTACCTGATCGGCTCTGGAACATTAGCATTAATGTTTGCTCCTGTCAAGCCCTTAGCTGATTTCTTCACATTTTTCGCCACCACCAGCATGGCAAAAGTCATGGTATTTGCCTTAATTATGGCTTTTTTGCAAGTGAAGCCGGGAGGAATTTTTCCGCAAAAAGGACGCACTGTTGAGAATTAACAACTACAGCTTCGATCGCCAAAAAAATGAAAAATACACAAAAAAAGGCACGGCTAAAAGAAGCAGCAATTGTAGGGGCGATCGCCCTAACATTCATATTGCTCGTCCCAGGAATAGTTCCTGACGCTCGTCTCAACCAATTGGGCCGATTTTTAGCACTAGCAATTGCAGCCCTCGGCATAGACTTAATCTGGGGATATACAGGTTTGCTCAGTCTGGGACATGGCGTGTTTTTTGCCCTAGGTGGCTACGCCTTCGCCATGCACCTAAAACTGCAAATTCCCCCAAATTCCAGCATCAAAGTGCCAGAATTTATGAGTGGTTTTCGCGTCGAATTACCGTGGTTTTGGCAGCCATTTCACTCATTTCCCTTCTCAGTCTTCGCAGTAGTAGCAATTCCCGCCATTTTGGGCGCAGTTTTAGGTTACTTAGTATTCCGCAATCGCATTCGAGGCGTTTACTTTTCAATTCTCACCCAAGCAGCCACAATTGTATTTTTCAACTTCTTCAACAGCCAGCAACTGATTAACGGCACCAACGGACTCACCCAATTAACCCTATTTGGAGCCTCAGTAAATAGCCGAGATACTGAATATATTTTCTACCTTCTTACGGTGTTATTTCTCGCAGCAACTTATGCCCTTTGTCGCTGGCTGACCTGCGGGCGTTTCGGGCGCTTGCTCGTAGCAATTCGCGATGACGAAGTGCGGCTGCGTTTCTCCGGCTACAATCCCACAGGATATAAAGTTTTAGTATTTGCAATTTCCGCCGGTTTGGCTGGCGTTTCGGGCGCTTTATATACCGTACAAACGGGAATTATTTCGCCGACAGCAATGAATATTGCATTTTCCATCGAAATGGTAATTTGGGTAGCAGTCGGAGGTCGCGCCACATTATCGGGAGCAATATTAGGAGCGTTTCTAGTCAACTTTGCCAAAACTTTATTGAGCGAAAAATTTCCAGAAGTGTGGCTGTTTTTCCAAGGCGCGCTATTCTTAATAGTAGTCACAGTGCTGCCCGACGGCATAGTCGGATGGCTGCAAAATAAAGATTTTGAACACATCCGCCGCCTGTTCAAAAAACCAAAGTACGCATCAACTTACCCCAGCCTGGAACAAGACCCCGAAGTACAGCGAGAAAAAGAAGAACTTGAACATTGAATGCTCAAAAATGATATCTGGTATGCTAGCGGATTTCCAACTAAAGATTTTGTAGTAAAATAACTCAATTATTTAACATGAGGGGAAACATATGGCAGATGTTATTGACTACAAAATCTACGGCGACGATTTGCAACTGATTGAAATTGAACTCGACCCCAGAGAAGGCGTCAGAGCTGAAGTGGGAGCCATGACATACATGGAAGGCGACATCCAGATGCAAACAGCCACAGGTGGTGGCATATTTCAAGGTTTCAAACGGATGCTGACAGGGGAAAGTTTTTTTATTAGCACCTTTGTCAACAGCGGAAATCGCAAGGCCCGCGTCGCTTTTGCCGCCCCCTATCCTGGGAAAATAATTCCCCTCGATTTAGGCCAACTTGGCGGCAAATTTCTGTGTCAAAAAGACTCATTTCTCTGTGCGGCAAATGGGATTGACATTGATGTAGCTTTCACCAAGCGACTCGGTGCCGGTTTCTTTGGCGGAGAAGGCTTTATTCTGCAAAAATTGCAGGGTGACGGCCTCGCTTTTGTTCATGCGGGAGGAACAATAGTTGAGAAAAATTTGGGAGTTGGCGAAGTGTTGCGGGCAGACACTGGCTGTTTGGTAGCTTTTGCGCCGACTGTAGATTACGACATTCAGTTTGTGGGCGGCTTTAGAAATGCTTTATTTGGCGGCGAAGGCTTGTTTTTAGTCAAGCTAACCGGGCCTGGCAAAGTGTATTTGCAAAGTCTGCCGCTCTCGAAATTGGCTGAGCGGATTATGGCGGTAAATCCAGCTCCTTTAACGAACAGTTCTAGCAGTTCTAGCTTCGCGTAAAAGGTTTGTAGTGAGGACTTTAGTCCGCATTCAGGCTAAATCTGTAAGAAGTAACTCAAGTTCTTACTCCAAATATTCAGTAATAAAAGACTAAAGCTCTTACTACAAATATTCAATAAACATTCAATAAATTTTCTGACAAATACATGAACCAAAAAGTATTAGAAATCGAAAATTTGACTGTTAGCTTTGATGGTTTCAAAGCCATTAACAATCTGAATTTTAGTATGGATGCGGGCGAACTGCGAGTTATCATTGGCCCCAACGGTGCGGGGAAAACAACTTTTCTCGACTCGATTACCGGGAAGGTGCAGCCGACGGAAGGGCGGGTAATATTTAAAGGTCGCAATTTACGGAAATTGTCGGAATATCAGATTGCTCGACTCGGTATTGGCCGCAAGTTTCAGACGCCGCGAGTTTATTTAAATTTAACGCCGCGGGAAAATTTAGAGCTATCTTGCAACGGCAATAAAAATGTATTTCCTACTCTGTTTAAGGGTTCTCCTGTGGCGGAAAAGCGCACGGTTGCAGGTTTGTTAGAAACAATTGGTTTAGTTGCTAAAGCTGATGTTCATGCTGGTTTGCTTTCTCACGGGGAAAAGCAGTGGTTGGAAATTGGGATGTTGGTGGCTCAATCTCCCGATTTGTTGTTGGTTGATGAACCTGTGGCTGGTTTGACTGATGAGGAAACTGCGCTGACTGGAGATTTGCTGATTTCGCTGGCCGAAAGTCATTCGGTGTTAGTGATAGAACACGATATGGAGTTTGTGCGGCAAATTGCTCAAAAGGTGACGGTTTTGCATCAGGGTGCTGTTTTGTGTGAAGGAACGATGGATGAGGTGCAAAATGACGAGCGCGTTATTGAAGTATATTTGGGAAAACCAGAAGAGTAGTCAGTTGGCAGTTGGCAGTTGGCAGTTGGCAGTTGTTTGTGGATTATTGGTATTAGCTAATAACAACATTTAACAGTCAACAGTCAACATTTAACAGTCAACAGTCAACAGTCAACAGTCAACAGTCAACAGTCAACAGTCAACAGTCAACAGTTATGCTAAAAGTTTCTGATTTGAATGTTTATTACGGCGAAAGTCACATTTTGCGCGGTGTCGATTTAAGCGTTAATGCGGGGCAAATGGTTTGTTTGATCGGTCGCAACGGCGTTGGCAAAACTACGATGCTAAAAACGCTGATGGGGTTGCTGCAACCCCGCAGCGGTAAGATTAATTTTGGCGGTGAGTCGATTGTTTCTAAGTTGACTCACCAGCGGGCAAAGTTGGGCATTGGTTACGTGCCTCAAGGGCGGGAAATTATTCCTAGGTTGAGTGTTAAAGAAAATTTGTTGTTGGGTTTGGAAGCGAAACCAGTTGCGGTTAAAAATCCTGAAATTCCTGATGAAATTTTTGATTTGTTTCCGGTTTTGAAGACTATGCTCGATCGCATGGGGGGTGATTTGAGCGGGGGACAGCAGCAGCAGTTGGCGATTGCTAGGGCTTTGATGGGTGAGCCGAAATTGCTAATTTTGGATGAACCGACGGAGGGGATTCAACCGTCTATTATTTTGGATATTGAGGCTGCGGTGCGTCGGGTGATTGCGACTAGGGGTATTTCGGTTTTGTTGGTGGAGCAGCATTTGCATTTTGTGCGGCAAGCTGACTGGTATTATGCTATGCAAAAAGGGGGAATTGTGGCTTCGGGAAGCACTAGCGAATTGAGTGATGAGGTGATTCAGAGGTTTTTGGCTGTTTGATGTCGAAGGAAGAAGGAAGAGGGAAGAAGGAAGTTCGGCAACGGATTCTGTAACGGATGTAACGGATGTAACGGATGTAACGGATTTCAGTTCGATGGAAGTCGGAAGAAGGAAGAAGGAAAGAAGGAAAGAAGGAAGAAAGAAGGAAGGAAGATTTTTTGTAGGTTGGGTTCGGCTGGAAAAGAGGAGGCAGAGCCTCCAGATATTCGTTACCAGGCAGAGCCTGGTAACGATTTAAAAAACCCGGTTTTTGCCTGTAGGAATTTCATTACTTCTTCCCTCTTCTTTCTTCCCTCTTCTTTCTTCCCTCTTCCTTCTTCCTTCTACTGTGTTATTGCTTTTTGCTGCCGTCTGGCATTGTTGTACCTCCCATGCTGGCTCTGTCCAAACTGGCTCCGTCGATGTTAGCATTGCGGAGGTTGGCATTTGACAGGTTGGCATCTCTCAGGTCGGCAAATCGCAAATCTGCGCCGTCTAAATTGGTTCCTGTCAAGTTGGCTTTTCTGAGGTTGGTGTTGCTAATTCTTGCTCCTATTAATTCGACTCCGCTTAAGTCGGCGCGAGCTAGATTGGTGTTGACAAAATCTGAAATCTCGAAGCGACTTCCGCTGAGGTTGGCGTCTGATAAATCTGCTCCTGTGACGATCGCATTTTTTAAGCGCAGGTTAACTAATTTTACGGCTCGGAGGTCGCAGCGGACGCAGCTTTGGGTTAGCAACAGGGTTTCGACGTTGGCGTTGATTTGGTCAATTTGTTGCTGGGAGAATTTTTCGGCAAATTCTGGGGAGACGTAGCCGAGGTTTTTGGGATCGTCTGCTTTTGGTTGGGGTGTTGGTGTTTGGGGTGTTGGTGGTTGACTTGTTGGGGGTTGACTTGTTGGGGGTTGGGGTATTTGTGGTTGGATGATTTGTGGTTGAGGTGTTTCTGGTTGGGGTGTTGGTGTTTGGGCGATCGCCCTTTGTTGCAGCCCCGCTTGCGGATATTCTAGAGTAGCGGCAAACATTAACAGGGCGATCGACAATCTTGTGATTTTTTTCATAAAACATTGCAAATAAACCATTAATATTGTATAATATTATGCGTCTTTATTGCAGTATTATATGATAATAATTGCGTTGTATGTGTTTGACATAAAAATATAAAATTGGTTGGTAGTGAGGATTTTAGTCCTTAGATTTTAAAGAAAACTCAAGTCCTAATTGCCAACATCTAACATTAATTAGCAGCGGGCGCGCTACATTGAGTTAAATCGATCCAAGTTCAGATAAAAAACTTCGGAACCGTCTGGTGCGCGAATTAATTTTTCTATTACCGGAGGCAGTTGTTGTTGGCGGTACAATTCGGGAATTTCGCAGAAACTTTCTTCGGTAACTTCCAAAATTTTTGGCATATCAGGAATGGGAATTCCCAAGCGATCGCTTTTATTTAAACTGCAAACAATCAGGTAGTTGAAGTCAGTAAGAGTGCGACTGCTGGGAAATATTTTGGATAAGTTAATCAGGGTAATCAATTCTTCTTGATGTCGCACTAAACTTTGACCGCTATCTAAAAAACCGTAGGGATTAAAGTCTTTGACAACGCGCTGGACTTTTTCAATGGGAACTGCATAATTAACGTTTCCGAGTTCAAAGGAAAGAAGTTTTCGAGGGGGGGTTCTGACAGCACCTTGTTTTTGGCTGCGAAAACGGCGATTGTAATTGGCGTGAGTCATGCGATTTTAGATTTTAGATTTTAGATTTTAGATTGTAATGGGAATTGGGAATTGGGAATTGGGAATTGGGAATTGGGAATTGGGAATTTTTACGAATAACTCACAACTCACAACTAATAACTAATAACTCACAACCAATAACTAATAACCAATAACTAATAACTAATGTTTGATTAATTTGGGGATGGCTTCTAAAAGTTGGGCTTCGCTGTAAGGTTTGGTGAAATATTTATTTGCGCCTAATTCCATTGCCATTTGCCGGTGTTTTTCGCCGCTGCGGGAGGTCAGCATGGCTACGGGAATCTTAGCAAACCGCTGGGTCGATCGCATCGATCGCAACAATTCAAATCCATCCATCCGGGGCATTTCAATATCCACAATCGCCAAACTGCAATCAAGACCATTTTGCAGCTTTTCCAAAGCATCCAGCCCGTCCTTAGCCTGCACGACTCGGTAGCGGGCACGAGTCAGCATCAGAGACAGCAACTGCCGAATTGTATAGGAATCGTCCACTACCAAAATCTGGGGTGACTGACTCGAACTCGGCGCCATATGCGGTGTTGTACCGGACACAGGGGCGATCGAACTATTGGCTAAAGAAGGTTGACCCACCAAATCATCCACATCCAAAATAGTTACAACTTTGCCGTCCCCCAAAATCGTACTCCCCAAAACCCCGCGAGGCTTGGATAGAGGTGGCGGCAAAGGTTTAACCACAATTTCCTGCTGACCGATCAGCCGTTCCACAGCCACAGCCAGCATTCCTTCACTCGAAGCCAAAACCAAGACAGGAATGTGGTCTTGGGTCAAAGGATCTGGAGAGGGGCCATCGGGGCCGAGGACGCTATATTCGAGCAAATCTTGCATCCTCACCAAACGAATAAATTCCTCCCGCCACCACAGCATCGGCTGATTGCCGGCGGTGTGAACTTCCGAAGCTTTGATGTGGAGAATCTCCTCGACTGCATCCAGCGGTACTGCTATTTTATTACGATCGGTCTTCACCATCAAAGCGTCAGTAATCGACAGCAACAACGGCAGCTTGATAATAAAGTTTGTACCTTTTCCCAGGCGAGAGTCCACCTTCACCGTTCCCCGCACAGTCCGCAAATTCGTTCGCACCACGTCGAGTCCGACTCCCCGCCCCGAAAGGTCGCTGACCCCTTCTGCGGTGCTAAAACCAGGCCAAAACAGAAAATCGTAGAGTTCGGCAATGGAAAATTCTTGAGCTTGTTCCTCTGTCGCTAAACCCTTGTTGACAACTTTGCGGCGGATGATTTCCGGGTCAATGCCTTTTCCGTCATCGGCGACAGTAATAATAGTTTGGCCGCCTTGGTGGCGGGCTGCTATTTCAATTTGACCGCTGGCGGGTTTGCCACTGGCTTGCCGAACTTCGGGCATTTCGATGCCGTGGTCGAAGGCGTTTCTCACTAAGTGTATTAAGGGGTCGCGCAAAGCATCAAGCAAACTTTCGTCAATTTTGGTATCTCTTCCCACTAACAGGAGGTTGACATCTTTATCATAAGTGAGACACATATCCCGGAGCGCTCGGGGCAAGTGGTCTACGGCGCGACTGAAACTCACGACTCGCAACTGCATGACGCGGCTGCGGAGTTGTTCGGTAATGCGGCGCAGTTGGTCGGTACTGCGCTCGAATTTCATGGCTAGGAGGTCTAATTTGGTGGCGGATTGTGAAATTGCTTGGGCGGTTTCGATGACTTCTGCGGCTGTAGAGTGGAACTCTGTATAACGATCCATCTCTAAGATATCAAAGTGAGCATGGGTCAGAGAGGATTTACTGTTAGCGATCGCCGGAAATTCTATTTCAGATCCTGCAATTTTTCCCAATCCCGCATTGCTGTTTCCCCCTCTCCAATCGGCAAAACTCAGTCTGTCGTATTCTTCTCGCAACTGGCCGCCGAATTGGTTCAAATCTACGATACTGCGGCGGATGCGCTTGACTTCGCCGCGCAGTTCGGATTCTTGAAGTTCCAAATTTGTACGGTTGATGACTAATTCTCCGACGAGGTTCACCAATTCTGTTAAGCGTTCTAAGTCTACTCGGATTGTCGGTCTTTGGAGGTTGGGGAGTGGGGGAGAGGGAGTGGGGAGAGGGGGAGTGGGGAAGAGGGGAAGAGGGGGAGAGGGGGAGATTGGGGGAGGGGTTTCGGATGGTGATTCGTCGGAGGGTGGGGGGGAGATTTGGGGGAGTTCGATCGCCCTTCCTTCCAATAGCTGCTGGCGGGCGGTTTGCAGGTTTTGGGCGATCGCCCAACCCTCGGACTGGAGGCGTTCTAAAGTCAAGTCTGGAAAATCGATCAAATCTCTCAGGGGTGCGGCGACTTTCCCAAAATCCGGCAATTGCAGCATTCCAGCCAAACCGGAGAGTTGATAATAAACCTGGTTGAGGGCGGTAACGCTTTTTGCTAAATCTGCCTCAGAAGCTTGGGAAAGTTCGGTTTCCAGGCGATTGAAGATTGGCGGCAATTCGTGTTCAAAAATCAGTTTTAGGGTTTCCGGGGCTGCCGATCGACTGGCGGCGGGAACTGGTGGCGGTTCTGGCTTGCCGTACTTTGCCTCGAACTGGGCGTGAATTTGGGCGAGATCCTCCAAATTTGACCTTTGATCTGGAGTGCTGACATCTGAGTGATGAATGGATTCGACAGAAATCTTTTTGAGAGTATCCACCCCTTGCAGTAAAACACTTACAGTGGTCGCTTCCAGCGCCGACAAGTCCGTGCGATCGCGCAAAATGACAAAACAGTCCTCTAGGGTGTGAGCCGCCGCCGACACGTTTTGAAAGCCCAACATCGAGCCCGCACCTTTAATCGAGTGAGCCGCCCGAAACATTTCTTTAACTGCTGCTTTTCGCTGTTCCAAATCCGAGGATTCCATCGCCAGCAGGTGCGTCTCCATTGACTGGAGAAACTCGCTGGTTTCTGCGGTAAAAGCATCTATTAATTGGTTTAAATCATCGTCATTCATATAAATTTGTTGACTAAGACAAGCGGCCAGTAGTTTTGAACTCTTACCGATAACCTCGGTTCTTGGCTAATCGCTTGAACTCAACGAACTTTCTTTCGTTATTTCCGATTGTAAGCCAAGTTGTTGCCGGACTGCTTGCAATGATTTTCCTCTTTTTGCCTTCGGGCGATCGCTTGGAGGCGGCACATCGTCAGCAGAAATAACTGGCTTTTTTAGAGCAGCAAGGAGTTGGTTTAATTCTTCTTGAAGTTCTTCCACTGATTCTCCAAAAGGTGCGGTTTCTTTTTCAGAGCAGGCTGCGATCGCACCTTTATCGTCATAATACACCGTGCGAATTGTGTACCCGCCATCCTCAAAAAATACTCGATAATCCCAGTTCATCATAGTTCTTCCTCTTCTCATTGAAGTATGTATTTATTCCCCGGCTTGGCAGCTATGCGCTCTATACTGACAATTTTAACTTGCTTGTCAACGTTGTACAAAACGCGATATACCCCACTCTCAATTCCCATTCTGCTGTATTATTTGGGCGCAGGGGTTTCCGGTTGCGCGTCTCGGTAGTGGGTTCATAACAAAGGTTGGCTTCAATACCGTCAACAATTAGATTCTGTTCGTGTTTCTTAAACCACTGCAAATCCTCAATCGCTTGGTCTGTAAACTCAATCTCAAACACGATAGCCGCACCCTAAAAATATTTATAATACTCATCCATCTTACCATTCATCATCGCACACTGCCACAATACCTCGAACCCCGACTTCTTGAAGAAGTCGGGGTTCTAAAATTACGAGCGGAAATTTGCCACCGACTTTTGCAATTTTTCAACAGAACCGGACAGATCGTCCAAAGAAGCTTTGACATCCGAACCCTTTTGTGCAGTTGTATTAGCAATCTCGTTGACTTGCTGCATACTGTTAGAAATTTCCTCAGCGGAAACAGTTTGCTTGGCAGATGCGCGAGTAATATTCTGCACCAGAGCGTTCATTTCTCGACTAACTTCGATGATAGCATTGAGGTGAGTTTTAGCTTCGCTGGCTAGCTTAGTGCCTTCCACTACCTCCAGCGTCCCCGATTCCATTGCCTTCATCACGCGGCTGATTTCTTCTTGAATTGTACCGACAATTTCCGATATTTCTTCAGTCGCGCCGGCCGATCTTTCTGCTAGTTTTCGCACTTCTTCGGCGACAACCGCAAAACCCAAACCTTGTTCGCCCGCGCGCGCCGCTTCGATAGTAGCATTGAGAGCTAACAGATTGGTTTGGGAAGCAAGTTGAGAAATCGAAGTGACTATTTTACCGATTTGCTGCGAAGATTCGCCCAAACGCTTCATCATTTTTGAGGTTGAGGCGATCGTCAATCGGAGCTCGTTAATGCCTTCGACAGCGCGATCGACCGCCATACCGCCGACTTCAGCAGTGTGAGAAGACTGCTGGGCGACTGTTTCAGCCCGCACCGAAACATCTCGCACGTCGCGGATCGAATTCACAATCCGCTCAATTTCCCGCATGATGGCAGATATTTTTGTTGCTTGAACTTCCGCTTGTTGGGTGAGTTGGCTGGTATTGGTGATTGACTCGCCGGTGGCAGATGTTACCTGTTCGGCTAAAGTTTGAATTCCCGTTACTACCTTCCGCAGAGAACCGATTAAGAAGTTGAAAGAATCCGCAACAGCACCTAAAACATCGTTGGTAACTTCCGCCCTGACTGTCAAGTCGCCTTGAGCCGCGCCTTTAATTTCTCCCAACAATTTGAGGACTTGTTGAGTCATAGAATCGGCTTCAGCTTTGCGTTCTGCTGCCAATTTTCCTAGCCGTTCTTCTGCCTCTTTGCGTTCGGTGATGTCAAAGCGGATGGCGATATATTTGATTATTGTGCCGCTGGTATCGAAGATTGGGGCGATCGTCGAATCTACCCAATAAAATGAGCCATTTTTGCCGCGGTTTTTGATTTCTCCTTTCCACACCAAGCCGCGCGAAATTGTCATCCACATTTCAGCAAAAAATGCTTTGGGATGGTAGCCGGAATTGACGATGCGGTGGTCGCGGTGCAGGAGTTCTCCCATGCTGTAACCGGAGATTTGAATGAATCTGTCGTTGACGTAGGTAATCATGCCTTTGATGTCAGTTTCGCTGACGATCGCAGCTTCGTCTAGGGCATTTTGTCGCGTTTTGAGTTCTTGCAGCAAGCGTTGCTGTGTCTCGGCAAACTGCTGCATCTGCCCCTGGGATGCTTTTTCCTGGGTGACGTTGCGGCAAACTACTACACCGCCTTTGATCGCTCCCGTTTCGTCTTTGAGCGGGCTGCCACTAATTTTTATCCACAGGCCCTCCGGCTGGGCTGCATGGCGGGTAAAAAGCTCTACTTCGCGTACTGATTCTCCTCGAATGGCGCGCGCTAAAGGTATGTCGGCGGCGGGATAGGGAGTGACTCCATCTGGCAAAAATAAGCCGTATTTTCCCGACCACTCGTCGGGAAGAGTATCCGTGGAACCCAAGCCAAAGATATTTTCGGCTGCGGGGTTGAATAAAACAAAATTGCCATTTTCGTCGGCAGCAATTATGCCGTCGCCAATGCTGTCTATTAACAGTTGCAAGAGATTGCTTTGACCTCTAAATTTGTCTTCGGAACTCGCTAATTGGGCGGTTGTTTTTTCCAGTTGCACCATCGCGTGTTTACTTTCGGTAACGTCGCGAGCCACTGCATACATGAGCTTTTGTTCGGTTTCCGGTCGCACTTTCCACGAGAGCCACCTGTAGGAACCGTCTTTGCAGCGGTAGCGATTTTCAAAAGACTTTGTTTCGGTGCCACCGGCTATTTTTGCAGCTTCTGCTGTGGTTTTTTCGCGATCGTCTGGATGGAGGAAATGGAGAAAAGATTGGTCTTTAACTTCTTCTAGGCTGTAGCCGAGAGTTGTTTCCCAAGCGGGATTGAGGCGCTTGAATTTGCCTTCAAAATCTATAATACAAACTAAGTCTAGGGACAGGGTAAAAAATCGCTCGCGCTCTGCTTCGGCTTTTTTGCGATCGGTAATTTCGATCGCCACACCGCCGACACCCATCGGTTTGCCGTCCTCTCCGGCCAAAGGAAAGTAAGAAGCCAGCCAATCTCGGATTACACCCGGTTGATTGACGGTTGTTCCCGATACCTCAATGTTTAAAAATGATTGGTTGTTTGTCAGAACGCTCTCCAAAATCGGCTGCAGAGTATCGACCATTTCGGGCATAACTTCCCTGACGGTTTTGCCGAGGTGTTCGGCAACTGACGGGCCGGCGGTTTCGGCCAATTTCTCGTTGACTTGCACGAAGCGCAATTGGTCGTCAAGAATAAACATGGCCGCCGGGGCAGATGCGAAAAATGCGTCAAAGCGGGATTGACGCAAAACTAATTCTCGTTCTAGGGCTTTGCGATCACTAATGTCGCGAGCTTCTGGAATCAGCAGCACGACTTTGCCGTTGTCGTCTTTGATGGGTTTTAGGGAGAAGTCCACAGTCATCACAGCACCTCCAGCAACCAGCACGTCGGCTTCGTAGCGGACAAATTCGCCGGCGGCGGCGGCGACGACTGCAGCTTCGACTTTTTGCTTGGCTTCTGGGGAAATCTGCCACCACACATTCTCGGCAAACTGCGTGCCCACGAAGTCTTCGCGCCCGAGTCCGGCGACTGTCAGGGCTGTTTGGTTGGCTTCCAAAACGGTGCCGTCTGGTTCTAGCAGCTCCACTAATTGGAACGATTGGTCAAAAATGGCTCGGAACAGTCTTTCGCGATCGCGCAGCATTTCTTGGGCCCGCTGGCGATCGCTAATGTCGCGCGTCACTGTGGCTACGCCCACCGGCTCGCCTGTGTCTGAGTTTTTGACGGTAAATAGGGTAAAGTCAACGGGAATGTTTTCGCCTGTTTGAAAGTTTCTAAACTGGAATTCGCCCTGCCAAAAACCGTCTCGCACAGTGGCGGGCAATATTTCTTCTTTGACAATCTTAGCGTTTTCGGGTGTGAAGAAATCATACATACTTTTGCTTTTGACTTCTGCAATATTTTGCAATCCCGCTAACTTAATTCCAGCGGCATTCATGTATGTTGGCTCTCCCTCCATTGTTGCTATGCCGATAAAATCCGAGCTGCTTTCGACAAGCAAAATCAATTTTTGGTTTTCTAAGTCGGCAAGCTTGCGCTCTGTAATATCGTTGTTAATTTCTAAAATTGCTTTGGGTTTTCCCTGTTCGTCGCGCTGCAAAGTCCAGCGGCTGAACACGGTAATTTTGGTTTGGTAATTGGTGGTATGAATCAGTTCTCCTTCCCAATAATTCTGCTGTTCTAGCTGTTCTAAAATTGATGCTAAAGGTTGGGTAAATTTCGTATCGAACAGAGTGTGAGTAACTTGTCCTAAAGCTTCTTGTTTAGTCCAGCCGTAGATTTTTTCAGCGCCTTGGTTCCAGTAATCGATCGTGCCGTCGAGTTCTCGAATAATTAAAGCATCGCTGGCGAGGTCGAGCATTTGCAAGTTTTGCCGCAAGGCTTGTTCCGTGCGCTTGCGGTTGGTGATGTTGCGGGCGATCGTTGACATAAATTCAACTTCTCCGCTGTCGGATTTGTGAGCAATAATTACTTGAGAAACCGGTATTTCTTCGCCTTCTAAAGTCTGCCAAATTGTCTCGCCGCTCCAAACTCCATCCCGACAAGCTGCGGGGATGCCGACGTTCATAATAGTATCGACACTTTTGGGCGATGTCACGTCGGAAATGCTGACTTCGGCTAAATTTGCCGACTCGCCAACTTTTAACATTTCTCTGGCCGCGCGGTTGAGATAGATGGTGCGCTGCTGGGAGTCTGCCATTCCTACCCAGTCTGTTGTTGCTTCTAGGATGGCCTTGAGCCGCAGTAGCTGCTGTTCGGATTCGCGGCTTTCTGTGATATCGCGGGCGAAGCCGAGCATTCCTATAGTATTGCCTTCTGCATCTTTGAGCGGCAATTTCTGGGTGTCGAATACGTGTATTTTGCCGTCGGCTAAGGTGGCGGATTCGTTGGAGGCCGGCGCGTTTTTGTTGTCGGCGCGGAAGTTTTGGATTTGGTTTTGGGAGTCTGTTTGGGCGTGGGTGTTGCTGAAGATGCGATCGGCCGATATGCCAAGTTCTAAATCATCTTTGCCGATAATTTCTGCTGGGGTTTTGCCGAAGGCGGCGGCGAAACCTGCATTGACTAGGGCGTAGCGGCGGTCTTGATTTTTGACGAAGATGCAGTCTGGGGTGGCATCAATTACTGTCCGCAGCAAACGTTGGGAATTTTCTACTTTTGCCAGTGTCTGCCGCATTTGTTCTTCCATTTCCACGCGCTTGGTGATTTCTCGAATCGCGCAAACGAGAACTTTGCTGCCGCAGGCATCTACAAATGTAGATTTTTTGACGGAGAGGAACTGGGTATTTCCGGCTGGATTTATGATAGTTTCTTGGGTTTCAATGCTCGTATTTGCCAAAAAGACTAATTGATTTTTTTCTTCATATATATCTGCTTCTTCTTTCGGTAAAAAGTCGCGGTAAGCTTTGCCAATTAGTTCTTCTCGGTTGTAACCGATGTATTGACAAAAGGCATCGTTTAATGTTAACCAGCGGTGCTGTTCGTCTGTGACGTAAATCGCGTCGGGGATGGTGTTGAGGATATTGTTTAAAAATTGTTCTGAAGCTTTTAATTGCTCTTGAACTGCGGTGCGATCGCGAACTTCTTGTTGCAATTGGGCGTTAGTTTGCGAAATCTGCTCGGTTCTTTCCTTGACTCGCTGCTCTAATTCTGCCGTTAGCTGTTGCAAGGCCACTTCTGTTTGTTTGCGTTTGGTAATTTCGCGGCCCTCTACAAGTATTTGATAGACTTGTCCAGTTTCATCTAACAGGGGTTTCAAGGATAGATCCATTACTATCAACTGGTTATTTAAGCCGGTGATTTCGTATTCTTCCCGCACAAATTGGCCGGTAGAGACTTGTTGAATGTTGGTTTTTATTCGCTGCTGGTTGGTTGGGGATGCTGCCCACCAAGGTGTGTGCCAAAATTTCTGTCCCAGCACTTGTGATTCTGGGAAGTTGCCTAATTCTAGCGCTGTCCGATTTGCTTCGATCAAAGTACCGTCTGGTTGTAATAATCCGATGATTTGAAAAGCTTGGTCGAAGATGGCCTGAAATCGCTGATTAGTTTGGCTGAGGGCTTGTTCTGTTGCTTTTTTGGAATTGAGAATTTGGGTGGAACCTACTAAGAATTGGTAGCGGTTGGACAAACTCAAAAATGCGATCGCCGGAATGACAGTTATCCAATCGGAGATAGTTTGCGCCACGGGGGAGTGCGGCAGTCCCAGGTATTCGGCTGCGTGGCCGCTGTGGCCCAAAGCGCAACTCAAAAATATGCCTGCTGTGACTGTGGCGAAGATGTCAAACCCAAATTGACGGTTTCGCCACAAACTTAAGCTGATCAGGAAGCCGATCGCAAAATAACACAAACAAATGATGCAATTGGCAATCCCAGTTAGCATCGATGGAGAGAAGTCAGGTAATGTGAGGGTGAATGTCGTGGCGATCGAGCTATAGAGAAGTTTCATGATAAAATTTATAGTTGGCAACTCAAATGCGGGCGATGGAACGATCAATTTTAGATTTTAGATTGACTCCATATTCTTCCTTCTTCCTGATGACGTTGGACGTTCGATGGGGGGAGGACAGCACTAATGACATCTTCCATCTTCCATCTTCCATCTTCCTTCTTCCATCTTCCGACGGACTTACATCCGTTACATCCGTTACATCCGTTACATCCCGTACATTGCTCGTTGCCGAACTTCCTTCTACTTACCAGCGATCGGAATGGGCGATGGCTTCGACATCGACTATCATGAGCAAGCGTCCGTCGGAATTGTACAAACCTTTCAAAAAAGGAGCTAAGTCAGGGCTGACATCTATCGCCGAGACAGTGCGATCGGGATTTAGAGATAAAACTCCTTCGACGCGGGAGACGGCCAATCCCATCCGCATCTTCGACAATCTCACGTCTCGGGGATCTGGCGCTTCCACCACTAAAATGCGGCTGCTTGGGTGGTGAGTGTCAACCGGTTCGATACCTGCAAACCCTCCGAAGTCTGCGGTTGCTAAGATTTCGCCCCGCAAGTTGGTTAATCCCAGCAAAAACGGCAGGGTGTTGGGAACCGGGGAAATCGGTTGTTCGCTGAGGGAAAGCACTTCTCGCACAGCCTCTAATTCTATGGCGAACAGACTGCCTCCTTGAGCGAAGATAAGAAATTGTTTTGTTCCACTTGTCTGATTCCCCGCTACGGTGGGAGCAGTTGCTTTCATTGTAGATTTTTTGTTTATAGTCTAGCTTACAAATTAGGATTTTGCTTTGCCAGGAAAGGGGAGCATCTCACGATCGGGCAAAAACCGTCTTTGAGGAGTGCGATCGTCCAGATTCCGAGATTTATACCTATAGCGATCGCACTTTGTGTAATATCTTGTCCGGTCAATTATCCAAATAAAAAAGGTTCGATCGTTAGGAATGCGAGTCCGCATCATCTGAGGACTTGCATTCCGAACTCAAACTAATCTTAGTATAGTGATTCGATCGGAGATGATATAAATGCAAAACAGGTGTTATATCTCCGGTCTACGATCGCAACACAAACGGTTCGTAGTGAGGACTTCAGTCCGGTATAGGAACCAATCCGAACTCCGTTAATCGACCAGACACTATATTAAATAAATCGCGGATTTGACAATAAATCAACTTGCGATTATTATTAAAAGTAAAAATTTTAATAAATTGTGAAACCCAGTTTTTTCAATAAAACGGGGTTTCTAGCTATAATGTTTTTTGTGAGAGTTAATGAAGGCTATATATTGTGTTTAGGCAGAAAGCAGGCGCTGCACGATGTTGACGAGTTGCTGAGGTTCAAAGGGTTTGCTGACGTAAGCGTCTGCGCCTAAATCGGTTCCCCAAGCTTTATCAATGTCGGTATTTTTATGAGTACAAAATACTACTGGTAAGTTGGCAGTTGCGCGATCGCCCCGCAATTCTCTGATCACTTCAAATCCGTTCATTCGCGGCATCACTACGTCTAAAACCACAAGATCCGGGGGTTTTTCTCGGATCAGGGCGATCGCTTCTTCGCCGTCGCTAGCCCGGATCGCGTCCATTCCGGCATCTTGAAGAATGCGGCAGATGATTTCGAGTTCGCTGGGAACATCGTCTACTACTAAAATTTTTGACATAATTCCATACTTCCTTGCTGTTGTTGACAGCCGACAATTCAGGATTGAGAAGCTGGCGCGATGGTTGTTTGGCTGCACCCCGCCAGCGAAAAAATTAATTCACTTCTAAATACAATATAGCCGATCGCACTGCCGCTGCGGGCAGAAAAAAGTTTAGTTAACCAACAATATACAAGATGCAAACGGATTTTGAGGAATTTGGCAATTGGGATTTGGGATTTGAAATTTCCCACTACCAGTTACCAAATTTAAACTTCAATAATTACTCGCAAATTACCGCACTTTTTAGTAACCAGACAGGCTATTAATGAACCAGATCGCTCAAATTCCCAATCCAACAAAATTGAGCAGATTTTTAAGTTGTGCCGCGACAGTTTTTTAATCGATTTTGGTAGTGCGGACTCGATAATTCGCAGTTGGTTGTTGGCGGCATCGGGGACTAAATTTAACATCATTTTCCAGAGTTGAAAAATACTGCGAGTTCTCCAAAATTGGGGCGAACAAGCTACAGGATACTGCACGGGGCGATCTACATTAAAATTTGTTGTGCGATAGATATTTGCTGCGGTAGGTTGTGCTGGCAAGTTCTGTTAACTGATAACTTCTTATCGCGCACAGTTTATTTAATAACATTTTAAATATTTAGTCCATAGTACCTAAGATGGAGATTTTCACATCAGCCGATCGCACTTTTTGCCTTTGATTTTGATATAACAGGGCTACTAAACCGCAAACCAGCTTAATTGACTTCTACCGAAAGAAAGAATCCTACGCAATCGAGGTATTTTTCCCAGTAGTATCTTCCCTTAATATCAAAAGTTGTGTAAAATACTGCAGTACAAGGGCTGACGCGCTGGCGATCGCCAAAACCGGCTTTTTCAACTCGCTCGCGCGCACTCCCTGAAATTATTATCAAAAAAATCTCGGTTGATGCGCCGCCAAATAAAGAATGCTAATTCAGTAATTTAATTGGGATAAATTTATAAATATGAGCGTTCAGTTTAGCGAGATTCAACTCCCTTCAATTACCAGCCAGCAACAACCAGAAAAAATAAAAAACGCTGGCAATTTTGCCCATCAAAACAAGCCCAATGTGCCCGAAGTGAAGGGGATATCGCGGCGAGGGATGACTGAAATTATAGCAGATATTCAGAACGAGCGAGGTGACAGCATTACTCCTCTGGAATGGACTTATTGTCTCTGGGCTAAAGCTGAATGGGACACCAAAAACCCCGATCGCGCCCCAGAAATATCCCAAGCTATTTGGCTGGTAGCTCAAAACAATGTCCGCCTGAAACAGCAGTTGCTGTGGCGCTTGGCTCTGCACCACAGCCACCAGTTAGAAAATCCTGTTTCTAGCAATGTTCCGGTGCTCGATCGCTCTTTGGTAGAGTGCTTTGCCGAATTTGCCAGCACGGCGGCGGGTATCGATGCTTTACCAGTACAAATTATTAAAATCCTGACTCGCGATAACTCTGATTACGAGCTAGCAAAACTCAGTTGGCAATATCTCAAAACCCCAACAGAGCTATTAGCAAAAGCTCAGTTACCCGCCACAATCCCCGCAGTCGATCGCGCTCAAGTACATCTTGCCGGAATTTTTGCTAAAAATCAGGTTTCCGATTTGTCGGGCGTAGAATGGCTGCTTAGGTGCTTGAAGGAAATGCCACCAGCGCCGCAACTTGCAGCAGTTGAAGAGTTGTTAGTGAAAATTTCGAGCGATATTCTCAAAAATCAAAGGCCTAAATTGGTTGAGTGGGTGCGAGATGAATATTATCCCAAATTGCAGTTAGTTTCGGCTCCCGCCCGAGAGTCGCTGATTCGATGGATTGGCGCACTAAATTATAGTTATTTCCAGAAAACAATTGATTTGGTGGCGCGGATGCTGCGGCTGTCTGATGCAGAAATTAAGCAGTTGGAGGAGCGCCGAGATTTTTGGGCAAATTATAGCGATCGCCTGAAGCGGGTGCGGTTGCTTTTGCCGCAGTCGTCTGTGAGCGCGATCGGCTACCAGTTGCAGTTTGATGTGGATATCTTACCAGATGAGGGCGCTCCTCCAACTGAGGTCTGCATTTTTCAGTTTGAGGATTATTGTGCGATCGAGTTTTTCCGGGGCACTGGGGCGGAAATTCGGTTAATTGGGCGCAGTAAAGAGAGCGATCGGCTGTTGTTTGTCAAAAAAGAACTTTCAATTAAGCGCATCAGAAAATTAGGTGGCGAAGTGCACGATCGCGTTTTTATGTGGCAGAGTTCCTGTGAAAAGTGGCTAAAACAGAAAAATATTCTGCCCAATGAGGGGACTAAATCTTTTCAGGGAATGTCGCAGTATTACGGTAAATATGATGCTACAAATGGCTTGAGAATGCCGGAACCTCAAGAACAAAAAGAGCGCGAAGTTTTATTGAAAAAGTGGCAAAAAGAAATGGAATCTTTGTCATAACGATTGCGACTAATCAGTTGGTAGTGAGGAATGCGAGTCCGCAAAAATCAAGAAGGACTCACATTCCTCACTACAAACCTGGGCGAACTGTGCGACAGTCATATTTTCCCCGGTAGAATATTTTGGGTTGACCGAAATTGCCACAAACGGGCGATCGTCCTCCTCGATCTCTCCTCGCGGGTACAGCCGAAAAGACTGCCGCCAGATGCCGTCAAATTAATCAGTGAGATAGATACTGCGATCGGCTATAATCAGGGGCTAGAGGAAAAGAACACTGAAAACCCGAAAATATGGTTGCCATCCAAAGAAATCTCAACATTGCCGCCCTTGAAGCAGAATACAGTCAAAAAACACCCAGAGAAATTATCAAATTCGCCCTAGAAAATTTTGACAATATCTCAATTTCTTTCAGCGGTGCCGAGGACGTAGTTCTGATCGACATGGCCTCGAAAATCACCAAAAACTTCCGCGTTTTCACTTTAGACACCGGACGATTGCACTCAGAAACCTATCAGTTTTTAGATGCCGTCAGAAAACATTACGGCATTAAGTTAGAAGTAATGTTTCCCGATGCAGCAGAAGTACAAGCCCTAGTAGATGAAAAGGGATTGTTTAGTTTTTATGAAGACGGTCACAAAGAATGCTGTGGCGTGCGAAAAGTCAAGCCGCTGCGCCGGAAATTGAATACCCTCGATGCTTGGATTACAGGTCAGCGCAAAGACCAAAGCCCCAGTACCCGCAATGGTATTCCGGTCATTGAAGTTGACAGTGCATTCTCAACTCCCGACCATGAAATAATTAAATTTAACCCCTTAGCAAACTGGTCTTCGGCAGAGGTTTGGGATTACATTCGTGCTTTGGATGTGCCTTACAACAAGTTGCACGAACGCGGTTTTGTCAGCATTGGTTGCGAACCTTGTACGAAACCGATATTGCCAAACCAACACGAACGCGAAGGTCGTTGGTGGTGGGAAGAAGCGACACTAAAAGAGTGCGGTTTGCACGCTGGTAACGCACAAAAATAGTGCATAAAATCGTAGGGTGCGTTAGGTGGAAAATTATTAGTTTTTTGTCAAAATATTCAGCCCTGACGCACCCTATAATAACTATTGTATAAGGTGTCTCGCTGTGAAATTGTCGATGTTTGTTTAGGAATTGTCGATGTATCCGCACCCTACAGCTTCTTTCTTCCTGATGACGTTGTACGGAAAGCTCGGAGGCGACAGCACTAATGACTAATGACTAATGACTAATGACTAATGACTAATGACTAATAACTACCCTTCGACTTCGCTCAGGGTAAAATGACTAATGACTAATGACTAATGACTAATGACTTCTTCCATCTTCCATCTTCCATCTTCCTTCTAATTTTTTTAAGTCAGGTATTTATGCTCGCCTCAACTAGCGAATTGCTGAACACGGCCCGGAGAAACGCTTATGCGATCGGCGCTTTTAACGTGTACAATCTCGAAGGAGTAAAAGCCGTCATCGATGCCGCCGAAGCGCTGCAAAGTCCTGCGATGCTGCAACTTCACCCCAGCGCCCTCAAATACGGAAAATCGCCTTTAGTCGCGCTTTGCATGGAAGCCGCGCGCAAGTCTTTAGTCCCGATCGCAGTACACTTAGATCACAGCACCTCAGAAAAAGATATTCACCTCGCCCTAGCCGCCGGCATCAAGTCAATTATGGCTGACGGTTCTCCTTTGTCCTACGAACAAAACTTAATATTTACTCGCAAAATGACTGAATTATCCCACGCTAACGGTGCGGTGGTTGAAGCAGAAATCGGTCGAATTAGCGGCACAGAAGATGGTTTGACAATCGAAGAAAAAGCGGCTAAAATGACAGATCCAGTGGAAGCTGTAGAGTTTATTCAAGCAACTAAGGTGGATTTTCTGGCGGTAACAATTGGCAACGTTCACGGCAAATATTTCAGCGAACCGAAACTCGATTTTCCGCGTTTGGCAAAAATCCGGGCTTCTGTTTCGGTGCCGTTAGTGTTGCACGGCGCTAGCGGTTTGCCAGAATCGATGATTAATCAATCTATTAAATTAGGCGTATCTAAGTTTAATGTGAATACGGAAGTTCGCGATGCTTATATGGAGGTGTTGAAAACTAGCAATTCTTTGTCAGCTCCTGATTTGTTGGAAGTTATGCAAAAGGCGATCGATGCTATGCGATCGGTGATTTCTGGCAAACTGCAACTTTTTGGTTCTGCGGGTAAGGCTTATTTGCATCAGTCACCTTACGCCGATGAGTTGACTGCAAATAGTGTTAGCAATAAATAAGCTTAATTAATCAAACTATTGTTAAATATTATTTTTTTTGTAGGGAGAAGCTTGTTTTTTTATGGGAGTCTCAAGAAGGACTGAATTCATCACTACGAGCCTGTGTAAAAAGTAGGGAAAAAGTAATTTTTAGGAGTTATAATAAGGACTGAATTTCTGAATGTAAACTTGTGACAAGAAGGACTGAATTCATCACTACGAACCGGTTTGCTCGGTGGGAAGGCGAGTCCTCTTTGGGAGTTAGAAGCAGGACTTTAGTCTGATTTTGACTGGTAATTTTGAAAAAATACTAGATTTATGCTAAAATAACTTTAATAGTGGCAAGACAATCGCCAACACCTTTCAAACTTTTATTGGAAACCTTTTTACCTTCTTCCGTGAAGTGAATCTAAAATCTAAAATTGACTGACCCAAAATTCTGTACTATGCTCAACATTCCTCAACTGATTGCTCAAGAACTTGACATCAATCTCTCCCAAGTCAATAATGCTCTGGAACTTTTCGCCGAGGGCGCAACTATTCCGTTTATTGCCCGCTACCGCAAAGAACGTACCGATTCCCTCAACGAAATTCATTTGCGGGATATTTCCGATCGCTTTACTTATTTGACGGAAATTGAAGACCGCAAAAAGTCGATTTTAGATACGATCGCCTCTCAGGGCAAACTCACGGAGGAATTGCAAG
Source organism: Microcoleus sp. B4-D4 (assembly GCF_036705185.1). NCBI lineage: Bacteria > Bacillati > Cyanobacteriota > Cyanophyceae > Oscillatoriales > Microcoleaceae > Microcoleus > Microcoleus sp. B4-D4. The sequence goes on along the minus strand of NZ_JAUBTX010000047.1, from coordinate 17,368 downwards.
CTAAAATTGAATCGTGCTTGCAAAAAAACGAACTCGAAGACCTTTATCTGCCTTACAAACCCAAGCGGCGGACGCGAGCGACAATTGCTAGAGAAAAAGGTTTGGAACCCCTGGCAAATTTTATCAAGTCTCTGAACCTGCCGACAGCTAAGCCTGCGGATCTCGAAGGGGAAGCTAGCAAATATATTTCGGAAGAAAAGGGAGTAAAAACTTCAGAAGAAGCTCTCAAAGGTGCTGGAGATATTTTGGCGGAAGCGGTTTCGGAAAAAGCAGAATTGCGGGCTTATTTGCGAGATTTTTTGATGAAAACAGGAGTTTTTGTCTCGAAAATTAAAGATGATTTCCCGGAAGGAAGCACTAAATTTGAAATGTACCGCAATTACCAAGTTGCAGCCAGAAGCGTTCAGTCGCACAATATGTTAGCGCTGTTTCGCGGGGAAACGGAAGGGGTTTTAGATTTAGAATTGGCCTTTGATGAATCCGCAGTGATGGCTTATTTGGAAGCTCAGGAAATTAGAACTAGGATACCGGAAGTTAAAGAGTTTTATCGATCGACATTGAAGGATGCTTTCAACCGACTGATGAAGACTTCCTTGATTACGGAAGTGCGATCGCACAACAAAGCCGCCGCTGATATCGAGTCGATCGCCACTTTTGAAACCAACCTCCGCGAGTTGCTGCTGTCGGCGCCGGCGGGAATGAAACCCACACTGGCGATCGATCCGGGATTTCGCACGGGGTGCAAAGTTTCCGCCCTCGATGAAACCGGGCAATTTTTAGAATATCAAGCAATTTTCCCCCACCAAGCGGCCGCTCAGCGACAGCAAGCTGGTAAAATTGTCAAGCATTTAATTGAAAAATATAAGATTGAATTAATCGCGATCGGCAACGGTACAGCTTCTCGGGAAACAGACGAATTTGTTTCGGAAGTTTTGGCCCAAATGGACAGGAAACCGATTAAAGTCATGGTGAATGAATCCGGTGCATCGATTTATTCAGCCAGCGATGTGGCGATCGCCGAATTTCCCGACCTCGACATCACCGTCCGCGGCGCAGTCAGCATCGGGCGGCGCTTGCAAGACCCCCTCGCCGAACTCGTGAAAATCGACCCGAAATCAATAGGAGTTGGTCAATACCAGCACGACGTTGACCAAAAACTGCTCAAAAAGAAACTCGACGAAACAGTCGAAAGCTGCGTTAATTATGTCGGAGTTGACTTAAACACAGCCTCGAAAGAACTGCTGACATTTGTGTCAGGAATGACGGCAACAGTTGCCAAAAATATCGTTAATTACCGTAACGAAAACGGCGCATTTAAAAATCGCCGCCAACTCTTGAAAGTTCCCAAACTCGGCCCAAAAGCTTTTGAACAAGCCGCCGGCTTTCTTCGCATTCGCGGCGGCGAAAACCCGCTGGACAATACAGCAGTTCATCCCGAAAGTTATGCTGTCGTGCAGGCGATCGCCAAAGATTTAAGTTTGCCGCTGAGTGAAACAACACAAATATCGGAAAAAATCAAGACTGTAAATATTAAAAAATATGTCACAGAGAAAGTCGGAGAACCGACGCTCCGAGACATTATTTCCGAACTAGAAAAACCGGGAAGAGACCCGCGCGCCGAGTTTAAATATGCCACTTTCCAAGCCGGAATTAAAGAAATCTCCGATTTGCAGGTGGGGATGGAATTAGAAGGCATCATCACGAATGTAGCTAACTTTGGAGCGTTTGTTGATGTGGGAGTGCACCAAGATGGTTTGGTTCATATTTCTCAATTAGCCGATCGCTTTGTAGACGATCCGAAACAGATTGTCAAAGTCGGACAAGTTGTGAAAGTGCGGGTTTTGGAGGTGAATGAGAAGTTAAAGCGGGTAAGTTTGACGATGAAGCTGCAAGAAAAACCGCAACCGCAAAATGGCAATAGCGCGAGGCTTCCGGCCCCGCGCCGCCGTTAAAAATTTGGGGGAAAGGTGAAAAAGGGCGATGGCGTTCCGCCCCGCAAGCTACGGCTATAATTATGTAATCCTCACCAACCTCAAATTTAGATGACTGCAAGTAAAAGCTGCACCTCTATCTCCCCCGAAGATTATTTAGCAGGCGAGAAAGTCAGCCCCATCAAACACGAGTACAGGCAAGGTGAAATCTATGCAATGGCAGGGGCAAGCAAACCTCATGCCATTATCACGGGGAACGTATCTGTACTTTTGAGGAACCATCTTCGGGGAAGTGGTTGTATGCCTTACATGGCAGACATGAAAGTTATGCTCGATACATCAAATTTTTATTACTATCCCGATGTAGCGGTGAGTTGCGATGAACGAGACAAAAATGCTGCAGTTCAATCATGGATTTATGGGTTTATGGCAACTTTTATCACACCATCTCGTTGATTGCCGAATAATTCATACGCTTCTTTTATTTGATCTAGCTTAAACCTGTGTGTGATCATAGGTCTCAGGTCGGCACGAGCGGACTGTATGACATTTATCAGCCGCCGCATACGTTCTTTTCCACCGGGGCAGAGGGTGGTAAGAATTTTCTTATCTCCAATACCGGCGGCAAAGGCATCTACAGGAATGGCAAGTTTTCCAGAATAGACTCCTAGACTCGATACAATTCCGCCTGGTTTAACCACACGCAAACAGGCTTCAAAGGTTTCCTGAATACCGAGTGCTTCAATCGCTACATCTACACCGCGACCATCAGTCAAATCCAGGATCGCTTCGACTGGATTGCACTCTTTATAGTTTAAAACAATGTCGGAGCCAAGCATTTGGGACATTTCCAGGCGTGCTGGATTGCTGCTGACGGCAATGATTTTGGAAGCACCTCTGAGTCTGGCACCAACAGTTGCGCTCATACCAATTGGTCCTTGGGCAAATATGGCGACTGTATCACCAATCTTGATATTTCCGCTTTCGGCACCACTGAAACCCGTACTCATAACATCGGGACACATGAGCACCTGTTCGTCGGTTAATTCGTCAGGTATGGGAGTCAAATTTGCCATTGCGTTCGGCACTAGCATGTATTCCGCCTGAGAACCATCAATGGTATTGCCGAAGCGCCAACCACCCATTGGCTTACCGCCGCACTGCGCTTGGTAGCCGTCAAGACAGAAATTGCACTGACCACAAGGAGTTATAGCGCCAACAAGAATACGCTGTCCTATTTCATAGCCGTGAACTCCTGAGCCGAGTTCTGCAATGACGCCAATTGGTTCATGTCCTAGTGTCCGTCCAGGCTGGACGGGTACTTCACCTTTGAGTATATGAACATCTGTGCCACAGATTGTCGTCGTGGTGATTTTCATCAGTGCATCAGTAGGCCCAATCTCAGGAATTGGTTTTTCTTGAATCTCGATTCGCCCTTTTTCTACAAAAACAGCGGCTTTCATCTTTCTCATAAATTTCTTACACAATTTTTAATAAGATAATACTATGGAAAATCAATAAAACGCTTTTCTTTCTGCGTGTCTCCTTGCTCCCCTATTTGTGACTGCCATTCGGCTTATATCCCTCTTTTGTCACTTTGGGGTGAAACCTTGAATCTTCATGGGCTGTATCCTCGAAAAATCGTCAATTTATCAGAGAGTGATGAAAGAGCGCTACGTCCTAACCGCCGGGGCGGTTGCTATACTTGCCGATTCCCAACATTTAAGACACACAAAAAAACACTGCCCCGATTCGTCATACCGGGCGCGGTAGAGAGTCAGGGCAGATTGGAAAGATCGCAATATTTGATTCTGATTGCCGTGGTCATTGTTTCTGGGTTTCAAACAATAACGGATTCTTGAGGACGGGCGAATATCATGCGGCCGGCGCTAGTTTGCAGGGCGCTGGTGACTACGACTCTGGCTTCGGCACCGACGTAGCTGCTTCCTGCTTCTACGACTACCATTGTGCCGTCATCCAAGTAACCGATTCCCTGAGAGGGTTCTTTGCCTTCTTTGCGGATTTTTAGTTCGATCGTATCTCCCGGCAAATAAGTCGGGCGCACCGCATGAGTCAAATCGTTGATATTCAAAACCGGCAGTTTTTGGACGGTAGCTACTTTAGATAAGTTGTAATCGTTGGTGAGCAAAATGCCGTCGATATCCAAGGCAAAGCGGACTAATTTTGCATCGACTGTGGCAATATCTTCGTAGTCAGCCGAGTGAATTTGAATCCGTTCTGGATATGTTTCTTTGATGCGGTTGAGTACATCTAAGCCGCGGCGCCCGCGCACTCGCTTTTGATCGTTGGCGGAATCGGCTACCAGTTGCAGTTCTTGCAGAACGAATTGCGGAATAATAATTTGACCTTCGAGGAAACCTGTTTCTAGCAGGTTTTCAATCCGGCCGTCAATTATACAGCTTGTATCGACAACTTTGGCAGAGGCTGGTTTGAAAGTACCTTCGGCTACCAACACCGTGTCTAAGCTTTTGGGGTTGATCAGTCGCAGGAAAGCACGGCCGTGAGTGTCTGTCAAGCTGACGCCTGTGAAGCCGAACATGACGCTACCCAAGACTGCGACTAGAGGTTTGATGAAGCCGAACTCGCGGGGAATTGGCAGCAGGAATAGCGGAGCCAGCATTAAGTTCGCTACTAGCAGTCCGATGATTAAGCCGATCGCCCGTGTCAGCAGCATCTCCACCGGCATATCCCGGACTCTTTTTTCTACGCGCCGATAGGTTGTTTGAGCCACTAATCCGAACACGAAGCCAATCAATGCTCCAAACGAGCCTAGTACGGAACTTAAACCTTGTATATTTGTAACTTGCTCCAGCAGGTTGTTCGGTAGCAGCTCGACTCCGTAATAGCCGATGCCTCCGCCTGCGATTATGAATGAGATTATTATGATTGCGTCTAGCATTAGTTCTAGGTTAATGAATTTGTTTACATTATATCTTTCCCGTGCTGATAGTTTTTTCCGACGTTGCGGTCGGATATCGCTATCTTGATTCATAAATTTTAATGAACTTATATTTCGCGCCTCTACCGTGAAGGGGATGCGCGATCGAGCAAGAGCTAGATTTAGCGAGATCTGTCGAGGGCATCTACCAGATACCAATACACGAATCTCTGGCTATTCGGGAATTTCTGCCGATCGCCTCCGATAGGAGGTGCAACTAAAATAGCCGCTCGAACCCAGGCCGTTATTGCTGAGAAACTGTCATAATATACATAATTATTAATGATGCTTTAATTAAAGCTTGAGATTTGAACTGGCAATTGTGGCTTGAGAGTAATGAACGCTACTACAGATTATTTAACATTTGAATTCAAAAAAAGCGGCCAAGCAGCAAATTCCGGCATTCCGAGTTCGGCTTACCTGCACGTACCTTTTTGTCGCCGCCGCTGTTACTACTGCGATTTTCCGGTTTTTGTGGTGGGCGATCGCAAAAATGGCGAAAATTCCGGCACAATCGTGCAATACGTTGCCGCACTGTGTGAAGAAATTCAAGCAACTCCAAATTTAGGCGCATCTCTGAAAACAGTTTTTTTTGGTGGCGGCACGCCTTCGCTGCTTTCTGTCAGTCAGTTGAGCCATATTTTAGAGACTCTAGACGGCAAATTTGGGATTGCTGCTGGGGCGGAAATTTCTATAGAAATAGACCCTGGTACTTTTAATTTAGAACAGTTGCGGGGATATGTAGCGGCGGGAGTAAATCGAGTTAGTTTGGGAGTGCAAGCTTTTCAGGATGAATTGCTGCAAGCTTGCGGACGATCGCACTCTGTGGCAGAAATTTTTGAAGCAGTAGAAATCGTGCGATCGGCCGGGATTGTCAATTTCAGTTTAGATTTAATTTCGGGACTGCCGCACCAAACTTTAGAACAGTGGGAAACTTCCCTTAAATCGGCGGTAGAAATTGGCCCGACTCACCTGTCGAGTTACGACTTAATTGTTGAGCCTGGAACGGCCTTCGGGCGCTACTTTGAAGCAGGCGCGCAGCCGCTACCGGCAGATGAAACCGCTGCTGAAATGTACCGTTTGGCGCGATCGATTTTGACTGAGGCTGGCTACGAACATTACGAAATTTCTAATTACGCTAAGCCCGGTTATCAGTGCCGCCACAACCGCGTCTATTGGGAAAATCGCCCTTATTACGGTTTGGGAATGGGGGCGGCGAGTTACGTGCAAGGGCGGAGGTTGACAAGACCTCGCAAAACTCAAGAATATTATCAGTGGGTGCGATCGATCTGTGCGATCGCTTCTGCAGCCACCCCAAAAATAGGGGAGGAAACCCCGCAGGATATTTACCCAGCAATCGATCAAAATGTTCAAGTCTCAGAAAATGACATTTTGTTAGAAACGCTGATGCTAGGCTTGCGTTTAGCAGAAGGAGTTAGCCTTTCGGCGCTGACTCAACAGTTTACGCAGCAAACAGTCGATCGAATTTGGGATTGTTTGCAACCTTACTGGCGACAAGGATGGGTGGAAATCGTGACAGCCGATCGGGCGATTTCCTACGGAATAGAGCCGCTTGAGGCAACTTTAGGCGAAGGCGCGAAACTGCCGCTTTCGGGAAATTTGAGGTTGAGCGATCCTGAAGGTTTTTTATTTTCTAATACAATTTTAGCCGATTTGTTCAGCCAGCTAGGCACGGATAACTAACTGGCGTCTGAGGTGTACTTCCTCAGACAGTAACCGAGGGCGATCGAGCCAGGGCAGTAAATTAAAATTAGAGAAAAATTAATTGCTCCCTAGTTTGATTCCGTCAAAAAAGATATGTTTTCTATCGATCCCTAAACAAAACTTAAAATCGAACTAAGCCTTGAGATAGACGCAGCGACTGAAATCCGGCTGTCATACTTGAGAGTGAAGATTTGAAAAAAATATCGATGGAAACTCTAACTCTACAACGCAACAATATTCACACCGAACCCATTCTTGTAACTAGCGATCGGCGCTGCACTTCTGCTTCTAAATGCGCTTTTTGCGGTCACTACAAAGATCCAAGAGGATCGGTTGGTCACTGTCAATTGTTGAATGCACCTGTGAGGGGAGGATGGAAATCTTGCAATTTAGCAATGCCGCCTTTTGCACCTTCTTGGGAACACGTAGAAAAGAGCAATTTTTCCTGCAGAGGTATTTATTAATATACCCAAAGTATGTCTATTTTTTTATTGTAATATGTTATATTAAGATCGGGCTAGCAGCCGATGGATTACACAATTTCACAAACAAGTAAAACAAATGAATTTGACAATGAATGAGGTAATTTCCGAACAGAGTACGCGCATTTTGTGTTGGTATCTTAACAATACTAGCCAAGTGCAAATTGCTCGAATTACAAATATTCCTAATTGGCATTTTGAGCGAACGGTGTTTCCAGGAGAACGTTTTTTGTTTGAAGCGGTACCGGAAGCTAAATTAGAAATTTGGACAGCCGCAGAGACTGGTGGTGTGGCGTGCGAACCAATTTTGTGCGATCGACTGCAAGTAGAAGAATTAAGCACCGCTGATTGAACCGGAACAAAAATCGTAGGGTGCGTCATTTTTGACATCTTAATAATCGTTCCGAAAAAGTCTCATGCTGACGCACCCTTGATTTAATTCCGGGCGTGCGTCAGCATGAGATTGTTGGTTTGTCGCCAAAATAGTCGTAGCTGACGCATCCTACTTATCAGAAACCTGGTTTCTGGCGTGATTTATCGTTAAGCCCAAAACTCCTATAAACCGGGTTTTTTGCCCCACATCAGCCCTAAAACTCTCGGAAATATCGATCTAAGCTAAATTATAGAAAATCCACCGCTCTTCAATCTTAAAACCCGATGTCCCTCACCGAACAAATCCTCTCCCAAGTGCCGGGAAATGCCCTTGAAGGCCTGCAAAAGGTCGATCGACTCTGGAACAACCTCAAACAAAACACCGCACCAGCACCCCAAGCAGTCAAGCACAACCAACAACCCCTCGAAACCCTCGACTTCGACATAGTTATCGGCGGCGGAACCCTAGGAATACTCATCGGAACAGCCTTAGCCGTGCGAGGTTGGCGAGTAGCCCTACTCGAACGCGGCATCCTGCGAGGGCGCGAACAAGAATGGAACATTTCGCGCAAAGAATTAGACGCATTCTTAGAACTAAATTTGCTGACTGCTGCTGAAATAGACAAAGCAATAGCCACCGAATACAACCCAGCCCGCATCAGCTTTGCCAACACCCCCGACATTTGGGTGCGCGACGTACTAAACATCGGAATAGACCCAGTTTACCTCCTCGAAACCCTCAAACAAAAATTTCTCCAAGCCGGAGGCAAACTATTTGAAAACACACCATTTAAAACAGCAACAATTCACCCGAACGGAGTCGCGGTAGAATCGGCAATTACAGATTCACCTATAGCCGAAACTTTATTTAAAACCAGATTATTCTTAGATGCAATGGGACATTTTTCCCCCATTGTCCGCCAAGCCAGACAAGGCAAAAAACCCGACGCAGTATGTTTAGTAGTCGGCACTTGCGCCCAAGGATATCCCAAAAACGAAACCGGCGACATATTTGCATCCTTCACCCCAATGCAAAATCAGTGCCAATACTTTTGGGAAGCATTTCCAGCCAGAGACGGGCGCACTACTTACTTATTTACCTACATAGACGCTGACACAGAAAGATTCAGTTTAGAAACATTATTTGAAGAATATTTGCGCTTGCTGCCACAATATCAAAACGTCAAACTCGAACAGTTAAAATTCCAAAGAGCACTCTACGGATTTTTTCCCTGCTATCGCCAAAGTCCTCTAAAAATGCCTTGGAATCGCATACTTCCAGTCGGAGACAGCAGCGGTAGCCAATCGCCCCTCAGCTTCGGCGGTTTTGGGGCAATGGTGCGCCACCTCAAACGATTGACTCTCGGAATTGACGAAGCTTTGACAAGCGAGAGTTTAGACAAAAAATCCCTCGCACTTTTGCAACCGTACCAGCCCAATCTATCTGTTACCTGGTTGTTTCAGCGTTCGATGAGTGCTGCGATGAATCAAAAAATTGAGCCCAATCAAATCAATCAACTTTTGGCTGCTGTATTTCAGGTAATGGAAGAGTTGGGAGAACCGGTACTCAAACCGTTTCTGCAGGATATTGTGTTATTTCCGGCTTTGTCAAAAACCCTGTTTAAAACAGCAATTAGTCATCCCGGATTAGTGATGAAAATCCTTCCGCAGGTGGGAATAGCTAATTTGCTTGATTGGATGGTTCATTATGTAAATTTAGGAATTTATACGGGATTGCAGCCATTGGGGAAAGCGGTAGAACCGCAGGTTAAAAATTTATCGGCAGAACAGCAATATTATTTTAACCGATTAGTTGAAGCGTGGCAATACGGCGCGGGAGGCGATTATTAATTATGGTAATTCGGTTTGTAGTGAGGACTTGAGTCTGTGTCAAAATCAGAGGAATAAAATCCTCATATCGTTTCTGGTTGCATCGGAATCATAAAATCGAGTCAACAGTTAACAATCAACCATTCAGTTTTTCGAGTCAACAGTCAACAGTCAACAGTCAACAGTCAACAGTTATATATGAGTGCAACCGGAATTGATATCACTACAAACTTATACAGGAGCTATAACTGCTAAAGCTTGGGGAATCACTCGGAATTTTGCAGGCGTGTGAGTGGTGATTTCACCGTCGGTATTAATCGAACGGCGTTTGCTAGTATTAATCTCAAATTCTTGAGCGTGCAAGGCGCGAACCTTCGGCCAAGTGGTATGATTTCCTTGCCTCATTGCCGGCAGCAAAGCAAGGATTTCCCACCAATGTTGTGTCTCTAAACTGTACAAGTCTAGTCGCTTGTCGTCGATGGTGGCATCTTCGGCAACTGTCATGCCGCCGCCGTAGTAGCGGCCGTTGCCTATGGCAATTTGAATTGTTTTTACATTAAAACATTGGTTATTGACCTTGATTTCTGCTCTGAATGGTCGCGATTTAAAAATTGTCTGCAAAGCAGCAAAAGCATAAGCTAAAATTCCCCATCGCTGCTTCACATTTTTAGTCAGTTTCTGGGTAATTTCGACGCTCAATCCCAAACTCGCTACATTAAAAAAATGCTGTTGGTTTACCCAGCCTATGTCTATAAGCCGGATTTTACCGCTGGCAATTACTTGAATAGCTGCGGATAAATTGGTAGGAATTCCGAGAGTGCGGGCTAAATCGTTAGCTGTTCCCATCGGCAAAATACCCAAGGGTAATTTAGTGTCCATCAAACCTTCGATGGCGCAGTTAAGTGTGCCGTCGCCACCACCGATGATGACTAATTCGACTTGATTTTTGTGCTTCCGAATTGTGTCGGAAATTTCGCTGGCGCTGTCGGTTGATTTTACTATTAATTCAAAATCAAGTGCTTCTAATTTGGCAGTGGCTTGAGATAATAGTTCTTTCCCTCTTCGGGAGTGCTGGTTTACTAAAAGGAGAGCTTTTTTCATTGAAAAATGGGCTAAGAGTTGGGTAAAAAAATTAATTATGTCACGGTTCGTAGTGCGGAGTTGAGTCCGCACTGGGAACCGAAGGAAGAAATGGCTTTATTTAATTGGGATTTATTAGCTCTATTTTTATTTAAGTAGGAATTGATTATTTTGTTGAAAAAATATGACGAATTGATGATTTAAATGGATTGATTTAATGTTTTCATTATATTTTACCATTGGTGAGGGATTGACATCAATCTAAAATAATTGATAATTGTAGCAACAGATTGCGGGAGACGATCGCGCTTCTGGGCTAGCTGTCATCTACCTTCTTGAAGCTAAATTAAATTTATGTCTCATATTTTGGAACAAGCGCAAGCCGCTGCCGATCGCCAAAACTGGCCTATTGTAGTCGAATGCTTGCAGCAAGTGACAGCCAACCGCAGCCAGCCACAGGAAAAACTATTTTTAGAACAAGCTGTAAGTTTAGCAATACAAACCTTGGAATGGGGGGATTTTCAAGACCGCTGGGAAATTGCTAAGGTATTGCCAAATCTGGGAAATGGCGCGATCGCACCTTTAATTGCCGCGATCGAAGACGAAGACGCAGACACCGAACCCAGGTGGTTTGCGGCCCGCATTCTCGGAAAGTTCGAGCGCCCGGAAGTGATTGCAGCTTTAGTACAATTAGTCAAAAATTCCGACGAAGAATTGAGCCAAATCGCGGCCCAAACCCTCGCCAATTTCGGCCCAACAGCTATAGAATCCCTAGCAACTCTATTGCAGCAGGAAGACTCGCGACAGTTTGCAACAGCAGCCCTCGCCCAAATTCGCCGCCCCGAAGCGATCGCCCCGCTGTTGAGTGTAGTCAAAGACTCTAGAATTGCAGTGCGGCTGGCTGCGATCGAGGCTTTGAGTAGTTTTCACGACTCCCGCATCCCGCCGGTACTGGTAGAAGCGCTCAAAGATGCGGCGACATCAGTTAGAAAAGAAGCCGTGAGAGCTCTGGGAGTTCGCGCTTATTTAGATGCAGAATTAGATTTAGTTAATTTGCTCAAACCTTTGCTTTGGGACATCCGATTTGAAGTGTCCCAACAAGCGGCGATCGCGATCGGGCGACTGAAAACCGATGCTGCTGCTGCTGCTTTATTTGAATTCCTGCGAAACCCCGCAACTCCCCTGGAATTGCAAATCGAAACTGTGCGCGCCCTAGGCTGGAGCGAAACTGCAGTTGCTTTAGAATATTTGCAAACTGCGCTGATTGGGCGATCGCTTTTTAACGCACAACCGAGCGAATTCACAAATAGCGATCGAGTGCTAAATGCCAGCGAATCCTGGCAAATTGATAACATTAATCCTGCTGTTTGTCAAGAAATTGCCGCTGTTTTAGGGCGAGGGTCAAAGCCGGAGTTAAAAGTTAAAGCTGCTGAAATTGCGATCGGTTTGCTGGAGGGGAATTATCCGGCGGTGCAGCCTGCCCAAATCAAACAATCTTTAGCTTTAGCGTTAGGACAATTAGGTGATATCAGAGCGCTAAACGCGCTGATTCAATTGTTAGCCGACGGCGACAATAGCGTCAGGCTGCACGGCGCCGCAGCACTCAAACGGCTTGGTGCGGCGGAGGTTCGGCAGCAATTAGAAAGTTTAGTTAAACAAGAGAGTCTGGAACCGGGATTGAGAGAGGGAATTGCGATCGCCCTGCAAGAATGGTAGGAGAATTAGTCTTGTTGACTGTTGACTGTTGACTGTTGACTGTTGACTGACAAATAACAACCAACAACTAACAACTAACAACTAACAACTAACAACTAACAACTAACAACCAACAACTAACAACTGACTAAATTGGCAATCGCACCCCAAAAGTCGAGCCGAGTCCTTCCCCTGGACTTTCGACCCAGATAGTGCCGCCGTGGAGTTCCACCAGATGGCGGACGATCGCCAATCCCAGTCCCAGCCCGCCGTAATTGCGCGTAGAACTGCTGTCAGCTTGGCGGAAGCGATCGAACACAAACGGCAAAAACTCCTTGCTGATGCCAATTCCTGTATCGGTGATGGCGATCGTCACAGAGTGAACCGGAGACACAGACAAAATGGCATCACCAGCCGATCGCGATTCCCCGTCATCCCAGACCCTGATTTCTATGCGACCTCCCCGCGGCGTAAACTTAATCGCATTCGAGAGCAAATTCCACACCACCTGCTGCAAACGAGCAGCATCGCCCCTCAAGGTACTCACTCCTTCGCCGTAATAACTCACCAATTCAACTCCGCGAACTTCAGCATCAGGAATCAGGGCCTTGACGGCCGTTTCTACAGTCCCAACCAAATTCACCGGGGACAGCTTCAAACACACTTTACCGCTGACAATCCGGGAAACGTCCAGCAAATCCTCAATCATCTGAGTCTGCAACCGCCCGTTTCGCTCGATCGTCTCCAAAGCCACAGCCGTTTTTTCGGGACTCAACTTGCGCTGTCGCAGCATCTGAGACCAGCCCACCACCGCGTTGAGAGGAGTCCGCAACTCGTGGGAAAGCGTTGCCAAAAACTCGTCTTTAATCCGGTTGGTCTCGGAAGCTTCCCGGTAAAGCCGCGCATTGTCGATCGCCACCGCCGCATCCCGCGCCAAATCCGACAGCAAAACCAAATCGCCCGGCCCGCAGCGGCGGCCAGACTCCCCGCACAGCAGCGAAATCGCTCCCAGCGTCCGCCCGCGAGCCATCAGCGGCACGCAGATTGCCGATAGCGGGCTATGGGAACACAGCACCAACAGCAATTCCCTGTCCGGTACCACCGCTTCGAGCGCCCAATTCGGTATTTCGGGGTAAAGTTTCGCCTCCCCAGTCCGCAGCACCTTTGCCACTCCGTGCCTTCCCTGGGGGTCTACCGGCAAGCGCTGGTCGATTTGCCACAGCAGGGCGACTTTGTTCGGATCGGAGTTAGCAACTGCTTGCAAGCGGAGCGAGCCGTCGGGTTCGATTAAATGCACGCAGCACCAATCCCCCAACTCAGGTACTGCTAAATCTGCCAGACCTTGCAGCGCCTGCTGGTAATCTAGGGAAGCCGAGGACAGCAAAGCCAAGGCTCGGGCGCGGAAATCGGCTGTTTGGGTCCATCGGTGGCGATCGTCAATATCCGTACAAGTCCCGAACCACTTGATGATTTTGCCCTCAGCATCCCGCACGGGCAATGCCCGACACAGATGCCAGCGGTAAGCCCCGTCAGATGCCCGTTTAAAGCGGTATTCCACCTCATAAGTCTGCCCAGTCTGTACCGAGTTATTCCAGCGTTCTAGGGTGTGTTCCAAGTCATCTGGATGCAAAATTGGCTGCCACCCCCAGCCTTTAGTTTCCTCCAGCGTCATGCCGCTATATTCAAACCAGCCCTGGTTGCAATAATCGAGGGAACCGTCGGGTAAAGCAGTCCAAACTATTTGCGGGATGGCTTCAGCGAGGGCGCGGTACAACCGTTCGCTGGCTTCTGTTTGGCGGCGGGCTACTTGTTCCCGCGCCAAGGCGAGATTCCGCTGTGCTTCGGCTTGTTTGCGATCGCTGATGTCGCCGATCGCCCCGATCAATTTGTAGGGATTACCTTGTTTGTCAAGCACTGCCATGCCGCGATCGATCCAGTGGAGCCAGCCGCCACCTTGGTTCTGAACGCGGTATTCCTCAAAAAATGAAAATGGGGCAGCAGAACAGTCTGGCGCGCTCAAATATCGATCGAGCGCAGCCAGGACTCGATCTCGGTCTTCCGAATGCAAGATACTGTTCCAAGCTGCTCTCGTCCTCGGAAATCCGCCTTTTTCGTACTCCAAATGTTCGTCTATCTCACCGAACCACAGCACGATACCCGTATCGATATCCCATTCGTAAATCAAATCGCTAGCACTTTTTGCCGCAATCCGAAACCGTTCTTCAGACTGTCGCAGCACTTCCACAAAATTAAAGCGTTCTGTCACGTCCAAAACCAGAGACAGCACCGATATTAACTGTCCCGAATCGCTGTAAAAAGCCGAATTGTACCACTCGCAGTGGAGCAACGAACCGCCCTTATTATAATTGCTGTTGCGAACTACATTGCAGCGAGTCTGTGGGTTTTTTAAACTATCAATTGCCGATTGTACATCTTCAAAATCGCCATACCCAATAAAATTCCATTCGCTAAAATGCTTGCCTAAAACTTCTGTTCTCTTCCACCCAAAAATCTTTTCGGCCGCCGGCGACCACCCGCTGATGCGACAATTTTCATCCCACTCAATCACAGCTAGGGGTGTATTTTCAAAATGAGAAGTTAGTTTTTGCATCGCGTCGCCCAAAGATGCTTCTACTTGCTTGCGCTCAGTAATATCGCTAAAAGAAATCGCTATACCGTCGCCCAATTTAACCGTCACAATCCGAAACCAGCCGACAATGCCTTCGCTGTTGTAATAAATCTCGGTATCGAGGGGAGTTCCTGTTTCTACAACTTCCACGTAACGGTCGAACAAATTGCGCTCTTTATGACCGGGCAGCACTTCCAGCAATCGCTTTCCGATTAATTCTTCAGGAGTCATGTGCTGAATTTTTGCCGCTGCGGGATTGACGTATTCCCATTCAAAATCCACAATTTTAGATTCGTCGCGACGGCTGCGGAACACGTTAAATCCATCTATAGATAATTCCTGAAAAACGCGGAAGCGTTCTTCACTTTCTTGCAGCTTGCTGACAGTATCGAGCAGAATTTGCTCGACTCGCTCGCGCTGCGCTATTTCTGCGAGCAATTGCTGGTTAATTTGCTGGAGTTCGTTTGGGGGGGAGGCGGCGGAATTTTTAATGGCCGTGACAGCAGGAGCTCGATCGAGCTTTTGAGTTTCCGGCGCTGTATTTGCCGAGAAAAAAGCCAAACCGTCCAAAGCCAAGAATTGTTGAGAAAGCGATGGCATCAGTTCCGCCACAGCCCACAAAGAAATCACAGCCGTAATGGCGGCGAGGAAACTTGAGGGCCAGTAGCTGGGATGCACCAGCATCCAAACTTGCATCAGATGAGTTGTGCCCCGGCAGAAAAACCAGGCTCCCAATAACAGAAACCCCCTGCTCAAAGGCAACTTGCGCTGCTTCCAGGCAAAGTATGTCAGAATCGCTGGAATTGAGTAATCAGCCAAGGAAATTAACAAATCGCTGACCGCGTGCAGTCCCATTAACTGCGGTGGCCACTCTTCTAATCCACCTTGGGAAATAAAATTGTGGTTAAATGACATAATTTTAAGAAGAAATTGCAGCATTTCGGCTTTCCCGTGCGTGCGATCGTACTTGCACTTGTGTTGCTGACCCGCTAATTCCTAGTTTATACACAAAGAAACAGAAAATAACAGTCACTTTCAGCCGGGATAAAAGTTCATTGCAGGTTTTAACCGTGCCCAATCTTCGGACATTTATTGACAATTATAGGGAAACTCAGGTACTATAATGCTCCATTAATTATCAAATTAAATGCTATCTTTTGAGATCAAAATTCAACAAAAAATCCCGCAGCATAACGCAAGCGAGCGATGGCGACTGCTAATTTTATTAAAAATCTTGAGCTATCAACTGGCAAAATTCTCTAAATTTATCGAAATTTAATCGGTTTGTTGATAAGTTGGCAGATTCAGAAATCCCTTCAACATTCGAGAAGCGACATTTACTCGGACGCTCCGAAATCCTGCCCCAGCAAGTTGGTTCGTAAAAACGAGCATCTCCGCGTCTGTCAGCATCAAAACTAATCTGTACTGTATCAAATTCTACTAAATTCTTCAACTAAATCGGTTAACGTTACTTACGATCGTTCGAGGAAAATGTCTGAAACCATCTAGAATTAAACATCCATGCGCTTAGAGCAGCTTCAAGCATTTCTTTCGGTTGCTGAAACCGGGAGCTTTCAGCAAGCGGCCCGGAAGTGCGGCGTGACTCAATCGACTATTAGCCGTCAAGTGCAGGGACTCGAAGCGGAAGTGGGTTTGTCGCTGTTTCACCGCGCGGGAAGCGCGAAGCTGACTGTGGGAGGGGAACGCCTGTTACCTCACGCTCGCAAAATCTGTCAGACTTGGCGAAATGCTGCGGTCGAATTGGGGGATTTGCTGGCGGGAAAGCAGCCGGAACTGTGCGTGGCTGCGATTCATTCGGTTTGTGCTGCTTATTTGCCGCCTGTGCTGCAAAGGTTTTGTCGCGATTATCCTGAAGTGCAGTTGCGGGTGACTGCGCTGGGGAGCGATCGAGCTCTGAAAGTTCTCAAAGACGGTTTGGTGGACATCGCGGTGGTGATGAACAACCGTTATTTTACTCAAGCCCCGGAAATGTTGGTTGAGGTACTCTACAATGAGCCGATCGAGGTATTGATGGCGGCAAATCATCCCCTGGCCGTGTACGATCGAGTACCTTGGCCGGAATTGATTCGTTACCCGCAAGTGGTGTTTAAGGACGGGTACGGAATGCAGCGGATGGTGCAAGAACAATTTGGACGCATCGGCGCTAAGCTTCATGCTGTTTTGGAACTCAACACTCTCGATGCTTTTCGGGGTGTGGTGCGACAGGGAGAATTGATTGCTTTGCTACCGCATTCAGCTTTGATTGAGGCCCAGGGCGATCGCACTTTAGCAATTCGGCCCATCGTCGCCAAAGAAAACTCAAATTCCAAGGTTTTGGCGATCGATCCGGCTTGGACTCGCGAAGTGGTATTGGTGACAACTCACGATCGAATGCAAATTCCGCCGATCGCCCATTTCTGGAATCTAGTACGCGAATTTGTGCCCCCATTAGATGTCATCAAGCTCGGAAAATTAGGGAATTAATTCGCGAGTTATCAGGTTTTTTTGTTGACTGTTGACTGTTGTCTGTTGACTGTTGACTGTTGACTGTTGTCTCTTCTCTTTCTAATAACAAATAACCAATAACAAATAACAAATAACCAATAACCAATAACCAATAACCAATAACCAATAACCAATAACCAATAACCAATAACCAATAACC
>NZ_JAUBTX010000046.1:0-50183 GCF_036705185.1 Microcoleus sp. B4-D4 | reverse complement strand
CCGAGAGTTCAGCCTTGTGGCTGGAAACGCTATGTACGGACTGATTACCGTGATTCACGTTTCAACGAATCGCACCGCAAATACTCCGTGACAATCATAGGTTCACCGACTTGTCGTAACAACATATCAGAAGCCGTATTATCACTTTCAGAAACCATATACTTCAATAATTCAGCCAGAGTGAATTCCATTCCCTGCGATGAATCGTCGAGAATCCGACTACCCTGGAGAACATCGCTGGCTTCTACACGAATTTTCTGGTCTAGCTTCAGTTTTCCTCGGTCTACTTGAGCCAGAACAGCCATTGCAATAGGAAACTTGTAAACGCTTTGCATCGGAAATTTCTGATTTCCATTCAGAGTGACTGACTCTCCGGTTTCTAGCACTGTGGCTTTCACTCCAACGCGCCCTAGAGCCGCCTGAGAAATTTGTTCGATTCGATCGCGCAATTCGTTTGTGCGGTCGGCGTTGGATATTGTGATACCGCGAGGCGCGTTTGTCTCGTTGTTGGGGGTGTCTTCTCTATTACTGGAGTTAACGCTGGTGCAACCAAGAGTCAGTAATAACAAGCAAAATGTGTAAAGCCAAGCTTTTTTAATTGTTGGAATCATGTCAATAGTTCTCGGTTGGGGTTAAGCCGTATTAAGGATAGAATAAGTTAGGGATCAGATTTTAATTCCTGTACCTCTGTGCGTTGGCTTTTTAGAGGGAAACTTACAGCGACCTTTTTTGATGGTTCTAGGGTTAACCCAGAAGTATTGGCTTGATACCCTTCTTTGGCTGCAACAGGCTCCCTCAATGCCAAGCAAGGCGACAAAACCGGGAAAATGTTGGAGGCGATCGATTCAGGCAAACACATTTGGATACTGTTGAGGGAAATCTTGCCATCTGCTAAAGATATTGCGAAGGAGTACCTTTAGCAGTTCACGCTTAGTCGGGGTTGCTATCGATAAAATCATTTAACTCTTTTAAATGTTGTCGATCGCACATATTGTTTTTTTCACTAATATTCAGTCAGTATGCAATTATCAATAGTCCGGACAGTTTTCAATCACTAACGGCAGAATGCGGGTTTGGGCCTTCTCAGTGAGGTCAAATGCTAACGGTAGAATGAGGGTTTCAGCCTCTGTCTCCCAAACTGTCCGGAGTATTGAATTATTATACTTGCAACCATTATAATTTATAAAATTTTGTGAATCATTTAAGATAGCTATATCAAAGCATCAGAAGCCAATAAACTCCTTATAAACGGCTTGAAAAGCAACGCATCGCAGTAGAAAAATGGTCGTTTAGGCAATTATAAAATCGTTCACTTCGCTACCAACGGTATTGCCAACAGAAAAATCCCGAACTCCCAGGATTTGTGATTATTCTGATGAAGCTCGGTTGCTATAGCATCGTCAATTTACCATCAGGGATTGGCAGCAGGGAATCAAGGCAGAGGTGGATTTTTATGCGAGACGCTGTAGGATGGATCGAAACGCGATCGCAACTCCCTCTTGATTCCGCTGCATCTACGGCTTGTTTGACTGCAATACCAAACCAGAACGAAACCCCATGAAAATTAATCGCAAGGTATCCAAAGCCCTGGCTGCTGCTTTTTTAGCTTTATGGGGTTTGAGTAGCAATCGTGCAGAAATTTACGCCAAGCGCTGAAATTTTTGCCAGCACCCCCGATCGGGCGCGAAACCGCTGCTAAGTGGAAGTTCTATTGATAGTTGCACGGTTCTCCTGGCTCAAACCGATGATCGCAAGCGGCGTTGCACTTAATCCTGGCGAGCGTTGTATTTAATCCTGTCGAGCGTCACATTTACAGTTGCATTTAATACAGGATCGTAAGTGTCAAGATTGCTGGCTGGAGTGTTTAGATTCTTGCTAAAGGGCTTGTCCCGTTCTCTTCCAATATTTTCGCTCGTTTTTATCGGACTATTTTGTTTATATTAAGGATATGTCTATAAAAGCGAGCGATAGTTGGCATTCCTTTTGTGATTAACAATCTCCACTTAGAAATGAGAATTTTGTCACAGCAACAATTAACCATCTTTCCCTGCACCCACACCAGTAAGTCCATCAACTACTCCGAAGGTTAGGAACCGAGTCAATGAACAAAAAATTAGGCAAAATCTTTCTCGCTAATGATGCTTCAACTTTAAGTAACGTCGGATTTGAACAATCTCCTGACGCGGCAATTTTTGCTAAAAATATTGCACATTGGTTTGCGGGCGGTCGTCCAGGCAAGTTTCATTCTTACTTGGACCCGGATTTAGCAGAATCTGAATCGGCTTTAGCAGAGACAATGACTGAAGCTGGTCATACATGGACGGTTGGATATGACATCCCAGAAGATGTGGATGCGATTTTTACACATGAAATTTGTATTGATGAGACTAGAATCAGAGATTTGGTTGGAGCCGGAGGGAACGTTTATTTAGCTGCCGAGACGGAAAATGAGGACTATGCTGAAGCGTATAACTTTAACTGGTTTCTTTGGGAAGTTGGTTTACAGTTTAAAGAGGGCTATAACGGGATTTCAGGAAATCAACCCATTAATAGCGATCATCCGATTTTTGCTGGAGTTAAATCTCTCTATCAACGCAATGGCAGTTCGATTATCGATTTCCAACCTGACGAGCAGGCCAATCAAATTCTCGTTTCTAGTCCTGATGGAGAAGGGCTGTATGCAATACTCGATCTCTCACAGGCAACACCCCACGTCAGGATTTCGAGGATTTTTTCAGACGGAAGCGTTAAATCCACTTCTGCGGACGAATATATCGCTATTGTCAGCGATGGGCTGGTTGATATAGATATATCAGGCTGGAAAATTCACACAGACAATCGCAATCAAGAATTCTCTTTTCCCGCGGGGACAGTCTTGAAAAAAGGAGCTGAGTGTCGAGTTTATACTAACGAGGTGCATCCAGAGTCAGGCGGCTTCTCTTTCGGTAGCAAACGCTCTGTTTGGAATAACTCTTCAGACGAGGGAAGGCTTTTGGATGTGATGGGAAATTTGATGTCTAGCTATGCTTATACTGAGCACAGTCAAAAACTGTCTAATCTAACTTCATCCCTTGGCTTAGACAATCTAATTCTAGAGGCAGATCCAGAAGCGATTGAGGCACAGAAAGCTTTAGGCGGTCAGGTAACTTTTGAGGAAGCATTAACTTCAGCATACGATAGCTTTGAACTTGACAACTCACAAGAAGGCTCGGTTCTAGACACGATCGCTGATAATGCTGCGGCTGTGGGTGTGCCCTTCGCCTATTTTAACGGCGATCATGTACCCTCGTCTTACCAATATCTGCGAAAACCCACCACTAAAATTACCCTCTGTACTCCAGAGACACCGATGCTCCCAACAAAAGGGGAAAGCATAGAAGCTAACTGGATATTTATGTTACAAATTCCTGAACTCAACACAGTACATTGGGCGATTATTGACCGTTTGGGCGAAGAAGAAGTGTACAACTACGGTCGCTTCTTGTCCTGAGCGAGAGGCTTTCGTCTAAAGGCGTGCGGAATGTCGGATTTAATACTTTCCGCAAGAAAATCTATCGAAAAGTCCTTGTCAGCCCTTGCCATAAATCGAGAGTTGCCCGCTTTCACCGTTAGGTCATCGCACGCGATCGCTCAATTAATTGTTGTAACATCCGATCGATCTCGGCGATCGCTCCCAAGTTGAGACAAAAAACATTCTCAAGGGTAGCGCGTAACTCTGCAACCGTTGAAAGGACGCGATGTTCTGTTCGACCGTCCAAATAATGCACCGTAAACTGATTATTCCACAAGGCATAACGACAATTTGACCCCGGTTTTGCCACAATCAAGTTAGTAACAAAAATCGAGTTGGGATGAGTTGAAACGTACCAATTACTCACCTCATAATCGGGTAATTCTTGCTCCTGAAGGTCGAATCTGTAAAGGGATTTCCACTCCTGCTTGATATATGCTTGCATAATGTAGCTGCGATCCGTTGCAATCAATCGAAATGGTTCGTGGGATGTAGGTTGTTCAATATCCGGTGTCAAAGCAAGCGGCGCGGTAAGCGTTAATCCTCCAAATCCCGCATCTGCAATGTACGGCTCTCCATCAATATTGACTAACAGCACCATATGGCTGCGAGGTGCGATCGTCCCGGATGGTAAATTCCACAGCACGCGAGCTGCTAGATTCGTTACCTGAAAGCCCAGAGCAAGCAAAACAGCCCGCAACAGTAAATTTTGCTCAAAACAATAGCCACCCCGTCCCTGGTTGATGAGTTTTTGTTGCAAGGATGCTAAATCCAGCAAAACCGGTTGTTTTAGGAGTGAATTGAGGTTTTCAAAGGCGATCGTTTGGGAATGTCGCTGATGAATTGCCTGTAACGCTGTCAGCCTGGGCGAGCAGTCACCGCTATAGCCAATTCGTTGAAAATAGGCATCAAGGTCGATCTCAGTCAGTCGCTGTTGCAATTGCATATTTTATCTTTTTGAGGGGGTTTGGGGGCAGCTCTAAGACCCACGCCGTACCTGTACCCAGGTCGGCGTTGGGATACATGGACTTCCCTAGTTAAGTTTACGGGACTCGATGTCCCTAAACTTAACATTTAATGTTGCGCTACTTGCCAGTAAATTCAGTATACTAAGGGAATGCTGACCCTTACCCATCGCTACCGAATCTATCCAGATACTACTCAAGAGCAGCAGCTTATTGAGTGGATGGAACTCTGTCGAGGATCGTATAACTACGCCCTTCGGGAGATAAAAGATTGGTGCGATAGTCGTAAGTGTTTGGTTGATAGATGCTCATTGGAAAAGGAATACATCCTCCCTGCCGAAGTAAAGTTTCCTGGCGAAATTCAACAACTTAATAACTTGCCACGAGCCAAGAAGGAATTCCCCAGACTGGGTGAGGTTCCTTCCCAAGTTCGACCGCATGCTATTAAGCAGTTGCACAAAGGTTGGGAATACTTTCAGAAACGAGGATTTGGTTTTCCACGCTTCAAGAAGTACGGGCAGTTCAAGTCGTTGCTTTTTCCTCAATTCAAGGAGAATCCAGTAACCAGCTTGCACATTAAATTGCCAAAAATTGGAGCAATTCCAATTAATCTGCATCGCCCTATCCCTTCTGGGTTTGTGGTCAAGCAGGTCAGAATATTGAGGAAAGCCAACTATTGGTATGCGTCTATCTCCTTGCAGTGTGATGTTAGCGTCCCTGACCCAACTCCTCATGGTCATCCCATCGGGGTGGATATTGGCTTGGAGAAGTTTTTGGCAACCAGTGACGGTGTTCTCATAAAACCTCCCAAGTTCTTTAAAAAGCTGCAAAGCGAGTTGAAATTGCTGCAACGCAGGCTTTCGAGGAAACAGAAGAGGTCTAAGAACTACGAGAAACAACGTCTTAAAGTTGCTCGTCTTCACCACCAAATCGACAACACGAGAAAAGACTTTCACTACAAACAAGCTCATATGCTCGCTTGATGCAGGTGATATGGTTTTCATGGAAGACTTGGATTACCGCGTCAGTGCCAAAGGGATGTTTGGGAAGCATATGCTTGATGCTGCTTTTGGACAGTTTAGAACTATTGTCAAGTATGTGTGCTGGAAGCGTGGAAAGTTCTTCTCCGAAGTCGATGCAAGGAGGACTTCTCAACAGTGTCCCGAATGTGGTGGGGAAGTCAAAAAAGACCTGAGTGTGAGAATCCATGATTGTCCTCATTGTGGATACAAGACGGATAGGGATGTAGCAGCAGGTCAGAATATCAGAAACCGAGGAATCAAACTAATTAATACCGTTGGACAGACGGGAATTAAAACTGCCTGTGCAGACGATCTACCGGGGATTAAGGCAACTGAGTCTAGGCAAGTGTCGAAATCCCGCAAGGGAAAAACCAGGAAATCTCAAAAGTGATTTTGGGAAGCCCCCACCATAATCTTTGATTTGGTGGGGGAGGATGTCACTATCAGAGTCAATGCTGAGTTTCTTCATGGGGAATAATTAATCATTACGCATCCAACGTTCCTTCGTGTTTAGCATCGGAAAAATCATAGATTTCGATCGCTCCTTCACGTCGAATCATCCGCTTCCCCCGCCGCTCGCTCCTTTCATCCCATCAAGTAAATCGGTAATGTCTCTTTGGTCGGGGCCGCGATTATTGCATACACCATCAAGGTATTTAAATTTTTGTGTCTGCTGAGTTTCTGAACTTTCCGCACATTACCGTCGGTCGCATCCAGCGCGGCCGTGATAGCTGTATGTGTATTCTACGCCCGCCATCCAGACCTGGACTACCACGTTAAGAAATCCCCCCGATCGATGCAGCAATGCAGTATTTGCGGCAAACTCTGTGGTATCGGGTCGAGTATACACCAAGATGAAGATAGAACGGCACGGCCAGGCCAAAATACTCACGCAACAGGAAATCGAGCTTTTGTTCAACAAAGGTTTGCAAACCTCACGCGATCGCACCCTGTTCGGAGTTTGTCTCTACACGGCTTGTCGAATTGCCGAAGCTTGTTCTCTGATGGTCAAGGATATCTACACAAACTCTGGCACCGTCCGTTCTACGATTAACTTCCGCAAAGCCAATACCAAGGGCAAGCTGCAAACCAGAACGATTCCGGTGATCGAGGATTTGCGATCGCTCTTGACATCTTGGAAACCCCACGCGGGTCAGACTTACTTATTCCCCGGCCGCCACCCGAACCATCATTGGAAGCATCTGCACCCCAACTCAGCGGATCGGATTTTGAGAGAAGCGTTCGATCGCGCCGGCATCGAAGGAGCCTCCACCCACAGTTTTAGGAGAACGGCTCTCACCCAGATGAGCAACGCCGGGATTCCGCTGCGGATCATTCAAGAAATCAGTGGCCACCGCAACGCCAGAACAGTTGCAGCGCTACGAAAGAGGTGCCGGCCAGAACAAGTCACAGGAGCGATCTCTTCAATTTCCATCCTTTCTAACACTGGAAAACGCTCATTACCGAGTTGGCAACGGTCTGCTAGTTTCTGACGATCGCCCCCAACCGCCGCGATCACTCCATCTCCGCCTACCAGTGAAGTAATGCAGCAAGTTTGACCGACTCCGCTGTCGGGTCAGATATACACCACATGGATCACCCCAACGGTTACATGAAGTATAGGTGGGCCGTGAACTCAGTTTGCTTTCTAGATCGCTCGATAAAGAGTTTGTGATTGAGAAAATAGGCGTTAATTCAGATCGAACAGAGCGGTATGTGATATGACTGAAATATAAAAAGTTTGCAAGCTAACTCACGATGAGGTTATGAAGCAATGAATGTTAACAGCGCCGCTCAACTTCTGCAAACAGGCTTTCGCACCGCACTAGGAGCAAGCAGCGCGATCGCGGAACTGCTCAATAACCCGCAAAAATTAGCAGACATCCTCGCAAAACCGCCGCGATCGCCAGAGCAACTACTCCTAGACCTTGCTGCTAGAGGCGAAAGCATAGAACAAGAAGCACATAAATTTGGCGAGACATTTTTATCGGGCGGCAGTCACCATTTAAAACCGCCACAATACATTGAACGAGCTGGCGAGCAGTGTTTTCTTCAACCCTACGACATCAAAGGTACAAACCTCTATGGATTTATCTTAGAAGGTTCTTTGCATAAGCTACAAGCAGTATGCGACACATATCTCAACCAGCCAGCTAAAGGAGAAGTTGAGTATCGCCCTGCCATGCACTATGTTGTCCTTACTTTCGGAACGATGGATTCGCTCAGTTCCACAAACAAACCAGACAGCGAAAAGGGATATGTTCTTGAAGAAGAGGTAGTTTTTTGGATATTGACGATGGTCGGAAAACAAGTAGGACCTGCATTTGTAGTGGAGCGGCTAGCTTGGTTCATGCCTTACGTTTTTGTCAATAACTCACCAGTTTTAATTTCAGGGCGCGAGGTTTACGGTATTTCAAAACAACTGGGTTCTTTTCAAATTCCCAAACCCCCGCAGCCACCTGATTTATTCACTTTAGAGACGCTTTTATGGAAACATTTTATACCGGACATTCAAGCCCAAGATGAAAGGTTGATAGAAGTTTGCAGAGTTGGTAAGGAGGTATCTTTTAAACCTAACAAGACTTGGGATACCCCACAAGAATTAGTCAATGAAATTTTAGAGCTACTTTTTGACAACAATGGTAGGATCGAGATTCCTGGTTTTAGTTTGCCACTCAATATTTTTGACTACCTAACTCATACAGCAGTTCCAGTCGTATTTCTCAAACAATTCCGCGATGCAGAAGATGGTAGCCGAGCTTGCTATCAAGCGATCGTCGAAAATTTGATGAAAATGTACAAATATCACAGCGGACGCATCCTGAGCTTCGGTTCTTTAGGCGATCAGTTTGAGGTCACACTGTACGATTATGCCAGCCACCCCATAGTTAACGATTTGGGGTTACGCCCACGTGGTACAAAACCAGGAGAATCAGTTCGATTGCCCGTCAAGCTGTCTTTCTGGATCAACTTCAACTTCACCGTCGAAAATGGTACTACAGTTTGGAAAGCGCCTTCTTAAATTAACTTTCATTTCAGTCAAATTATAGCGCGAATCCATGAAAACCCCGGCTAAAAAGCCCGGGATGAAGCGCAGTTAAAAATATACTTTTGAAAGTAGATTCTCTACTCAATCGATAAATGCCTGAAACATCGAAACTCAAAAAAATTGCCATTTTGGGAGGAGGAATCGCCTCCATAACTGCTGCATTTGAACTCACCAGCCAGCCGGGATGGAACGCTCTCTACGATATTACTGTGTACCAACAGGGCTGGCGTCTGGGAGGTAAAGGCGCATCAGGACGCAGCGTGGAGTCTAACCCGCCTTACCACGAACCAACCTACCGAATAGAAGAACATGGATTGCACATTTTTTTTGGATTCTACGAGAATGCTTTTCGATTGATGAAACAGTGCTACGACGAATTAGGAGAAGACGGCCCGTTTTTGAGTATAGAAGATGCCTTCAAGCCGCACAGCCTGATAGTTCTCGAAGAATATATCAATGGTCGCTGGGTTCAGTGGCCTTTCAACTTTCCCACGAATAAATTGCTTCCTTGGGAAGGAGGGGGCTATTTCTCGATGTGGGAGCATATCTGCTCCCTGCTCAAATTGATGCACGATGGATTTGAAGGTTCAAACTCTTTAAAATCTCAGTGTTCAGTTAACAGATTATCCAGCAATCAGCCAATCCCGAACTGGTTAGAACTTCTTGCCAAACAGATAGATATTGGCGGGGAAACTCTTAAACTCACCTCAGAAATCGCACCGCTTCACCTTCCCGACCAACTGGTGCAGTTACTTCTCAAAGAACCAGCCCGCTGGTGTCAGTGGTTGGAAAATGCTATGAAACAGATAGGAACTACCTTAGACACTATTGATTTAACATCAGAAGGAACATTTCTCGCTCTGGCCTACAAGTTAGCCAAATCCATGCCGGACGATACCCGCACTCACCGCTCCGAACACCACAGGATCATTCTTAAGCTTTTAGAGCAATTTATGCAGCGCTTGAGAAGCTCTATCGAGTCAGAACTTGAGCAAGATGACGATACATTTCGGATTTTAGTTTTGTTAGATTTAGCATTTGCCAACATTCGGGGATTATTTGTTGATGAAGTAATTTATTCGGGTTCTTTAGACTCTTTAGACGAATATGATTATAGGGAGTGGCTGCAAAAACACGGGGCCGGGGAAACTAGCATCAATTCAGCATTTATCCGCGTTTTGTATGACCTTGTTTATGCCTTTCCTGGGGGGAACGTTCATCAGCCCAGACTAGCAGCAGGAACAGCAATCCGTATCCTAACAACCGTAATTTTCCAGTACAACGGGGCGATTATGTGGAAAATGCAAGCTGGTATGGGAGATACGATTTTCGCCCCGCTTTATAAAGTGCTGAAACGTCGTGGTGTCAAATTTGAGTTTTTCCACCGCGTGAAACAGTTGCACCTTGACGATTCGCAGCAGTCGATCGCTAGCATTTCTTTGGGACGGCAGGTGAATCTCAAAGAACCGGCTCGGGAATACGAGCCTCTGATTAAAGTTAAGAGGCTCCTCTGCTGGCCGAGCAAACCCCTCTACGAGCAAATTGTAGAAGGTGAAGAACTCCAGCAACAGCAGGTAAATTTGGAGTCTTTTTGGACTCCGTGGCAAGATAATGAAACCCCAGTCACTCTGAATGTTGGAGAAGATTTTGACTTGGTAATTCTCGGCATTTCTCTAGGAGCTTTACCCTTTATCTGCGGCGATTTGATTAATGCTGAAAAAAATCCGGCTCATCAAAAATGGGCGTTGATGGTGAATCAAATCGAGACAGTTCCCACTCAAGGCGGTCAGTTGTGGCTTAAATCTAATTTA
The DNA here is from genome assembly GCF_036705185.1 of Microcoleus sp. B4-D4. Classification (NCBI taxonomy): domain Bacteria; kingdom Bacillati; phylum Cyanobacteriota; class Cyanophyceae; order Oscillatoriales; family Microcoleaceae; genus Microcoleus; species Microcoleus sp. B4-D4. The sequence continues at coordinate 39,825 of NZ_JAUBTX010000046.1, read as the reverse complement.
CAGCAGTTGGGATGGATTGGGGGCAGTCCTGTGGTAGGTTCTTATGTAGAACCCCTCGATACTTATGCCGATATGAGCGATTTGATCCAGCGCGAAAATTGGCCTTCCGAACATTATCCCTACAATCTTGCTTATTTTACAGGCGTAATAGCAGACTCAGGAATTCCTCCTAGCAGCGATCGCGATTTCCCCAAAAGGGAACAGGAGAAAGTAGAACAACAGGCTATCAACTTCCTCGAAAACCAAATCGGTAACTTATGGCCTAAAGCTACCACTCCAGAAAATCCTCAAGGGTTGAATTGGGATTTGCTTGTCGATCTAAAAAACCAGCCGGGACAGAAGCGTTTCTACTCTCAATACTGGCGAGTCAACATCGACCCTTCAGAGCGTTACGTGCTTTCTGTCCCCGGAAGTACAAAATATCGGCTCAAAACCGATGAATCTGGCTTCGATAACCTCTACTTGACGGGTGACTGGATCGACAACGGTTACAATTCAGGCTGTGTCGAAGCAACCGTTATGTCAGCTATGCAGGCTGCTCGTGCTATTTTGACACAAATTTTTGGGATTGAGTATGCAAAAAAAATTATCGGTGAGCGGGATTCCTGGTTCTGAAAACTGTGTCAGGGTGTAAGCCTGCTCAGCATTTAAATTGCATCTCAAGAAACAATCAAACTCTTGTCTGTCTTGGTTTTGGGATGTCCGATCTCATAAATACTTAATTAAGTTCGCTAAAAAATTCAACAATTATGCTAAGTCTTCTGAGATATACAAATTTAAAAAAAATAAATGAAGGAATCAAAACAGTTGTGTATCGAGGGCTGAATGTTCAGAACCAACAGCCTGTTATTGTTAAGTTGCTCAACTCAGAGTATCCCCATCCTATTGATGTTGCTAATTTAAAGTTTCAATATGAAATTACCAAGAACCTGAACATTTCAGGAGTTGTTAATTGCTTGGAATTGGAAAGATATCGGAATAGCTTTGCCTTAATCATGGAAGATTTTGGTGGCCAATCTTTGAATTACATTTTTGGCGAACTAAAAAACGATATAATCAGCTTTCTTAAAATAGCAATTCAGTTAGCAGAAACTTTAGGGCAACTGCACCAACAGCAGATTATTCATAAAGATATTAAACCGAGAAATATTATTATCAATCCCGCAACTGGGGTGGTTAAAATTACCGATTTTAGCATTTCTTCTCGCCTGGACAGAGAAAACCAAACAATTAACAATCCTAATTGTCTGGAAGGCACATTAGCCTATATATCCCCAGAGCAAACTGGCAGGATGAATCGGTCGATTGACTATCGCACCGACTTTTACTCTTTGGGTGCAACCTTTTATGAAATGCTGACAGGTTCCCTACCTTTTGCAGCCACTGATCCAATGGAATTGGTTCACTGCCATTTAGCAAAACAACCAGTTGCGCCGATTCACTTAAATCCAGAAATTCCCAAAGCTATTTCTGATATTACACTCAAATTATTAGCCAAAAACGCAGAAGAGCGATATCAAACTGCTGAGGGAATAAAAGCTGACCTAGAAACTTGCCTAGCTCAGTTACAGGAAAGCGGCACAATTTCACATTTTATTATAGGAGCTAAAGATTTATCCAATCAACTGCTAATTCCGCAGAAACTCTACGGTAGGGAAGAAGAGGTAGTTGTATTAATGGAAGCGTTTGAACGAACCAGTCTCGGTACCGCCGAAATGATGCTGGTCAGCGGTTCTTCAGGGATAGGTAAATCTTGTTTAGTGAATGAAATTCACAAACCTATTGTTACTAAGTGCGGATATTTTATTGCTGGTAAATTTGACCAGTTTAATCGCAATATTCCTTACGCTTCATTAATTGAAGCTTTTCAGTCACTAATGCGACAACTATTAACCGAAAACTCTGAAAAAATAGCTGTTTGGAGAGAGAAACTTTTAACTGCATTGGGTCAAAATGGTTCTCTAATTATTGATGTTATTCCCGAAGTTGAACTGATTGTCGGTCCTCAGCCAGAAGTGCCACAACTGAGTTCGTCTGAATCTCAAAACCGCTTTAATCGCGTTTTTCAACAGTTCTTCAGAGTCTTTTGTCAACCTTCTCATCCCCTCGTTCTCTTCCTTGACGACTTGCAGTGGGCTGATTCTGCATCGCTCAAACTAATCCAAATGTTGATGAGTGATCGCGATAGCCAATACCTGTTAACGATCGGAGCTTATCGAGATAACGAAGTCAATCCAGCTCATCCCTTGATTCAGACATTAGAAAAAATTCGAGAAAGTGGGGCTGCCATCAATAATATTACTGTTAAACCTTTACAGCTAAACCATGTTAGGCAGCTAATTGCAGACACGCTCAATGAATCTCCAGACACAAACCGTATAAAATCCTTCTCCGAACTACTTTTCAATAAAACCCAAGGCAATCCCTTCTTCTTGACTCAACTGTTGAAAGTCCTGTATTCTGAAAATCTACTAACCTACGATACTTTCATCGGTATTTGGCAGTGGGACATCGAAGAAATTCAAAGCATTGGCATTGTCGATTACAATATCGTTGAACTGATCGCAAAAAATATTCAAAAACTACCAGTATCAACCCAAAAAGTCTTAAAATTGGCTGCTTGTATAGGCAGCACTTTTAATTTAAACGTTTTAGCAATTGTTAATGAAGAATCAGAATTAGTTACTGCTTCTCAGTTGTGGGCATCACTTCATGCTGGTCTAATTTTACCCTTGAGTGAAAACTACAAAATTCCTCTAATTTTCGGGCAGGAGGAACTAGACGAACTTATGCTTCGTGATGCTAGAGTTGACTATAAGTTTTTGCACGATCGCGTCCAGCAAGCCGCTTATTCTTTAATCCCCGAATCCGAGAAAAAAGTCACTCATCTGAGTATTGGCAAACTACTGTTGCAAAATACCACTCCTGAAGACAGAAAAGAAAATATTTTTGCTTTAGTCAATCAACTTAATTTTGGTGCTGATTTAGTTGTTGAGCAAGTAGAAAAAGATGAACTAGCTTTCCTAAATCTAATTGCTGCTCAGAAAGCAAAGGCAGCGACTGCCTATGAATCGGCTGTTAAGTATCTGAATATGGGTTTGGAACTCCTCGCTGCTAATAGCTGGCAGAGTCAGTATGACTTAACCCTGACTCTATATGTAGAAACAGTAGAAGTGGCATACTTAACGACTAATTTCGAGCGGGCGCGAGCGCTCTCTGAGATTGTCCTGGTTAATGCTACTCTCATTTTAGAAAAGATTCAAATTTACGAGTTACAAATGCTATTTTACATAGCTCAAAATCAAATGCAGTTGGCAATAGATACAGCCCTAAAAGTTTTAGAGATACTGGAAATTAGGCTACCTCAACAGCCGACTCAAAATAATATTGGTACAGCCCTCATCCAAACAAAAACTATTATGGGAGATAGACAAATTGAAGATTTAGAAAAACTCCCACAAATGACTGATAATTATAAATTGGCAGCACTACGAATCATGATGAATCTGTGCGCTCCTGCTTATATTGCGAATCCACCTTTGCTAATTTTCACAATTTTGACAATGGTAAGTCTATGTGTTGAATATGGCAACTCAGAAATTGCCAGTTTTGCTTATGGTTATTACGGACTGCTTTTGTGTAGCGTATTGGGCGATATAGATTTAGGTTATCGCTCTGGGAAACTTTCAATTAAACTATTGGAAAATTTTAAAACTAAAAAACTAAAAGCCAAAGTTTTCGCATTATTTAATATCTTTGTCAGACATTGGAAAGAACACGCTAGAGAATCTTTAGAGCCTTTCTGGGAGGGGATAGAAAGCGGATTAGAAACTGGAGATATAGAACACGCCTGTTATTGTGCTTGCAATTATTCAACTTACCCTCTTTTTCTGGGAGAAGAGTTGAAAAATGTGGCTAATAGGCAGGCACAATTTATTGACTTTACAAAAAAAAATAAGCAAGATTTTTCACTTTATTATATTAAAGTATGGCGACAAATGGTATTGAATTTGCTGGGACATTCAGCAGATAAATACAAGTTAATTGGTGAGAGTTTTAATGAAGAAGAGATGCTACCTGTTTTAGAGAAAAATCATAATAAATTATCGATTTTTCATACCTATTTTGCTAAAGCAATTATTTATTATTTATTTAGACAATATAATCTTTCAATTGCTAGTGCTAGGCAAGCAGAAACATATTTAGATGGGGCGATAGGATTTGTAACAGTTCCGCAACACAATTTTTATTATTCTCTGGCTCTTTTGGCTGAGTATTCTGATTCTCAGGGCGATATCAGTTCTTGCAACGAACAGCAGCAATACTTGGTTAATGTTGAGTCAAATCAAGAAAGAATGAAGCTGTGGGCGTACCATGCACCAGAAAACAACCAGCACAGATACGAGTTAGTAGAGGCAGAAATAGCGCGGGTGAAAGGGCAAAATTGGGAAGCGATGGAGTATTACGATCTCGCTATCGCGGGAGCTAAAAAACAGGGGTACGTTCAGGAGGAAGCTTTAGCTTACGAACTGGCGGCTGAATTTTATTTAGGGGCTTCAAGAGAGGAGATCGGTCAGACTTACATGGCATCAGCATACTACGGCTACGCTCGGTGGGGAGCGAAGACTAAGGTTGCAGATTTGGAGTCAAGATATCCCCAGCTTCTTTCTTTGATATCTGCTGCTGGGAACACCAGCATAGAGGGAACTCTCTCTACCACAACAACAGCTACAAATAGTACAACAGGTAACTCTTTCCTCGATTTAGCAACAGTAATGAAGGCTTCGCAAGTTTTAGCAAGCGAAGTTGTTTTGAGTAAATTGCTAGAAAAATTGCTCAAAATTGTGATGGAGAACGCTGGCGCACAAAGTGGTATTTTGATTTTAGCAAAAGATGGTGATTTGCTAATAGAAGCGTCTGGCTATATTGAACAAGATCGCATAATAGTGCAGCAGTCGCTTCCAATCGTTTTCAGCCAGGATTTGCCAGTCTCTGTAATAAATTATGTAGCTAGAACGAAAAAAGATGTTGTTTTAAATGATGCTGGGAAGGATGAATTATTCAAAAATGATATCTACATTGTCAAAAATCATCCCCTGTCTATTTTATGTGTTCCTCTCATTAATAGAGGCAGTTTAATCGCTCTGCTTTATTTAGAGAATAATCTGGCAACAGGTGCTTTTACAGAAGAACGGCAGGAAGTTTTAAAGATTCTTTCTACTCAGGCTGCAATTTCTTTAGAAAACGCTTTTCTCTATAAGAATTTGTCTGCTGCTAATGAAAAGTTGCAGGAGTACAGCGAGACTTTAGAGGTTAAAGTGCAAGAGAGAACGCGGGAAGTTACAGAAAAAAACGCGCTCTTACAACAAGAAATTCGCGAGCGAATCTCTATCGAATCAGCTTTGAGGCAGTCAGAAATGCAGTTGAAAGAACAAGCAATTCAGCTAGAAATTGCTCTGCGAGAGTTACAACAAACTCAAGCTCAAATGATTCACACTGAAAAAATGTCCAGTCTGGGACAGTTAGTGGCAGGAATTGCTCACGAAATTAATAATCCGATTAATTTCATTTACGGTAATCTTACTTACACAACTCAATATATGCAAAATTTGTTGAAACTGATCGATACCTACCAGCAAACATACCCCAATGTTACTCCAGATTTGGCAGCAGTCACAGAGGAAATTGAACTGGATTTCCTTAAACAAGACTTGCCGCAAATTCTGAAGTCGATGAATGTTGGAGCTGAGCGCATCCGCAATATTGTGATAGGCTTGCGGAATTTTTCGCGTCTTTCTGAGAGCGAGATGAAGCGGGTTGACATTCACGAAGGGATTGAGAGCACGCTGCTGATTTTGCAGCACCGCCTGCACCCTGCGGAACCACCGGGGGATGGGGAGGATAGCGGCAAGCCGGTCGGCATTGCGGGCAGAGAAATTCAAGTTGTTAAAGAATACGGGAACTTGCCTTTAGTCGAGTGTTTTGCTGGAGAACTCAATCAGGTGTTTATGAATATTCTAGGGAATGCGATCGACGCACTGGTACAGTTGGATAACCAGCAGTGTCCAACGCCTGCGATTCGGATTCGCACAGAGGTAAAAGGCACTAGCGCGATCGTTTCAATTGCGGACAACGGACTTGGAATGAGTGAATCAGTCCGCGTTCGGGTATTCGATCCCTTTTTTACAACTAAGCCTGTAGGTTCGGGGACTGGTCTGGGCTTGTCTGTTTCGCACTCAATTATCGTACAAAAACACGGCGGCAAGCTAACGTGCATTTCAGCACCGAAGCGGGGAGCTGAGTTTGTTTTGGAAATTCCGTTATCGCAGGGTATATAGACGTTTTGCTAGTACATAATTGAGTTGAGTTTTGAGAACAATTTGGATAGAGAACAGTAACAGCAGTTTGTCAACCAATTTTAGCAGTGCATCAACCCATTTAGTATCCTTAATCCTACTACTTTTGTTAAGCTAATTGCTCCGATAAATGTGACCTTTGCACCTTTACTGCGTTAGCTGCACTTGGGCTAATTTATGACGCTCACCCTCAGCCATCGTGTTAAGAAATACCCCCAACCGATGCAGTAATGCAGTAAGTATGCAAGACTTTGGAGCGTCGGGTCGGGTATACACCAAGATGAAAATAGAGGGACACGGGCAGGCCAAGATATTCACTCAAGAGGAAATCGAACTCTTGTTCAACGACGGTTTGCAGAGCGACCGAGATCGCGCCCTCTTCGGAATTTGTCTGTACACCGCCTGCCGCATTGCCGAAGCGTGCAGCTTGAAAGTCATCGACGTTTTCACCCCGGCGAATGCCATCCGCTCAGAAATGATTATCCGCAAAGGCAACACCAAAGGCAAGCTCGGCACCCGCACTATCCCGATCATTCAAGAGTTGAGGCTGCTGTTAGAAACCTACAAACATCCCGAACACCCCTACCTATTCCCCAGCCGCCACCTCAATCACCGCTGGAAACACGCAAACCCGGAAGCTGCCTCTCATCTATTTCAAGAAGCTTGCGAAAAAGTTGGCATCATCGGCGCTTCCACCCACAGCCTCAGAAGGTCGGCACTCACTCAGATGAGCAACGCGGGGATTCCATTGCGGATCATTCAAGAAATCAGCGGCCACCGCAACCTCGAACAGTTGCAAAAATACTTAGAAGTGCGGCCCGACCAAGTAAGGGGAGCCGTCTCTGCGCTCTCTACCCTTTCCTACGTCAGGAAACACCCATATCCTGATTTAGCTCCCCCAACGCCAGAAAATCCGTTGCCCCCTCACCAACACCCGCAAGCCCCATCCGACGACGCGGCCCAAGAAATTCCCGATTGGTGACGGGCAATTTGAGATTTTAGATTTGAGATTTTAGATTTGGAACGCAAGGATTAAAGTCGCGCATCAAGAGCATCGAATGCCGATCGCTTTCTTTCCCAAGGCAGAAGCCCTAACCCCTGGATTTGTTACAATTCTCGATCGTGTGGAGCAGGTGCATCTACGAAAACCTGCTTTTAGGAGAACTTTTGACTATGTGGCTTAAATTTGGTGTTGCTCCCAGTGGCGAACTGACGAGCATTGATGAAGTGTCGCGGGGAAAAACTCAGCTAACTTGTCTCTACTGCGGTGGCGGATTGACAGCGAAAAAGGGGAAAGTGAAAGAACATCACTTCGCGCACACTGAGGAAACTTGCAAGCCCGTGTCACAGCGGATTAAAACCAAAGCTTTCCCCGCGCTGCCCCTCTATGACAACTTCACCATCCAGTTAAAGGGTGAGGAATTGGAACAGTTGAAGGTGCTGTGGAAAGAGTACGGCGCACAGGATTATGCTATTCCCAAAGACTTGGTAAGCTTTCGGTGGCAGTTGAAAGGATTGGTGGAGTCGTCGGGCGATCGCTGTTATCAGTTTACCGACTTGGGTAAAATCCCAGTAGGGGCACTTCCCCTAGCATTGTTCAACCAAGTTCAGGAACCTTTGCTGCTGTCGGAGCTGGCTTCGTTGGAAGGCTCTGTAGAAATTGCTGAAGCTGCGGGGTTATCTTGTTTGGATGAACGGCGGGCTGATTTGCTGATTTATCGATCGCAGCTTCGTCGGATTCTGGTGAATTCGCTCTATTTCCTTGAAGTCAAAGCTGATGGGCACAGCTTTTATAAAATTGGAATTACTACTCGATCGATCGAGGAACGCATCGCCGAGGTGCAGCGGGATGTGAGAGCGCATTACTCGGATGTGGTTGTCAATTTGCTGGGACTTTGGGAACATCGGGGGAATGTGGAGCTGTACTTCAAACACCGCTACAAAGCTTTTAATTATCGCATTGGCAAGCTGACGGAATATTTTCAATTTCCGAACGTCAAGGCGGTGCTGAATGATTTATACGGGATGGAACCCAAGGTTCTGTCGGCTACTGAGTCGGATGCGATCGCGCTCTTCACTGCAAGATGATTGTAGAAAGCGGGTTTTCAGCGACGTGCAGAGCGGGTAATCGCTGCTTTCCCATAGCCATTGCTCGCTGTATGAACGCGATCGCCCTTTAATTTAACTTGTCCAGTGAGGCGGTGGACAAGTTGTAATTATTCTCTCAAAGAAGCGCAACGGGTTTCGTTTTTAGAGCATTGCCTCTAGCAATCCAATAATTTCCTCTATTTCGTCCGCCTCTAACTCACTGGCAATTTTGAGGATTTTCTCTTTGTGATTGGCTTTCGTGCCAATATTCCCCGTTTTGAGTTTGCGGCCGCTCTTGTCAGTTCGCTCTTGAATTTCTGGCAAAAGCCCTTCTTCTTGTAAGCGCTTACGGTACTTGCTAACAGTGGGTGTGCTTACACCGCAGAAATCGGCAGGGTGGCGACTATTTTTCCGACGGTTTTCTAAATGTTTTTTGCTTCGACAAAGACTTAACAGCCCGTCGAAAAAATTTCGCTAGGGGTTTAGACAGGGGGAAAGGGTAATTTCCAACTTGCTCCAAAACCTTGTTATAGGCGGGGATAATCTAATTTCTCCATTTAGAGCTGGAAACTGTTACAGTTCCCTCAGCCTATTCATGTATTTTTAGATTTGGCAATTGACCGAGCGCCTCTGGGATGGAGGTAATCTCATTGCCACCAAGCCAAAGCTCTGTCAGATTCGACAATTGCCCGAGTGCCTTTGGAATGGCTGTAATCTGATTGTCATTGAGGCCAAGCCCTGTCAAATTCGACAGTTTGCCAAGCGCCTCTGGGATGGCTGTAATCTGATTGTCACTGAAGGAAAGCACTGTCAGATTCGACAGTTTGCCGATGGCTTCTGGAATTTCAGTAATCTGATTGCTCCAGAAGTAAAGCCCTGTCAGATTCAACAGGTGCCCGATCGCATCTGGGATGGCTGTAATCTGATTCTCACTGAGGTCAAGCCATGTCAAATTCGAGAGTTTGCCGATCGTATCTGGGATGGCTGCAATCTGATTGTCATTAAGGTCAAACTCTGTCAGATTCGACAGTTGCCCGATCCCGTCTGGGATGGCTGTAATCTGATTGTTAGTTAGGTCAAGCTTTGCCAGATTCGACAGTTGCCCGATCACATCTGGGATGACCGTAATCTGATTGCTCCAGAGGTAAAGCCCTGTCAGATTTGACAGTTTGCCGATGGCTTCTGGGATAGCTGTAATCTGATTGTCATTAAGGTCAAGCCCTATCAGATTTGACAGTTGCCCGATCGCCTCTGGGATGGAGGTAATCTGATTCTGGCTGAGATTAAGCCGTGTCAGATGCGTACACTTGACAATTTCCGGTGGTACTTCTTGCAACTGCAAGCCCGATAAATTTAATTCAGTCAAATTTTCATCAGCAACCTGCTCAATTCGTCGCACTGCTTCCTCTCGGCTCATGTCGTTTACCTCTCAGTAACATTTATTTCATTGTGACCAGAATTTAGCTTGTTGGAAAGCGACATTTCCCCGCCTAGAGCTTGAAATCCTTACAGAATCGATAGTGTGGTATGTAAACACTTTATGTGTTAGGTTAAAAAATAGCTTACAAAAGTATTACAATCAACCGAGGTAACAAAATGTTTTATAAATCTCTACCTCTAGCATCTGTTCAAACTATGTATACTATAGATAAACCTTTACACGTCTTATATACTCTTTACGACTTAACAAAAGAAGGTAGACATAATATCAGTAATTCAGACATTACAAAGTACACTAAAATTCAAGATATTCAAAATGAGGAATTGTATAATATTTTAAAGGTTTTACTAGACCAAGGTTTTATTAGTGAAATATTTTCTATTAAAGGTCTAATTGGGATGAGTGGATACACTGCTGTTTCAATTACAAATAAAGGGTTAATTCATATAGAAAATTCACTTAAAAATATAGAGGAATTGGATGAATTGTAGGAGAAAGTATCAAAGAAACTATCAAAGCAAAGAAAAACACTAGATAAAACCCGCTAGACTCCTAATCTGGCGGGTTTTTCATTATTTCGGATTTTACGATTCAGAAACGGATATTTCCCCACTTAGTGCTTGTAACCGTTGTCATATATTTACTATGAGAAACCCCCCACCTGTAAGGGAAATTGCGGAACAGTTCATGGCGGGAAAATCAAGCTCCTAGACAGGAGGAAAGGCAGTTTTTAAGAAATTAAGAGACATTGGTAGAGTGACCAAATGAACCTGAACTTCCTGGTAAGTTTGGTAAGGGTGGTGCTTTACCCCCCTTGCTTCGTTTAGCGTCTTGATTAAATTTCCGCCCAATATCTTTGTAGAAATCACCGGAAACAGCATTAGAATTTGCTGAGTCTCCATGTAGTTGCACGACTTCTTGAGACAGTATGTCCGGCAATTCTTCGGTAGTGCTAGGGTTGACGGCTTCTTCCGCTTGGGGCTTCAAGTTTTGCTCATCCATGAGAGTTTTTCCTTTTTATGGTTTGTATTTGTCCCGTTGTCGAGCTAATGCTCACTAGAGTATCTGTAGCATCATACTTAACTCTGGCGGGTTTTCTGTGTCTCACAGCACTCACCGGGGGTAAATGAGCAGCCGTACAGAAACTTACGTTAAGGCTGAAAGCTTTACTGGATAAGCATTCTGGGAATCACTCTTTTTGTCTCTTAAAAACTTAAAGAATTGAAAATTAAACTGTACCAATTAGAGCATAGGTTTTTTGGTACAGCTTTTTTGTACGGCACAGTAAGAATTTGAGGCTTTTAAATTTCAGACAGCTCAATTGGTACAGGTTTATAAGAAGCGAGCGCAGCATTCAAAACGGCTAATCAATTCCTTAGCATAAGTTTCTGTTCGACTGCTCATTTCACCCCGTCATCAGAAATCCTGGGGGGAGGCGCTGCTGCCAGTTAGCGAAGGTAGCGTTTGGCGGCCAGCGGTAGTAGGTGCTGTTAACTTCGACGGTTTGATAGTGCTGGATGTAGCAATCGAGTCGGGAGCGAGGCGGTAGCTGGTGGGGGTAGAGCACACCTTCCCAATGGTCGTAACTCCAACCTGAAGTACCGATGCGAACAACCATCGCCTTTTTACTCCACCAATAAGCGTGTGAATTTAAGTGTAGTCGGCCCGCATCGCTACCGCACTCTATCAATCAGCTAAAAATAGAGAAAGCAAGTTGAACTATTAAGGACTCCTTTAAACAGCGAACCTGACTTTACTGCTTTGGGCGAACGTCTCAGGCTTTTCTATCTTGAAGGAGTGAGGAAATTAATAGGAGCTTGAACGGCAAAACACCCAAAGAGCGATCGTTCCAAATAATAGTCCTGAACTCACGTATCTAGCAACTCCTCTAAAATCTGTTCTACTGTTACCTTCAGCGGAGGTAAATTATTTTGTACGATCGCCCAAACTAGGTTTAACGAGACTCGGAAATATTCGTGTACCACAAGATTCCTAAACGCTACAATTTGCGCCCAAGGCACGGACGAATATCGGCTAGTTAGCTCGGACGATAACGCATTTGTTGCTTCTCCAATAATTTGCAGGTGATGAACAATCCAAATCTGAATTAATTCTTGGTTGTCAAATTCCTGCCTGCCAAGGCTTGCATATCGTTCAATTGCGGTTATTGCATCTAATATATCTTGCAGCCGTTCCGCTTCTCGCCTCATAATGGTACAGCCTCCTGCAAAACGCGCTCGCGAATCCGTTCTTTGAGCATATCCACTGTGGCGATATCAACCTTGCGATTGAGTAGTTGTTCCAAATCGAGCAATAGTCCACCTGGAAACCAAGGCGTGATTTTCTCTAAATCGTAATCCACTAACAAATCAATATCGCTTTCTGGGGTCGCTTCGCCCCGCGCTACCGAACCGAATACGCGCACGTTGTAGGCTCCGTGTTTTTGGGCAATTGCTAGAATTTGCGATCGCTCACAATACAGTAATTCTTGAATACCTAATCCTGTTTTGCTCATCAAACCCTCCTCAACAGGGGTCATTGTTAGTTAATCAGCGAAAGTAGCTTAAATCTGTAAGCATTCAAAGCCAAGCTATCAGACATTGTAGAGTATTGTAGTATAGTCGATAAAGCTTGCAGAGTTAACAGGAGTTCATCTGGGAATGCAAATTGAACCCTACGACTCACCACCTTGATGCTGTTATTCGTCTTTTGCATGGGGGAGAAAATTTATGGATTTGGAAAAACTATTTCAAGCCGGAGATTTAGCACAGCAAGCTGGTGAATATGTTGAGGCTGAGTCAATATGGAGGCGTTTTCTGAAGCACGATCCTGATAATGCGTATGTCTACCTCAAGCTAGGAATGGCTTTGGATTATCAAGGTCAAGGTGAAAAAGCTATCTGGGCCTACCAAAACGCTATTAGGATTGCACCTAATTATTCAGCAGCTTACCTGAATATGGCTGCCACACTAGCCGAGCGGCAAAGATTTTCCGAGGCTATGACAGTCTATCGAAAAGCGATCGAGATTGATTCGAGCCAACCACAGGCTTTTGTTGGTCTTGGTATGGTACTTGTAAATCTAGAGAGATACGGCGAGGCAATTACTAATTTTCAACAGGCAATTCAAGTTGCTCCTCAATCTGCTGCTGCACATTACCATTTAGGTATTGCTTTGAATAAGCAGGGCAGATACGAAGATGCTATCAGCGTACTTCAGCGCACCACAGAACTGGCACCCAATTCGGTTGTTGTATATCAATACCTCGGACAAATACTGGGTAATCAAGGTCGATTTGATGCAGCAATTACAGCATTTGAAGAAGCGATCGAACTCGATCCAAGCTATGCGGCAGCTTACTATAACCTGGGATTTGTACTCAATGCTGTAGACAGAACGGAAGAAGGAAAAGCAGCCATCCAAAAAGCTTTGTTATTAACACGTGAACAGGCCGAGCGGTAAAAAGAGCAGTAGAGTCCTGTTCGGAGCCCTATTTATAGCGGTTCTAATTAGAACTGAAGAGAGATTGCACATAAGACTAATGCTTGGAGAGTGAAGTGTGACTCCTAGATTTATAGTTGGAAATCTAATGCAAGTGATGGCATTGTATCCTTCAACTTAATGCGATGCCCAATCTTGCACGTTGGGTTGAAGGATAAAACCCGATACTCATAAATGCTTCTCCTCCTCAACCCCGGTGCGATCGCCCCATCGAGCCATGTTTGGTTTCACGTTACCCTGATTCACAAGCCTTGACGTGGCAAGCTCAACTCAACCTAGGGCAACGGGCAATTGCACTCGTTCCTGTTCTGCGAAGGCTCCGCCTCCAGCAAGCGGCAAAGCTGCATCAGAGCGGTGATTGTGACATTAGGTTAATGTTGGATAAGACCGATATAGGGGATGGTATCCAGCAAAAGTCACGGATAACACCCAAAAACCCGGACTTAACCTGCTTTCGTTTCTGTTTAATTCCTTAAAACTAGGATGTTATCTAACCGATCTGATGGATAATCCTGGAAGGTAAGGGTATTATCCAGCATATCTGCGGTTGAATACACAGTTATATTTTTTTGGCATTAAATGTGCCAACAGCAACAATTGGAGAAAACAGATGTGGGATGAAAGATACAGTGCCCAAGAGTACGCATACGGCACAAACCCGAACGAGTTTTTGGAAGCAAACGTCAGCAGTATTCCAAAAGGTAAAGTTCTGAGCGTGGCCGAAGGAGAAGGGCGGAATGCCGTTTTCCTTGCGAAACAGGGTTACTCTGTAACCGCTGTAGATGCCTCTCTAGTTGGTTTGAATAAGGCCAGAAAGCTGGCAGAGGATAACGGGGTGGTTGTTGAGTTTATTCATGCTAATTTAGCAGATTATGATTTAGGCGAGAATCAATGGGACGGAATTGTATCTATATTTTGTCCATTGCCCTCTTCAATCAGAAAACAACTTCATAAAAAAGTGGAAGCAGGGTTAAAGCAAAACGGTGTTTTTCTGCTTGAGGCTTATACACCCGCTCAGTTGAAGTACGGTACTGGCGGCGGAAACTCAGTAGATGTGATGCAATCTAAAGAATCTTTAAGCCTTGAGTTGGCTGGCTTAAAGTTTAAGCATCTAATTGAGCTTGAGCGTGATGTAGTAGAAGGTATTTATCACACTGGCATTGGTGCCGTAGTTCAGGCGATAGCATCAAAAGAAATATAACTTTCTGGTGCAGCGGATTGACTGAAGCCACTTGGGTTGGATGCAAAGTTCTCGGCAACCGCTGACCACGAACATTAGATCGCTATGTATGCGAAATAAGCTATCGGTTGTAATCCAATAAAGGCTCGCTCGTTGGAGATTCTAATTGGAACTTCACGAGAATTGCAGGTACGACCAATGCTGGGAGAGCGAAGTGTGACTGCTAGATTCGCAGTTTGAAATCTAATTACCCAAAGCACTTTGCCGAGCTTGCCCAATTTTTGCGAGGTATCCTTGACAAAGGTAAGGCAGCGGTGGATTGATGCGAGTGCGATCGCCCATCAACTTTGAGCGGCTGTTACTGAGCAAATTCCACCAGCAGCCGGCGATCGCGTAAGAAATTTAACTGACGGGCATTGTTGAGGTTGTGCGCGGAAAAACTCAGCTAATTTGCCTCTACTGCAGTGGCGGACTTACAGCGAAAAAAGGTTCGGTGAAAGAACACCACGCAAGCCCACACCGGGGGAACTTGCAAGGCAAGTCAGCCAGCTACTCACAACTAAAGCCTTCCTCTGGCTTCTCCTCTACGACTATTTCAAAATCCAACGAGAGGGCGAGGAATTACAACAATTGAAAGTGCTGTGGAAAGAGTACGGTGCTGCTAATTGTCCGATTCCGAAAGATCCGATCGACTTGCTATGGCGGTTGTTGAGATTGCTAGAATCAGAGGGAGCTAACTTTCTGGGCGATTGCATTCCCTGATTGTGTCGCGGATACAGAACACTTTGTAATTACAGCGCCAAACCTCATGACAGGATCTTTTCACTTGGTTTACAAAGAAATCTACGTAAGGATTCAGGTCTAAAAACTTACAGCTCCAACGCTTATCTAGCAAGGGTTTCAGGGTTAAATTATGGCTTTTACCTCGCTCTGTTAATTGTCAATAAGTGACCAGAAATCAAACTTTCGCCCAGTTTATTGACAATAGACATTGATTTAGCATCAATCTACAGATCTAAAGTCTTTGCCCCGCAAGGAGTTATGTTACCTGAATCCTTACCCTAAATCATTATCACGGGCGGTGATTTCCCCAAAATCTATCTGTAGGGACACTCAAGATGCCGTGTCCCTACAGAAAATCATTTAGGATTGCTATATTTAGTT
This sequence comes from Microcoleus sp. B4-D4, assembly GCF_036705185.1. Taxonomy (NCBI): domain Bacteria; kingdom Bacillati; phylum Cyanobacteriota; class Cyanophyceae; order Oscillatoriales; family Microcoleaceae; genus Microcoleus; species Microcoleus sp. B4-D4. The sequence goes on along the minus strand of NZ_JAUBTX010000046.1, from coordinate 24,096 downwards.
ACTTTCAATACAATAAGCAATTCATAAAGCTGATATGCTTAAAAAATATGTGAAAAATTTAAAAATAAAAAGTAGTAAGATCTCTATGGAGCTAACTCACAAAACCATAAGTTTGGTCTCTGGTTTAAGAAATGTCAATGCGTCACAAGTTTATATTTTAAGAAACTTGATGGATTACACGGCGGGACAAGAGCCTGGGAGACGCTACAGCGATTGCTGCAACGTTTCCCAGGCTTTTTTGTTTTATAGATTGCAAACCAAAAATTTTATCAGGGCGATTACCTTAACCTTTTAGGCGCGTTTTTCCAATGCACAATATTCATTCAATATCTCCGAACATACCAGAGCAGGCTGTTAACCAGAATCCTTTTAGTGAATTAATCCCCAATTCAATTGCCAAACTGGAGGTACAGAATGTCTGCAAATCCTATGCAACGCGCGACAAGCAGAAGTTGACTGTCTTGCAAGAGGTTAACTTTCAAATTTTTCCCAGAGAAATGGTCTGCTTAGTAGGCTCCTCCGGTTGTGGCAAGTCCACCTTGCTCAATATTATTGCGGGGCTGATTCCTCCATCTTCCGGGCAGGTGCTTGTAGATGGTAAGCTTGTCACTGGACGACCAGGTTCTGATCGCGGCATGGTTTTCCAGGGCTATACTCTCTATCCTTGGCTGAGTGTTGCTCAAAATGTAGCCTTTGGCTTGCAATTTCAGAAGATGCCCAAAGCCCAACAGCGCGATCGCGTCCGCTATTTTCTGGATGTCGTGGGGCTGTGGCGATTTGCCAATAGCTATCCTAAACAGTTGTCCGGTGGGATGAAGCAACGGGTAGGGATAGCTCGTGCCTTAGCTAATGAGCCTGCCCTACTGCTAATGGATGAGCCATTTGGGGCACTGGATGCCCAAACAAAGGAACAAATGCAGCAATTTTTACTGGAGTTGTGGGAGAAAACTCATGTGACTGTGTTAATGATTACCCATGATGTAGAAGAAGCCATTTATCTGTCCCAACGAGTCTACGTTATGGATACTCATCCAGGGCGGATCAAACTAGAAATTCCGATCTCACTGCCGGAACACCGAGATCTGGATATTAAGCTTTCCTCAAAGTTTGTGGAGATTAAACGGCAAATTATTCATACGTTACGTGATGCTGCTCACACAGTATAATGGTCATCTATTTGTAGCCCCTTAAATTGAGTAATAAATTTATCAATGTTGAAGTTGTCTTCTCTTATTCGTTTGTTCGGTTTAGCGATCGCTTCTCTTGTTCTAACTATTGCCTGTTCGCAACAACCCAATACCAATTCTTCCAATACTAATTCACCCCAATCCCAGCCATTAGTGTCCGCTACAAATAACTGGGTGGGACTCTCTGGACATCATGTTGCCGTGGGTAATAATTTCTTCAAGGAACAAGGTTTAAAGGTTCAAGACCTATTTTTCCAAAGTTCAAGTGAAGAAATAACCGCATTTTTGGCTGGCAAGGTCGATCTAGGTTGGTTAACCTCTGGAGATGCAATCCAGATGATAGCCAAAGATCCGTCAATAAAGATCATTTACTTGGTTGACTACTCGAATGGATCAGATGGCATTTTGGGACGTGGGATTAAATCACCGCAGGATGCCAAAGGTAAAACTGTTGGTCGTGAAAATGTTCTGTATGAAAGAGTTTTACTGCAAGCCTACTTACAAAAAGCTGGCTTGACCGAAAAAGATGTCGCCATCAAAGACTTAGTAGCCGCTGATGCTGCCGCTGCTTTCGCTGCAAAGAAGGTTGATATTGCGGTAAGTTACGAGCCTTACCTGGGCAAAGCTGCCAAGCAGGGTGAAGGTGAAGTCATCTTCTCTACAAAAGGCACAAACTTAATTGCTGACGTTGTTGTTGCCCACGATCGCTTGATTCAATCGCGCAAGTCAGACCTGCAAGCTTATTTTCGAGCCGTTGATAAAGCCGTGGATTTGCTGAATGCTGGTGAGGCAGAAGCACTAAAGATTTCGGGGTCAAAACTGGGAATTACGGGTGAGGAAGTAAAAGAGCAACTACTCGGTGCCAAACTCTTTGATTTAGAAGGCAACAAGTCGATGGCATTTAATAAAAATAACCCCAACAGTTTGATTGGCAATTTGGAACTGACAGCAAAGGCAGCTTATGACTTCAAAATTGTTTCCCAACCCTTGAAAGCTGAAACTTTCTATGACGATTCGATTGTGCAGTCAATGTAATCATGCTTAACAAACCTGTGTGTGACAGTTGGTTTTCTACCAAACGCATCCGAGAGGATTTGTATCTGATTACAGAACCTTATTACTACTGGTACAACCGCGCTAATCTTTGGTTAATTAAGGGTCAGACTCAAGATGTATTAATTGACACTGGCTTGGGTGTTTCCAGCTTGCGCCAGTACATTGCTTCCCTGATCGATAAACCACTGCTAGCGATCGCTTCTCATATCCACTTTGACCATGCAGGTGGGATGAATGAATTCGAGCGTTGCGCCATTCATGCCGCAGAAGCAGAAGCGCTGAGAAGGGGAGACAACTACGAAGCCCTCTGCACTCCAGAACAAGGCTGGGTACAGGATGAGCATTTTGATCGGCTGCCCCATGCAGAATTTAAGGCTGAGCAGTACACCCTGCATGGAGCGGAACCGACTCAGGTTTTGCAGGAAGGGGATGTACTGGATTTGGGCGATCGCGCTTTGGAAGTCCTGCATTTACCGGGACATTCACCGGGCTGTATCGCGTTATATGATTTGCGAGCACAGGAGTTATTCTCTGGCGATGTGATTTATGATGGCGAGTTGCTCGATGAACTCCATTGCAGCCACATCCCCACCTATATTGCCACCTACGAACGCCTGCAAAAACTGTCAGTAGAGACAGTTTATCCCGGTCACTATCGCATCTTTGGGCAGGAGCGCTACCACCAAATTATGCAGGAATACCTGGATCGACGACGCCACCCGGGATGCCCTTCTGAACCCCTAATGATACAATGAGCAACTCTTCGAGCGGACAGCCCGTGCTGTGGGAAGAACTGACCTGGGAGCAAATTACTGCGCTGCGGGAGGATGGGATGACGATGGTTATCCTGCCTGTCGGTGCAACGGAACAACATGGACTCCATTTACCAGTTGGCGTAGATACCTTTTCTGCGATCGCCGTTGCCCACGGTGTCTCTGCCAGAACCGGAATTCCCGTGCTGCCTGCCCTTCCTTACGGCTGTTCCTTGGGACATTCCAAAAAATGGGCAGGGACTCTTTCTCTGCGTCCCGAAACCCTAGCACAGCTAGTGCTGGAAATTGCCGAGTGGGTCTATAGTGCTGGATTCAATCGCCTGCTGTTACTCAATGGTCACGTCACTAACTGGGCACCCCTGCGCTGTGGTTTAGAGAATGTGCGACATACCTACCCAGATTTGCGGATTGCCTTGCGCTCCATCTGGGAAATTGCGCCTAGCATTCATCAGTTCTACCACCAGGATGCAGCAAACTTCCACGCCAATTGTGCCGAAACCTCTATCATGTTGTCACTCCGTCCCGATCTAGTGCAGATAGATAAAGCAGTGGATGAACCGGATCGTTCTGCTGGTTGCTTCTTTGCCTACACCGTCAACAAAGAAAGTGTATACGGTGCGGTTGGAACTCCCAGCAAAGCGGATATCAGCTTTGGCAAGCAAATTTTAGAAACCTGCATTGCTGAACTCAGCGAACAACTAAAACGTGCCTTGGTGGAGGGAACACCTTTGGAGGAAATGCCTCCCAACCTAACACCTAACACCTAATATAGCAATCCTAAATGATTTGCTTGCGCCATACGCCAGAAAGATGCTTGCACTACAAGGATTCTGATCTCAATCAATTTTGCGACTGATTTAGGACTACTATAGCATCCAGCATGATATGCTACCGTGTAAATGTATATTTTAACGGTAATTTATGCTAATTTTATCTTACCCATATCTAACATTTAGACAGGTATTCCTTAATAAGACTAACCTCAACTTCCAAATTTGACTTATAAAAACGAGACAATGACCGAAACTCTAACCCCTGAATTGCAAACCCTCAAACAATCCCTAGAGTCTCAAGGTGTTAAGTATGCCCTTGCCAGCTTTGTCGATATTCACGGTATGTGCAAAGCAAAATCTGTTCCCCTGTCTCATCTAGGGCAGATGATGGCGGGGTCAGAATTATTTACTGGAGCAGCACTCGATGGTGTGCCCCAGGATGTGAATGATGAAGAAGTCGCTGCCCACCCCGATCCCAATTCAGTTACAATTCTGCCCTGGAACCCAGAGGTTGCCTGGTTTACCAGTGATCTATATTTGCAGAAAAAGCCTTTTGAAGCCTGTAGCCGTGGAATTCTTAAGCGAGTTCTGGCAGAAGCTGCCAGTATGGGGTTTACCTTCAATTTAGGGATTGAGACGGAATTTTTTATTCTCAAAGAAACGGAGGAGGGAATTACCCCCGTTAGCGATCGCGACACCTTGGCAAAACCCTGTTACGACCTGCAAGGACTACTCGACAACTACACCTGGGTAAAGGAAATTGTCGAGGCAATGAATAGCTTGGGTTGGGATGTCTACTCCTTTGACCACGAAGATGGGAACGGGCAATTTGAAACGGATTTTGCCTACTGTGATGCCCTGAAGATGGCAGATCGTTTCACCTTCTTCCGGCTGATGGTAAAAGAAATAGCTCGTAAGCATGGCTTCTTCGCCACCTTCATGCCCAAACCCTTCGCCAACCGCACGGGCAGTGGTGCTCACTACAATATGTCGCTGGCAGACATAAGGACAGGAGAAAACCTATTTTACGAGTCTGAAGATACCAGGGGATGTAAACTCTCTAAGCTAGGCTATCAGTTCATTTCAGGCATCCTTCGCCATGCTCCTGCTATCTGTGCTGTCATTGCGCCAACTGTGAACAGTTATAAGCGCCTAATTGCCAGGGGTAGTATGTCTGGTTTTACCTGGGCACCTGTTTATATCTGCTACGGAAATAACAACCGTACCAATATGCTGCGGATTCCCTTAGCAGGGGGGCGGGTAGAGTGCCGTGCAGCAGATATTTCTAGCAACCCCTATCTGGGTGCAGCAATGCTCCTAGCAGCAGGGTTGGAAGGCATCCGAGAAGGACTCGATCCAGGAGATCCCCATACCGAAAATATGTACAACTACTCGCTAGAACAACTGGTAGACATGGGAATTAACTTCCTACCGCGTAACCTGGATGAGGCAATCACTGCCTTTGCCCGTGATCCCTTAAGCGAGAAAGTAATGGGTTCGTTGATGTACAAAACCTATGTGCAATTTAAATCTCAGGAGTGGCAGGAATATCACACTCATGTCTCTGACTGGGAAATTCAACGATATCTCAAATTTTTCTAGCAGCAACTACGCTCTAAGCTGTCGCGCATTTAAATTGCATATTCGGGACGCTGCTCGAAGCCCATCTCACAAGACTTTGATTATTTCTTGACATACAGTTTAAATGCAGAACAGCTTAATCCTTCGCAAGCTATTGTTGTCTGCATTTTTTTGAACAACTAAGGCTAAAGCTCTAAGAAAATACGAAATTTTGCGTAAGTCCTTTGTAAGGCTGAATACTTGTCCAAATCCTTTGTGTTAACAAAATCAAACTGTGCGGACAGACTCTAGTTTCTTGCCAAAAATAATAGTAAAGGTACTCTCAATGGCTCAATCTACTATGACAACGCCTGAACCTGCCCCCCGTGAATATCGCTACTTGAAACCGTCAGTTTTCTGGAGTATACGTCAGGGTTTTCCCAGATGGTTATCATTGCTGCTTGTTGGGCTTGCTCTAATTGTGCCATTGCTATTGTGGATGGCGATCAGTTCCCTTAAACTCGTGCCCCCCATGTTCTTGCCAACACCAGCATCAGTGATTGATGCCGGAATCAAAATGTTCACCGATGAAAACTTAATCGTAGATGTCCTAGCGAGTAGCACTCGTGTTCTGGCAGGTTTTGTTGTTGCAGGAATTATTGGTGTGCCCATAGGACTGGCGATGGGGACGTTTTACAGTCTAGATAGTCTCTTTGCGCCGATTGTTGGCACGGTTCGTTATATGCCAGTCACAGCCTTTGTTCCTCTAATTGTCATCTGGTTGGGTTTAGAAGAACCCTCTAAAATCCTGATTATCATGTTGGGGGTTGTGCTATATAACGCCATCATGGTTGCAGATGCAGTCAAGTTTATTCCCAACGAGATGATTAACGTCGCTTATACACTTGGTGCAACTCGTCGAGATGTTGTGTTTAAAGTGATTATTCCTGCCGCATTTCCCAGTGTTCTTGATACCCTTCGCGTCAATATTTCGGGTGCCTGGAACTTTTTAGTGATTGCTGAGTTGGTAGCTTCCCAAAATGGTTTAGGATTCAAAATTATTCAAGCTCAACGTTTTTTGCAAACCGATAAAGTTTTGTTCTGCATTGCCTTAATTGGGATAATTGGATTAGTGATTGACTACGGATTGAAGTGGAGTTTTCAACAACTCACGCCTTGGGCAGATCAAATTCGTCATTAAAGCGTTAACAATTTATCGGAAGATGTAACCCAACCAATTGCGCCGTTTTCTCCAAGCACTACATCAATGGCAGCCTGATGTTCCCACGGTGTTAATGCCGCACAGCAATCCTCTAGTAATAGGCAGTAAAAACCTAGATCGCTGGCATGGCGATAACTGCCTAGCACACAGCACTCAGTGGTAACTCCTGTAAACAGGAGATGAGTAACATTGTGTTGCCGCAGTAGAGTCTCCAAATTGGTGGAAACAAATATAGATTGGGCAGGTTTGTCTATTTGCAATTCAGTGTCGAGAGGTTGTAATTCTTCAATCAGTTGAGTTCCTGGCTCACCTTGAATTAAAAAGCGTCCCATTTTACCCAAACTACCGATGGGGTAACCTGCATTGATGTATCGTTCTTTTTTACTGGGCGTAACATCTGACAGATCAGGTAAATGGCTTTCTCGCGTATAAATAATTAGCAGCCCATGTTCTCTTGCCCAAGCAACCATCCTCTGGAGGCTAGGAATCATTACACGCACAGCGGATAGATCTGCTCCCAACTCATTGCCACAGAAACCCTCCAGATTACAGAAGGCATTTTGCATATCAATTACAAGCAAAGCAGCCCGTTTTAAATCAAGCGGAAAGGGGTATTTATAGGTTGGAACTAAAATGTGAGAAGATTCTTGATTACTTATAGCCATTGTCTTTACTCTATTTTTAAATTTACTGTCAGTTCTGGTAAAAAGATTGGGACTTAGGTTGGAAAAATTGCTACTCGTGCAACGGGTAATTTCAACATCTCAACAGAGCATCACCGTGCCAAAACGGGAAATTTGTACGCACTTGGCTGAAGCTCTTCCCCTGTCTGATTTCTATAAATATTATTCTGGATTGGTGCAGAGTATAAGGTTAGGACTATTGCTGACAAGTTAAGCTAGGGAAACATTTTTCAATCAGCAATTATACTCAAAATATCATCAATTTTAACCCACATTCCGCAGATGTGATTCATCTTACTGGTATTTTTGAAAAATCCCAGCCATCCAACTTTTTTAGTCTAACTTTTTTAACTTTGGTTTCTACTTTTTGTGTAAGGATTCAGGTATCTGAAACGTAGTCACAGAAGGACTTCTACAATTCAAGCCTTCGCTAAATCAACAGCTTAATTCTCAATAGGTACGACAATCAAAGCTTTCATGGTTTCTTAATAAGAATGGATATTTGATGATTATTGGATCGAATTGTTACACCGTATAGGTTTTACTGTTTTTTACATGACCTGAATCCTTACCTTTTTGTTAAAATTAGTAGACAATATCTTAAGTTGAATCCCGGCTTTTTTTCTGACAATAACTTGCTCAATTTATCAGACAATACAATCCAATAAATTCATAGGTTCTTCGACCAATATAATAATTATATTGGCTAACAATTTATTTTTCAGAGTAGAAGGAGAGAACACGCGCTTACGTCATTATTTAGCTCGTCTACACCGCAAAACTTTATGCTATTCCAAGTCCAGAGAAATGCTGCGTCACTCGATTCGTCTATTAATTCATTACCTCAAGTTTGGTGATGTTCCTGTACCCGCGCGCTTCATCCATTAATTCAGCAACGCCCTTTTGCTCACATCGAATCTAGACGCTATTTTTCTGATCGAGGTGTTACCTTGTTCGTTTTGACTATTTTTTCTCGGAAGTCGATGGAGTATGCTTTCATTATCCCTTTTGATGCAGTCCCTTGATTGTACTCTATTTACCTGCAATCTGCTGTAAGATAACCAGCACTCAAAGAACAGACGAGTGATCAATACAGGATAATCTTTTTTGGGCAGTTTTTTCAAGATGCCTTTAACAATTTTTGTTAATGAATTTACCATTAGTATCAAATAAATACATTTTGATAGGCTCTCCTGATTTTGAGGTGATAAGCAAACCGCATATCCTTGACGAGGAGGGCATCACAAAATTGCCGGTAGTCCTATTTAGGTAAGGGTGGACATAGCTCTTTTCATGTAAGGCTTTCAGAGCTTGGAGCCAACCTTACAGACCTGAAGTATCTAGGCTTTTTTAATGCTTTTGCAGCTACAAAGCCAAGACATTAACGAAATAATCAGCACTTTGAACCCTGTCCTAAGCAGATACTTGGATCTTTGTACACAGTAGTAAATCAATGAACTCCAGACTGCCAAGGAATTTCAACCATCCTTACCTTTAGGGCACTACCCGATCGCCAAGAAAATGTTGAGGGACGCTCCCGAACCTCTGCATCTAGCTGGTACGTTGGGCGAGCTATAATTTTTATACTTGAACAAAACTGAATATTCACCATGCACGTCGATCCCAACTCCAACACTCCTCAAGATAACTATAAGTTATTGACAAATCTTGTCGTTCCCCGTCCGATTGCTTGGGTAACTTCACAAAATACGGAGGGTGTAATCAATCTCGCACCCTTTAGCTTCTTTAACGCAGTGGGTGCTGACCCTTTATACCTAATCATCAGTATTGGCAATAAAGATGATGGCAGCATGAAAGATACGGGGAAAAATATCACTTTGAGTAGTGAGTTTGTGGTGAATTTGGTGACAGAAGATTTGTTGACTGCCATGAATATTTCTTCTGCCAACTTCCCAACAGAAGAAAGCGAACTCACGGCTGCTGGTTTACATTCGGCGGCATCAAAGCGGGTTAAGGTTCCTCGTATAGCTGAGGCTCAAGCAAGTTTGGAATGCGTTCTCCACAGCCAACAACCACTAGGAACTTACACGCTTTATATTGGGCAGGTGGTTATGTTTCATATTGACGACCGTCTTCTTGGCGATCGCCTACATATTAACGGTTTTGCTCCCATCGGCCGGCTTGGCTCTCCGTCTTACTATTGCCGTACAACAGATCGCTTCGAGCTTCCACGCATCACCTACGAGCAGTGGCAGAAAGATGATGCCTAATTTCCAAATATTTCCCAATAACTGGCCCTAAATCGCACCAACTCGCGTGAAAGAAAATGCAGGTTGGTGTTGCGCTTGCAGCCGGCAATGTTTGCGCCCTGGCGATGATACCAAATTCCTTCGCTAACGCTACCGTGCGCTTGAAAGGTTATTAGTATAACTTGAGAATTTTTAACGCGATCGCACCAATCAGTACGCAGAAACCTAGCGCTCTCCGAAAATAATTCACGCCTTGAAATAATTCCTCCCACGCCCAAGTAAACAAGGAGCCAAATGCTACCAAGTCTAACGCTGTATTGATTTCACCTGTTGTTAAAACAAGTTTAAGCAAACTCGCTGCCCGACGTGACAATCAGCGGTAGGTTTGGCGGCTGAGCCACAACAATTTTGCCGTTGGGATCGCGGAATATTTGATCGAATGCTGTATTTGTCATTACTTTAAATAGTGAGTTGATAGTTTTTACTATATTTAAATAATCCCAACATTCCCTCTACCTTTTTGTTGATTGAACTAACGGTTCTTATGGCTGGCACGCCTTACAGTTAATGTCACGATGGCTGCTAACCTAAGCGCGTTCAAGCACATAACGGACGCATCGACAGCTTCAGCGACTCAGCTAATCCGTAGCGTTTGCCCGGACTACGACCTCTGCCACCGCATTAATAAGAAATCCCTCAAACCAGCGCAGCAATGCAATAACTCTCGGTTCGCTGATTTGAGGAGAGGAAAAAGAATTAAACTCTTACGCCTCAAGGGATAGGGAAATTATGTAACTGGATAAAGAGTATAACCCAAGAGAGGTAGGCTAGAGAGCAGTTGCTGGAGAGGGAAATGGGATGAAAAACGAAACGGTCGAAATAACTTCCGAACGAATTGATGACATTCCAATAGTCGTAGAGTGGCTCAAGCAGATGGAGATTGCTAAATGGATCGATAAAAGTCTATCAAAGCCACACGGAAACCATCAAGGAATGAGCTATGGGCAATTGAGTGTGTTGCTATTAACATACATAATTACCCAAGCAGATCATCGATTGAGCGCAGTAGAAGAGTGGGTAAAAAAACACATAAAAGTGTTAGAAGCAGTTACAGGCTGGTCAATTGGGGAGAAAGATACTAGCGATGACCGATTAGCCAGAGTAGTAGAAGAGTTAGGTTTACAAACATCGGCTTGCACTCAAATAGAAGAAAAAATTGGGCAACATCTCATCCGAGCTTATGACTTACCAACAGAAGTAGCAAGAGTAGACACGAGTAGTTTTAGTGTGAATCACCAACAGCAGGAATCTGAGTCCGAGAGTTTGCTACGCTATGGACATTCTAAAGACAAACGACCAGACCTACTCCAATATCGTCAAATGTTAGGTACTCTTGACCCAGCGGGAATCCCATTGGTAAGTGCAACTCTAGCTGGGAATGGAGCAGACGATCCAATTTATTATCCAACTTGGCAGAAGATGGCAAAAGTCATTGGTCACAACCAGTTTGTCTTGGTCGCCGATTGTAAGGCAGGAGCCATCGCCACCCGTGCCCAGATAGCCAACGAAGGCGGTATTTATTGTTTCCCGCTACCAATGACTGGACAACACCCAGAGTTACTCAAACAATGGGTGCTCGCTCCACCTGCTGACTCGGTAGAGATTCGATTACCACGACAGGATATGATTGAGCCTGCTGTCGGAAAAGGATTTGACGTAGAGTTGGGTAAATTTTGGTTAAATCCAGGCACTGGCAAATGGGTACGCTGGAATGAGCGATATCTATAGCAATCCTAAATGATTTTCTATATCTAGAGCAATCCTAAATTATTTTCTGTGTGTAAGTATATTGACGTATTTTGGGGAAATCAAATTTATGTTCGTTAGTAAAAAAGTCAAACAAAAATTTGACAATCTTAAAAGACCTACATAAATACCAATACTTTCTTAAAAAGTTTTTAGCTTGTAACCAAATATCTTCAACGGGATTCTGTTGGGGAGCATTGGGAGCAAATAAAATACAAGTAATTGACCAATTATCAGGTTCTTTGTCACCATTTAGTTCTAATAAAAAGTCTCTAAATTCTCCATATTTATGATAACTAGCTCCATCCCAAATCAAGATAATCTTTCGATTTTTATATTTATTTTGTAAGTATTTTATGAATTTAACTGTTGATTTTCCATCACCAGATGGATGGCTCTGAATATGGAATTCTTTGCTGTGATAATTGAGTGCACCAAAATAAGTTTGTCTATCTTTTTCATGGGTAATTGGGACTTCAATTCTGATTTTGGATTGACCCCAAACATAACCAGTTAGATCACCATGAAGTAGATGACATTCATCTAAAAACAATACTATTATTTCCCCAGCTTCTATACCAGCCTTGTTTTTAAATAAAATATTGTTAATTTCTTCCGTCTTTTTTTTTACCAGTTCTTTATCAAATTTAGGATTGGTTTTTTGAGTTTTTTTCCAACTAATTTTCGCCCGGTCGAAAAGTTCATAGTAACTCTGTTTTGATTTATACATCACACCAAATTCTTGAACTAAATAAGTAACCAGCTCATCTAAATTCCAATATTCTTTATTCTTTAACCACTCGATTACTTCAGTATTTTGTATAGCTGTTAAATACCCTTTTGACCCTTTATGTCCTAGTTTGATTCCGGCAATGCCTTTGGTTTCAAATTGTTTTTTCCAATAACCAATAAAAAATTCACTTACACCTAAAATTTTGCTGATTTCATGGTAGATATTACCTGAAAGTGCCATCCTTACAGCTATTGCTCGTTTTAGTTCTCTGGCATCGATATCGCTTTTAATGAAAGAGTCTAAAGAAGCTATTTCTTTTTCCCTCTCTTTTTGTTGCAGTTGTAAGTTATTCATTTTTTTATGGTCACAATCAAGTATTGCATATAATTGTATCATAGTCTTGATAATGATTTAGGATTGCTATAGTTGTCTACTCTGATGACTTCGCACGAGCGACAATAATTGGTTTACAACAGCGCATCGATCAAGCTACTGCTTCCCTCAATAAACTAGCTGCGAAACCAGGCGATGACCTCGAACAACTCTCGGTGAAGGTAGAGACAATTCTCAAACGTTGCCGCGTCAAAGAATTGTTTGTGGTCACGACCGCGACTGAAACCATCACGGAAACTCGCTATATCGGACGGGGAAGACCCACTGCCAAATCACCAACACAGCAGATAACTCGGCTTGAGATCCAACTTCACATTCAGCCACAATCTACGGCGATTGAACAGGCGTTAAAATTGGCGGGATGGAGATTGTATGTCACCAATGCCTCCACGGAACGACTCACCCTTCCGCAAGCTGTTATTTACTATCGGGATGAATGGCTTTTGGAACGCAGTTTTCATCGTGTTAAACGTGGTCATTTGCCTGCGCTACCCATCTATTTCCAAAATCAAGACCGGATTACCGGCTTGATGTTTCTGTTGACTATCGCATTGAGGGTATTTACCCTAATTGAGTTTGTGGTTCGACAGGCACTTCAAACCAATCAACAGTCTTTGGCTGGTCTTTACAATGGTAATCCTAAGAGAGCGACTGCTCGTCCCTCTACCGAGCAACTACTCCACGCTTTTTGCCACCTCACTCTTTATTTTTTGCCCAATTCTTCTTTCTTCATTACACCGCTTAACGAGCTCCAGCGAGAGATTCTGCGACTAATGAAAATGCCAGAGTGTCTTTATCAGCTACATCTCTGTCTACATAAGCCATAAATCTTTGATGTGACTTGAATTCAGCGAACCCACAGTAGTAAGTTTAAGTCAACCCCATATTCGTCCCATAGTCAGAGGAAAAGCATCTTAAAGCGTAGAGTTTGGAGCCAAGCTATCAGCCAGTTGTTTTGAAGGATATGTATTTTTAGACCGGATGAGCTGGGATAACTTTAACGAATCACGGGACTTGAAAGCCCAAGTAGAAGCATATCATAGGTTCACAGGATATTATCCAGAGTCAGTTCATGCAGATCGGATTTATCGTACAAGAGAAAACCGAGCATGGTGCAAAGAAAAAGGAATTAGAATCAGTGGACCGCCCCTAGGAAGACCAAGAGCAAATGTGAGTAAAGCAAAAAAGAAGCAAGCGAAAGAAGATGAGAGGATTAGAAATGCAATTGAGGGAAAGTTTGGGCAAGGCAAACGCAGATTTAGTCTCGATCGCATCATGGCAAAACTTGATAATACTTCACAGACAGCTATTGCTATCACTTTTTTGGTAATGAATCTTGCTACCTGGTGGCGCCGGGTTTTTTGTGTGTTTTTCTGTCTATTTGGAAACAGAACACCTGTTTTTGGGTGGAAGATAATCTACAATTATAATTTGATGGGATTGATACAGAAAAAATTATATTTAACTGGGCTTTCAGATATCGTGAGCTCCTGTTCTTAGTTTGCGATCGATTATTCAGCAAACCCTATATACCTAGAGATAGGACTTACCGTAAATGTTTGTACCCGTTGTAAACAGTGAAAATAGACCGTTAATGCCGACTACCTCAAGCCGCGCTAAGCGCTGGATTAAGTCAGGTAAGGCAACACCATTCTGGAAAAAGGGGGTATTTTGTGTTCGATTGAATATAGAACCTTCAAGCCACAACTATCAACCCATCGCGGTTGGCATCGATCCAGGTAGCAAACGCGAAGGATTTACCATTAAATCCAAATCGCATACCTACTTAAACATCCAGACCCATGCAATTGATTGGGTAAAAGACCATGTTGAAGTAAGGCGAAATATGCGACGTGCTCGGCGGTTTCGGAACACACCGTGCCGTCAAAACCGAGCTAACAGGTTGGTTAACAAAAATCTGCTCCCTCCATCTACTAAGGCGAGATGGCAGTGGAAGTTAAGGATAGTTAACTGGCTAACGTTGATGTTTCCGATATCAACATTTGTTGTGGAGGACATCAAAGCGCGAACGTGGAAAAACGGACGTAAGTGGAACGTATCGTTTAGTCCTTTAGAGGTTGGCAAGCACTGGTTTTACTCTGAGCTTAGAAAGATTGCCCATCTTGAGATTAAATCTGGCAATGATACTTACAACACGGGCGATCAAGAACTTGGACTTAAAAAATCAAAACAGAAGCTATCAAACAAGTTTGAGGCTCACTGCGTTGATTCTTGGGTATTGGCTAATTGGTACGTGGGCGGGCATACTCAACCCGACAATACCAAGCTAATAGAAGTAATCCCTCGCTTTGTTTCATCGCAGACAACTCCATCGCTTGCAGCATTCCACAGGTCATATTCGCCCCCGTTATGGTGGCACTTTGAGTGTGGGGTTTAAGCGCGGTTCAGTCGTCAAGCACCCTAAATACGGATTTTGTTACGTTGGCGGTTGGCAAGAATCTCCAACAAAGAAAGACCCGTACCGGAAAACAATTAGCTTGCACGATTTAAAAACAGGCAATCGTCTCACTCAAAACGCATCGCCCGCAGATTGTAAGTTTTTGTCCTACAACTCGTGGCGCATTACAAATTAAATTGTAAAGCCGTCCTAGAAGGACCTGCTGTGTACACACAAGTTGCTCTAAACTAGAGGAAAAGCGTTGAAAGCCTTATCAGATATGAATAGCCCCATTTTGATCCATGCCGCTAACCTCCCACAAACCGCCTTTGGAGACCCTCGGCTGGTAAAAAGGGGGCTTCACTTTACGAGGCAATCAGCCAGCATCACTCGATAAATATTCGCCGAATTAGCCGTAATCGGGCTGAGCAAGTGGGATATTACCGCTTCCTAGAGAATGAGAATGTGACGATATCCGAACTCGTTCGTAGTCTGTCAGACCATTGCCAACAGCAGGTAAATGGCCGTCATGTCCTAGCCATCAACGACAGCAGTGAGATTAACTTGCAAGCCCATGCTGGACGATTGAAATCTAAGTCGTTAGGTGTTGTCGGGAACAATCAAGATGTGGGCTTTTTCCTTCATCCAACCCTGATATTGGACGCACAGTCCGGCTTTCCTCTGGGATTGAGTCACGTTCAACTCTGGACTCGGGAAGCTGGCCATAAGACAAAAAAAAAACGAAACTATCAGAAATTACCCATTGAAGACAAGGAGTCTTTTAAATGGATTGACTCTGCCCAGAGCTCTGGGCGGTGTCTCCAAGGCGGTGGTGCTAAGTTGGTGACGCATATTGGAGACCGTGAAAGCGATATCTATGAAGCTTGGGCTAGAATTCCCGATGGCTATAACCATCTGTTGGTCAGGGTTCGTCAAGATCGTCGATTGCATCACGAATCTGATTCTTTGTATGCTTTTTTGGGTCAGCAAAGCGTTCAGGGAACCTATTCTGTAGAAGTTCTGGCGGACGCAAGACTCAACCGTACAGCCCGCAGTGCGTGGCTAGCCGTTCGTTGTGCATCAGTTAAAATTCAAAGACCGGATAACCTGAGTGCAGAGGACTATCCAGACCATGTTGGACTGTGGGCCGTTGAAGCCAGAGAAGTGAGTCCGCCCACAGGCCAAAAACCGATTCTCTGGCGATTGCTGACGACCCATCCAGTCGAATCTGTTGAACAAGCTTTACAAGTCGTCCTGTGGTACCGCTGGCGTTGGTGGATTGAACAACTATTTGCCACGCTCAAACGCGATGGTTTAGATATTGAATCCACCCAACTAGAATCGATAGAGGCCATTCAACGCTTGACGATTTTAGGGCTAGGGGTGGCGCTGAAGACGCTTCAATTGGTGGAAGGCCGGGACAAACCAGACCTCGAAGCAACCCTGGCATTCACCAAAGAGCAGCAATCATTCCTGGAGCAATTAGAGCCAAAGCTAGAAGGCAGGACTAAAAAGTTGCAAAACCCTCACCCTAAACGCTCCTTACCCTGGGCAACTTGGCTGATTGCTAGATTGGGTGGATGGTCTGGCTATCAATCCCAGCGCCCCCCCGGAATCGCCACTCTGGTCCAGGGTTTGAGGAAATTTGAGTCCATCTTTTGGGGATGGCTGCTAGCTCAACCCTGACTTGTGTGTACACAGCAGCCTAGAAGGACGGGGTTTCTACCCATTTTTCTGATGACTGACTCACCGCTCGAACAAATCAATTTGCTGGACACCGAACGCCGACATCCTTGCCAACAGCAGCCATCCCCCATTCGAGCTGCAACTGGTGAGGTCGGGGATGGAGCCAGCAAAAGCCCGCATCAAAACCAATTTCCTCACTCTGGTGCGCCAAAAACCTGAGACTCCCGAACAATGGGCTGCTTTGACCGAAGCATGGTTCGTAGCTTGCGAGTATGAACCCACCGTTGAAGATTTTCGCTTATTGGCAGAATTCCTGTGGGAGAATCAAGACAGCATTGAAGTTGACATTGACTGCTGACAACTTAGAATTTACTTTCACTTCGATAACAAAGCGATCGCCCTATTTTAAAAAGATGAGCTTTTACCGCTATGCCTAAACCAAAGAGGTATCCCGACAATTGGCAACAGATTGCGCTCTCGGTGAAAGAAAACGCGGGCTGGCGTTGTGCAAAGTGCAATCAACAATGCCTCCGACCCGGTAAAATCCGACCCGGTAAACAAAGCGGCTTAACCAAATCTGAACGGTGTGCTTTAACTTTGGCGGTGCACCATCGCAACCGGATACCAGAGGACAACCGCCCGGAAAACTTAATAGCCCTCTGCACCGCCTGCCATTTGTCCTATCACAATCGCGGTCAGTCCAACGTATCGCCGGGGCAGTTATCCTTGTTCCCTGATGATGACATTGATTGGGATATCATGAATTTTTCTGAGGAATTGGCACCGGACAATTTATCGGCTGGTGAACTACCAGACGCTGACCGTTTAGGCGGTACAGCGCTGGCTTCCTGATTCATTGGGGATAGCGTCCAACAAAACCGAAGTTTTGCCTCTTCGACTTACATCCCCTCCACAGGCAAAAGCGCTAGTTCCTAACGCCAGAATCCGCAAGGCTTCATTTCTGATGTTGATCGCCGCATTTACATCACGGTCATGATGAGTACCACAATGCTTACAAGTCCATGCCCTAACATCAAGAGTGAGATGCTCAACTTGATTTAGGCAGACATGGCAGGTCTTCGAGCTAGGGAAAAACCGATCGATCTCGATATAAGTTTTCCCTTCGTTTTCAGCCTTATATTTGAGCATGGTGCAGAACATACCCCAACCAACATCGCTAATTGCTTTAGCTAGATTATGATTCTTGACCATACCCTTGATGTTGAGATTTTCTACGGCAATAACTTGGTTTTCGTTTACTATCTTGCGGGATAGCTTGTGTAGGAAATCTTCACGACACCTAGCAGTTTTGGAGTGAACTTTCGCCACTGCCAATCTGGCTTTTTTACGATTTTGACTGCCTTTCTTTTTACGAGATAGCTTGTGCTGTTTCCTTTTTAGATTGCGCTGACGCTTCACAAAATAGCGAGGATTGTCAAATTTTGAGCCATCACTGGTAATAGCAAAGTGGCTCAGCCCAACATCAATGCCAACAGCTTTGTTTACTGCTACTGACTTAGGATTAGCTTTGCAATCGTCAACTCGAACGGAAACAAAATATTTTCCATCAGGATTTCGAGACACAGTGACAGTTTTGATATCACCCTCAAAGCTTCGGTGAAGCCGACAATGTACTAATCCAATCTTAGGTAAATTGATATAGTCGCCATCAAACTTGACGTTTTGAGGATAGCCAATTGATTGCCTGCTGTGCTTTGACTTGAATCGTGGCAGCCTCGCCCTTTTGTCAAAGAAGTTCTTATAGGCAGTGGATAAATTTAGAGCTACTACTTGCAAACATTGAGAATACGGGTCTTTTAACCATTCATACTCTTTCTTGAGTGCAGGAAGCAAACCTTGTATATATCCTCTCGATAATCCCTTGCCAGTATTCTTATAGGTTTCTTGACATAGGTTTAAGGCGTAGTTCCAAAACCATCTCGCACAGCCAAACGACTTGGCAAGCAAGATTTCCTGCTCACTTGTGGGATAGATTCTGTATTTGTATGCCTTATACATTTATCAAGACTATTGAATACTGATAAGATTATAGCATACAGGAATACCATATTGATTCGCTGTCGCTTAATTTGTTTCGGGCTGCGCTTTCACCCCGTCGCTCATCCTTGTAAACGGATAGAGCGCGGGACTTCCCGTTCGCATTAGTTAAATTGAAGAATTTGTAGCTATTGCTTCAAGCAGAAACAGACCGACTTTCTTGTGCAGTCCCTGGTTTTGTTGGGGACAGCCAATCTGAATCAAGCATTTAGGGCACCCGTCAGAACACTCGCAATTTAAGGCTAGAGACATTGCTTTAGCAGCAAATAGCGGTAGGTGCTTCCCAATTTCTTCCGATGCTCCATTTCCTCCATCTGTGGTATCAAAAAAATAGGCGACGATACCCGAATCATCTTGTTTTACCGTACAGTTCACATCGTGAGTAGAGGAAAGCACGACTAGGGGAACAGCTAGTTGAATTTGATGAGCCATACTGTGCAGAGCAACTGCAACTGCATTGCCACCCCAAAACAAACCTTCCAACTCTTGAGGAATATCATCTCCATATTGGGTTCTTGCACTAGCTTTGTGGCGGTTAACTTCACCTGTAATTGCTGCAATCAGAGGCGGATTTACTTCGACTTTAACGACAGGAGCTTCATATTGTATTTGATAGGGCGGATTGAATGAGACTAATTTTATAAGTTTATTTATTTCGATCGATTTCAAAGTCCGACCGCAAGACGTACATATTTTACCTTCAAGGGGCTGTTGGTGACAGCGGCATTGGACGTTGGTGCAAGTGTGTCGGTATTCTCTTTTACAAAGCTTGTAGCCTGTTACTTGCGATTTAATCTCGCCCCATCCCAAAGTTAACCTCAACCTTCCTTCGGATAAGCTGGTATCGATAATACGGGGCTCTTCTAGGTTTTCTAAAAGTTCGATTTGCAAACCTAAATCAGGTTCAGTAAACAAGCTGGGGTCTTCTTCAAAGGGCTGGAGTATTGCTTTGTTCTGCTCGGTATCTAGACTCTGACACCGATAAGTAACTAAACGGTTGCTTTCGTCAAAAGCCGTGTAAATTGCACCGGGAAAGACTTCTCGATAGGCAATGTCGCGCGGCATTTCCTCAAAGGATTCTCCCGTATTCTCGTCAATTAATTCAATAGCATCTATAGCGTTGCCTCTAATATTGACTTTTAGATGAGGTTCTCCTCGCCCTCGAAGGAGCGTACCATTGCGAGAGAGAGAGAGTCTGTCTTGATCCAGCAGTTCCTCAGCAACGGCACCTCCCACAGCCTCAAATCGACTTTCTACCTCAACAGCAGGCAAACCGCTTTCGACGCAGCAACATTCCAGGTGTTTGCTCACAATGGTGGGATAATTGGGATTGAATGCGGCGCTTTCTACTTCTCCTAATAGCAATTTGTCAGGATTCTTACCGTAATAGGAGTCTAGGGGATTTTGGGCAACTGGCAAGAAAATTACCAATCCCGGACTGATTCTACCAGCACGTCCCAGGCGTTGGCGAAAGGACATAATAGAACCGGGATATCCCTTCACCAAACAGCAATCTAATTCTGGTAAATCCAAACCCGCTTCTAGTGCTGATGTGGAAATAATTACTTTAAGTTTCCCCCGTTGCAGTTGGTTGATAATGTCTCGGCGGCGGTCGCTTTTTAAAGAGCCGTAGAAAGCAGTCACTTTTTGCGCTAAATAACTATTTCCGTGTCGCGTACTTTCTTTTTGAATTAAATCTACAAGTTTTTTAACCGCTCCTCTACTATTGCAAAAAACAATGCCGCTTAAGTCTTGTTGCAGCCAAGATAACACAATCTTACAAGCATCGGAATTTGGTGTGTCACTGGGAGCCAAACACAGAACAGTTTTTCCAGCAGTACCCGCCCCGCTGCCTTCAATTAAATGCAGGCGATCGGGTTGAGACGTTCTGCCGCTAAATCTCATTGCCATGTCTCGGGGGTTGCCAATAGTAGCGGAAGAACAAATAAATTGGAGTTTGCTGCTGTTGCCTCCCACGCTATCAACCGCCCTACGCAAACGGCGCATTAGGTTAGCAAAATGAGCCCCAAACGCGCCTGTATAGGAATGGCTTTCATCAATCACTACCCACCGCAACCGTCGCAGAAATTGTCGCCAGGGTTCCCATTGTGAGCGCGGAATCTTTGATAATTGATGATGCAGCAAATCGGGACTGACCGCTAAAATATTGGGGAGATGAGGCACGAAGAGTCCCAAACGTTCGGTGTAGGGAGTATCGCCAGTCATTTGCCCCACTTTTACAGGCTGCGTTGGAGGAAATGTTTCGACAATACGTTGCAGTTTGCGAAACTGATCGAAAGCTAGAGCTTTCAGCGGAAAGATATAGAGCGCGGAAGTTTGAGGGCGATTCAAACAATCTTCTAGAATTGGGAGGTTGTAGCACAGGCTTTTTCCCGATGCTGTGGGAGTCACAATACTCAAATCGCAGCCCTTCCGCAAGCAATCTAAGGCTTCAATTTGATGCGAATACAGTTCCTTAATTCCCAATCCCCGAAGAGCATTTTGTAAAGGGGAGGGTAAGTCTTTGGGAATGGCATCCAACGAGCCAGATGCAGGAGGAGTAATGCGAACAGCGCTAAGATTTGAAGCTAACTCAAGCGCGATCGCCCTAAATTTGGGTTGAGGAATAGCGGCAATTTCTGCTGCACTTACCTGAGAAAAGCTAGCAGACTGTATTTCACCTGCACCGTTTTCTTCAGATTCGGATGAGGATTCAGGTGTTTTAGATGCCTCCCCAGGGGCGATTTCACTCCTTTCAAGAGCTTGCTGCCAATCTTTGTATAGAACGGGAACCGAGTATCCGGGAAACTTCACTATCAGTGTGTTACCCATCCAAGACAGAACCTCGCCTTGTCCGTACTTGGGAGAACAGAGCTGCTGTCCGGGGTCTAACCACTCAGGATGCTTTCGTTCGCTGTTGGGAGTCACAGCGCGGATAAGAGCAGCATAGTCAGTGGGCTCGGGGTTTGTCATTGTTTTGGGGATAACACCAATTGCTTCATATTATCGAATCTCGATCGCCCAAGTAGCCGGAAGCATACGCACGACTACTCACGATGTGCTGAATTTTTTAGCAGCAAAAACGGAGAGGCAACTAATCGGCGACATTCAAAGTTTTTATTTTGTGTGTCGCACAGTCGCTAGAAAACTTAGAAGAACGATTTGACGAGGCCCTCAACCGAGCACCTCGCATCAAACCGGGGCGGTGGCATCAAATAATCGAGCGCGTTCAACAGATTTTTTGCACGCTTGATGAGCTCTCTCAGGGAGGGTAAACGTTAAATGATAAATAGCGGAATATCTGGACGCTTCAATGTCTTATTCTTTTTGCAACAAAAGCTCATTATTCACGCTAGCGATAGTCCACAGGAACCCAGGCATAGCCCTGATTTTCCGCACGAATATGACCGACTCCTGGAAAAGACACATGGGCGGGTGCTACGAGACGGCGGGATGTTTCTGCCTCGGCAAATTGTTTCGCCCGTTGCGCTGCTGCGGCATTAGAATCGACATCAAACTCGATCGTGATTTTGGGCTTCGGAAATTGAACCGAGGCGACGTGCAAAATATCGCCCCAAAACTCGATACTCTCGCCTTTGCTTTCCACCAGGTAGAAACTGTGCCCGGGCGTATGTCCTGGTGTGGGGCGGGCAGTAATCCCGGGTAAAATTACCGTCTCGCCGGAAAACGGCTTCAGCTTATCCACATCGATATAGGGTTTGACTGTCTTAACTGCTTCGTTGATATATCTTTGATAGTTTGGCGAACGCTTTGCATTAGCAGGATTAAGCCAAAAATCAATATCGGGTTTGCCGACATAGACCGTAGCTGCAGGAAACATGAGTTGACCGCCTACAACCAAACCACCGCTGTGATCCGAATGGATGTGAGTAAGGAGAACGATATCGATATCGTCGGCCCTATAGCCTGCTGCCTGCAACGACATCGGTAGCTTGCCGCCCCGGTCCCCAAACAATTCCCCTGAACCAGTGTCTACCAACACCTGCTTGTCTCCAGTGTCGATGAGAAATACATTGATCGAAGTTTCAACGGGGTTTGTAAGGAAGCTGCGATCCAGGAGGCGATCTATTTCTACCGGGTTCGTATTGGTCAGGACAGAATGCAAATCCAGTGGCACTGTGCCGTCGCTGAGGGCGGTAATTCTGAAATCGCCTAACTCGAATTGATAGACACCCGGCACTTTAGGTTTCACCGTTTTCTCCGAAGTAATTCCCGGAGACATAATTGAGGTCGCAATAATCAATATTGCGGTGAGAGCAGCTATGGCAAGTCTAAAAAACATATTCGAGATATCCCAGTGGTAATTGAAAATTGATTCAATATAAGCTTAGTTTGTAAAGCCTCACCCTACCGTATCAGAAATTTAAAAATAATAATCCAATAATTTTCAGAACCCCAATATTGCGTACTCTCCGGCAATATCACTACAATATCAATGTAGAGGTCACTTGCTGCGAGACTTTGCTGTGGAACGATGTGAGGTAGGGTTATAAATTTGTTTACTGCTGCTGTACCTAAAATTCTTTCTATAATCCTTGACAGTTACCCATAAGCTATCTATATTCAGGAATATCTGGAACACGCTAATATTAGTCACCAAGTTATTGGGTCTGAAGCCCCGTCCTTCTAGGACGGCTTTTTCTTCGCATTTCTAAATCCATAATTTAAATATTTCTTAATGAATCATCCTCCTTTTTGCTGTATTATGAATAATAGGAGGATTTAGCAATGTTTGGATGTCAACAAAATCTAATTCGAGCTAATTCAGATACTCAATCGATACTAGAATACCTGTGTTCCGAGTCAGCAAAGCTTACTAATTGCGGTATCTATTATTCTCGCCAGATATACTTTAAGACTGGCAAAATTCCGAATCGCGCCAAACTACATAAAGTCTTGGGAACCGAAGATAAAAACTTGCACTACCAAGCGTTTTATTCAGATACAGCTCAGCAAATTCTGACAGGGGTAGCAGAATCTTTTAAGTCTTTTATGGGCTTACTCAGAGGAATCAAAAATGGGACGGTTACGCAACGCCCTAAATTGCCGGGATACCGTAAAGGTGGAATGGCACTTGTGACATTTACAGGTATCCGCTCAATAAATCGGGGTAACAGCAAAAAAAGAAGGTTCACAATCTAGGCACAGCATGGTAGAATATGACATATTATTAATCATAAAATCAAGAATGTCATAGTCTTTTTTAGCCACTAAAGTCACAATTAACCGTGGGTTTATACGACACTTACTACAGGAATTAAGGGCCAATAATTCAGAGCCTTTATATTTTTTTGAATTTCTTCAATCAGACCAGGACACACCCAGAGAATAAACCGAAGATTGTTGACGAATAATCGTCCCTAGAGATGGAATATTTCCCAGGTAAGAAATACGGTCGTGCATATATTCAAAAAAGCTAATTCCTAATTTGCGGGTAGTCGCCACCAGAGACATGAAAACATCCATCGCCTTAGTTCCTTCACAAGTTTGGGTTGCATAACTAATATTTCGTCGCTGCACGATTGTTCTAGCAGCTA
>NZ_JAUBTX010000045.1:0-50540 GCF_036705185.1 Microcoleus sp. B4-D4 | reverse complement strand
AGCCGGATGAGGCGAAAGTTTCATGTCCGGTTCTGAAGGAGAGGTAGGGGTAGAAATGCCCCTATCGACTCTAACAACTACGAGACGTAAATTTGGTAGTCCTTATGATTGTTGATCCTGAAAATGTGCCGGATATTACAGGCTCTAAATATCCCCTGCAATTTCAATCTGCTGTGGCGGGAAGGGTGAAAAAACGCTTGGGCGATGCTGCAGGATTGCAGAATTTTGGGGTGAATTTGGTGAGGCTGGCGCCGGGAAGTTGTTCTGCTCTCCGACATTGGCACAGTCGTCAAGATGAGTTAGTCTATGTTCTGGAAGGGGAAGTGACTTTGATTTCTAATGCGGGTGAGGAAGTGCTGCAACCGGGTATGGCGGCGGGTTTTCGGGCTGGTGATGCTGATGGGCATCATTTGGTTAACCGCACGAATTCTGTTGTTGTTTATCTGGAAATTGGCGATCGCACTCCGGGAGATTCAGCAAATTATCCCGATGATGATTTAATTGCTAAAGCTGACGGTAATAGTTGGATTTTTACTCGCAAAAATGGCGAGATTTATGAGGGTTAAAAAATTATGAGTCAAGTCAATCTTTGGGCTTCGGCGGAACACGCTTTGTGGTATCTGGCTAAGGCTGATGGCATTCCTCACCGCACTGAAGGTGAAGCGGTTTTGTTGGAGGAAGTGCCGCAAACTGTGCGCCGGATTCTGGATGTGGGCACGGGTGATGGACGGTTGTTGGGTTTGCTGAAGTGCGATCGCCCGAATGTTGAGTGTGTGGCGATCGACTTTTCGCCGACAATGCTGGAAAAAGCCAGAATTCGTTTTGCTGATGACAAGAATGTCACGGTAATCGAGCACAATTTTGACGAATCGCTGCCGGATTTGGGCAAGTTTGATGCGATCGTTTCTAGTTTTGCGATTCATCACGTAAATAACGATCGCAAATTAGCCCTCTACACCGAGATTTTTGAGCTTTTGGAACCCGGAGGCATTTTTTGCAATTTGGAGCACGTAGCGTCCCCAACAAAGGCTTTACACGAGAAGTTTCGAGAGGCGCTTGGTATTAGCGATTCCCCCGACGATCCGTCTAATAAATTGCTCGATATGGAAACGCAATTGCGCTGGTTTAGGGAAATTGGTTTTGGTGAGGTAGATTGTTATTGGAAGTGGCGGGAACTCGCTTTATTAGTTGGGGTGAAACCAGTTTAGCGGCGTGCAAGGACTGCATTATCGTATCCTTTTAAAATTGGAAATAGTCACAATTAGTAAGGTGCGTCAGATTTTTAAACCCTCAATAATCGTTCTAGAAATTCACCTGACTCACCCTACAGCTTGATTTGAGTATGCCAGTTGTCTAAGTCCTGAATATAAGAGGTTGCTGTCGTAGCAGAAGTCGATCGCGAACAGTTCTGGTTATTTGAAAATAACCAACAGAGTATTAAGGAGAGAACAGGCGAACTCTTAACCCAAACGATACAGAAAGCAACCGTTTTTTGGAGTACCAAGCAAATTGAACCTCCAATTTACACTTTTAGTTAGGAATGAAAAATAAATAACTTGCACAATTAAACCCCAGAAGCCTCGATCCAAGGTAAACTATTGCTCTATTAGTCACCTTATTTATTTTTCATTCCTTATGGCGCTGAAGCGCAACTACTTACCAGTCATAGGTATGTAGTTGCGCTTCAGCGCTCTTTCGTAGGCTAAGGAATGAAAAATAAATAACTTGCACAATTAAACCCCAGAAGCATCGATCCAAGGTAAACTATTTCTCTATTAGTCACCTTATTTATTTTTCATTCCTTAGTTGGGATGGAAGATATTGTCCGGTCGCTCGCACATTGGGATCTTACTCAGTTAGAGGGCTGCTTTAAGAGTTATCAACCAAACGACCGAATTAACAGCAAACAAAAAGGTATAAAAAATATAGATTGATGGAGCGCAGATAGCTCGACCTAAAGAAGGCACTTTAAATATTTTCAAAAAACCGAGCGGGTGAACTAAACCTTCCGGTATAGAACGGGTCTTAAAACTTTCATCTAAGGCCCTTTCATCATTCAAGAATTGGGTGATTGCATGGACTCTTTGTATGTGATAAAATTGCACCCTCCAGTAGGTTGCTTCTAAAAACCAGAAACCAAAAATTACAACATATCCCAGCGGAACCAAGGCATCTATTTTGTTGGCAAACACCCAACCAATCAACGCTACCCAAATGGTAATTGCCGCAGTTTTTAACTGCAGCAAAATTGTATTGAAGTTAGCTATTTTTGTCTCTAGTTGCTCTGCTCCTTGTTGCAGCATTGCTAGCTGAAATTCAAATCGATCCATGTTTGATTCCGCGAACGTTTATATTAGAGTTATCCAAAAAATTATAATCTTCTTTTCTTTCGGTGTCGTTAGAGAACTTCGCCTGACGCACCCTACAAGTCGATTTTAGATTATACAGTAAGGTGCGTCAGCTCCCGAAATTCCCGATCGCCGTTAGAGAACTTCGTCTGACGCACCCTACAAGTCGATTGTTGTGTGACAGTTGCGTCCAGGACGATTAAAGTCACGCACCTTACTGAATTAAATTAAATCGGGTACTTTTGGTTTAATGCGTCGCTCGTACCAGTTCATCAATGGGGTGGAACTAATGCCGTGCAAAATCACAGAAAGTATGATGGTTGAAAAGGTAATCCAAGCAATTTTCTCGCCAGTTTCGCCTTTTAAACCTTTACCAAAAGCATAGGTAAGATAATAGATAGAACCGACACCACGAATGCCAAACCAACCGCACAGCAAGCGGCTGGCGGGATGCAAAGGACTGCCGATCGTACTGATCCAAGCTCCCACAGGCCGGATAAAAAAGATTAACAATCCAGCTACTAAGAGCGAGTAGCCTCCATAAGCGAGCATAGGTTCTAGGCGCAGGAGCGAACCTAAGAGTAAAATAGTTCCTACTTCCATTAACTTTTCAATGCGCTCGGTAAAGTGCATTTGGGAAAGCGGTTTTTCTGGGTTTCGGTAACTCCGCTGCACGACAATTCCTGCTACAAAAACTGCTAGAAATCCGTAGCCGTTGACTACTTCGGTGAGGGAATATGTGAGCAGAATTGTGCTGAGAGCAATGAAATCTTCCATTAATTGATCGGCGGGTCGGTAGCGTTGGAGTTGGCGATCGATCCAGGTGACGGCTTTAGCTACTAAAATGCCCATAACGATACCTGCTGCGATCGCCCAAATCAAGTCAACTGCTACCCACTGCGAAAACCAGTTCGACCAGTTGTTATCTTTGATCGCATAAATGCCGAAATAAACAAAGGGAAAAGCTAAAGCATCATTTAAGCCGCCTTCGGATGTTAAACCAAAACGCAATTCATCGCGATCGTCTATATCAGCTAACTGAACTTCTGAGGCTAAAACTGGATCTGTGGGCGCGAGAATTGCTCCCAGTAAAATCGCCGTGCCCCAATCTAATTTCACAAACCAATGAGCGACGGCGGCTACCGCAAAAATCGAAATTGGCATTAAAAAACCGATCAACCGCGCTGTGGAATTCCAAGCCCAAAATTGTAGCGGGCGATTCATTTTTAAGCCGCAACTGAACAAAGAAACAATAACTACAAATTCTGTGAGTCTTTGTAAAAATTGAGCTTCGGGGCGCAAGTCAATCAGCTTGGTGCCGTAGGGCCCCAATCCGATACCGACAATTAAATAAATTAAGGCATAAGACAGTGGCAATCGCGAAATCCATCCCGAACCCAAGGTGACTGTCAGCAGGAGGATGCCAATCGCTAGCAAGTTGAGAATGTAATTATCTACCATAGCGATCGCACTTTTAATCAGGTTTAACAAGTGCGATTTTAACAGGTAAAAGCTTCTGGCGCATCTACCAACCGCTAGAGTCTGTTATCCTCCAAAAGTTATATCTATTTGTTATTTGTTATCTGTTATGTGTTATTTGTTACAAATGACTGATGACTGATGACTAACAACTAACAACTAACAACTAACAACTAATAACTAACAACTAACAACTAACAACTAACAACTAATAACTAACAACTAACAACTAACAACTAACAACTAACAACTAACAACTAACAACTAACAACTAACAACTAACAACTGCCAACTAACAACTGACTAATGACTTTTTTCGGTAGCGATGATGTGCAAATCTACGTGTTTGAGCGATCGCACTAACTGTTGAGTCAAAGAACCCCGCAGCAGCAATTTCCACCGCGATTGCTGGCTTTCACCGATCACAATTTGAGTAATGCGATACTCTTTAGCTACATCGGAAATTGCTTTGGCTATTTTATTACCGTTGACTCGCAAAAATTGTCCGTTAAATTCCTGACAGAGTTTCTCACAAGTTTCAACGTGCAAGCTTTCTGCTTTTGTTAAAAATTTGTCTGGATCGTTAACAAACAAAGCATAAAAGGGAGCATTCATGTAGTTAGCAATCCTCCCGCCCCGCCGCAGCAGTTGCAAGGAATTGGGATAAGTCGAGACGCATACTAAAACTCGTTCGTGAATGTTGCAATATTGACCTTTTAAAGTTGCTGCGTCCTCTTCAACGTTGTCTGCAACTTCTCGCAGGGCGAGTTCTCGCAAAGCAATTAAATGACGGCGCTGGAAAAAGTTTTTTAAAGATTGTTCAATTTTTTCGGGTGCATAAATTTTGCCTTCTCGCAACCGTGTCTCTAAAGTTTCCGGCGTGACATCGATAACCACTACTTCGTCAGCTTCTTCTAGAATGCGATCGGGAATTCTTTCTCTGACTACAACTCCGGTAATTCGCGCTACTAAATCGTTGAGGCTTTCGATGTGCTGAATGTTGAGGGTGGAGAAAACATCAATTCCAGCATTCAGAACTTCTTCGACATCTTGATATCGTTTTTCTCGCTGAGAACCAGGAATATTTGTATGGGCGAGTTCGTCAATTAATGCTAATTGGGGGCAGCGCAATATGACCGCTTCCACATCCATTTCGGCTAGCATTTTTTCGCCGCGCAGCATTTGTTTTCGCGGCACTATTTCTAATCCTTTTCCTTTTTCGGCGGTTTCTTTTCGCCCGTGGGTTTCTAACAGTCCAACAACCACGTCAATGCCTTCTAATTTGAGTCGATGCCCTTCTTCCAGCATTCGGAAAGTTTTGCCCACACCGGGGGCCATGCCGATAAATATTTTGTGCTTTCCCCGGCGGGTGCGATCGCAATTGCGGTTAGTTTGGGCATAAACCGCGTCTGAATTGTTGGTGAGTTCGCTAGAGTGAATCATAGCTTAATAGATAAGTTGGCAGTTGGCAGTTGGCAGTTGGCAGTTGTTAGTTGGCAGTTGGCAGTTGGCAGTTGTTAGTTGGTAGTTGGCAGTTGGTAGTTGTTAGTTGGCAGTTGGCAGTTGGCAGTTGGTAGTTGGCAGTTGGCAGTTGGTAGTTGGCAGTTGGTAGTTGGCAGTTGGCAGTTGGCAGTTAACAGTCAACAGTCAACAGTTAACAGTCAACAGTTAACTGTCAACAGTCAACTGTCAACAGCTAACAATTCCCTAATGACTAATGACTAATGACTACTGACTACTGACTCTAAATTATTGTAAACTGTCGAGAGCTAAATTTAGTTTGAGGACGTTAACTCCAGGTTCGCCGAAAATTCCGAGAAATCGGCCATCTGTATTTTTGGATACCAACATTTCTACTTGATTGAGATTGATCAATCGCACTTTTGCTATCCGCTCAATTTGCGCCCTAGCTGATTCTACACTAATGTGCGGATCGAGGCTAGAACCGGAGGTGTAGACTAAATCAGCAGTCGGTTTGATGCCAGCTTGGTTGAGGCGGGCTAATTCTACTTGCACCCCTTGGAAACCATCTTTTTCATTGCCTCGATTCAGCAAATCCGAGTTACTGGGAGCAAGATTGCTAGCTCCCGAAACGCCAGTTCTTTGAGCTAAATTATCTGCCTTTGTCGGGTCGAGATCAGTAGCCACAAAGCTGCTGTAATTTGTGGTACTGGGGCGGCTCCAAAAATACTTTTCCGAGGTGAATGATTGACCGATTAACGATGAACCGACTACAACTCCCTGCTTAGTAATTAAGCTGCCATTCGCCTGCGAGTTGAAGGCGACTTGACCGATTACTAGCACGATTAAGGGATAAATAATTGCGGTGATTCCCCACAAAACTAAGGTCACGCGAATCGCTCTGATTATCTCTCTCATAATTTATCTGCCTCAAAGATTAGCTACTTGGTAATTATTGATTTTTGATATTTGCCTAAAATTTTTCCGGCTGAAAAATCACGACCAACAAATAAACTGCGAGCGCGACTATTAGTAAACCCAAAAGACTTAAACCCCATGCAGCTTTTTTGGTCAAACCTTCATCCGCAGCGGCATAAACAGCGGGTGCAATTATTAAGTTAAAGCACATTGCCAGAAATAGCTGTACCGGGATTGGATGCCGCTGCCAGAGCATTTGTGCTAACTCAATTGTTTCTTTAAAATTTCTGGGTAAAACATCATTGAGCAAATCGTTCCGTTTCATAATTTCTCCAATTTTTGGTGTTCTAAAGTAGATCTAGAGCCTCTATATCTGCGTTCATAAGTTTTACTAGGAAACGAGTTTTAAAGGAGGCGATAACTAATGACTAATGACTAATGACTACTAAGAGGGCGGGGATGGGGGCACCGCTCCTACCAACTGCCAACTACCAACTGCCAACTAACAACCTACAACTACTGACTACTGACTTCTTCTATGCTAATCCGACGGCGACAATCAAAACATCGATTATTTTGATGGCGATAAACGGCGCGACTGCTCCGCCCAATCCGTAGATTAAAATGTTCCGCTGCAATAGTTGATTTGCTGTCAGCGGTCGAAATTTTACCCCGGTTAATGCTAGGGGAATCAATGCGGGAATAATTAAAGCATTGTAAACTAATGCGGATAAAATTGCTGATTGACCGCTGGCTAAACCCATGATGTTTAATGCGCCAACGGGGGCAAACATGGCGGGAATAATTGCAAAATATTTGGCGATGTCGTTGGCTAGGGAAAATGTAGTCAGCGCGCCGCGAGTAATCAGCAATTGTTTGCCAATTGTCACTAAGTCAATTAGTTTGGTGGGGTCAGAATCTAAGTCCACCATGTTTGCAGCTTCTTTCGCGGCTTGGGTTCCAGAATTCATCGCGAGTCCCACGTTTGCTTGGGCTAGGGCGGGTGCGTCGTTGGTTCCGTCTCCCGTCATTGCTACTAATTTGCCTTCTGCTTGTTGCTTGCGAATTACTTCGATTTTGTCCTCTGGAGTTGCTTCGGCAATGAAGTCGTCAACTCCGGCTTCGTCGGCAATTACTGATGCTGTAATTCGGTTATCTCCGGTGAGCATGATGGTGCGAATTCCCATTTTTCGGAGTTGGTCAAACCGATCGCGAATTCCGGGTTTAATAATATCTTTCAAATAGATAATTCCGTAGGTGTCGCTACCTTGACAAACAGCTAACGGCGTGCCTCCCAAGCGCGAAACTCGCTCGTAAGCTGCATCGAGATCCGAGCCGAAATTGCCGCCGCGCGATCGCACAAAACCCTTCACCGCATCCACCGCACCCTTGCGAACCTCCGTACCATCGGGTAAATCGGTACCCGACATCCGGGTTTTGGCGGAAAAATCTAGGCCGGTGGCGCTGGTGCGATCGAATTTTGCTGTAGCGCCCAACTTTTCCGCCAAACGGACGATCGACTTTCCCTCTGGAGTCTCGTCAAACACGCTAGCAGCCAGCGCCACACTCGCAACCTGATCCAGCGAGTGACCGTTGACCGGAATGAATTCCTCGGCTAAACGGTTGCCCAGCGTGATCGTCCCCGTTTTGTCCAAAATCAGTGTATTCACGTCACCGCAAGCCTCTACGGCGCGCCCAGAGGTCGCTATGACGTTAAATTGAGCAACGCGATCCATCCCCGCAATGCCGATCGCGCTCAACAAACCGCCAATGGTTGTTGGAATCAGCGCCACCAGCAGCGAAATCAGCGTCACCACGCCCACAGGAGTTTTCACATAATTGCCGATCGGCGGAATCGTTGACACCACAATCAAAAACACCAGAGTCAGCACCGCCAGCAGCACCGTCAGCGCGATCTCGTTCGGCGTTTTCGAGCGTTCTGCGCCCTCCACCAGCGCGATCATCCTGTCCAAAAACCCCTTACCGGGGTCGGCCATCACCCGCAGCGTCAGTTCGTCGGAAAGGATGCGCGTCCCGCCGGTAACGGAACTGGCGATGTCCGAACCCGGTTCCTTGAGCACTGGGGCGGATTCGCCGGTGATCGCAGATTCGTCCACCGACGCGACACCTGCGATCACTTCGCCGTCAGCGGGAATGACATCGCCTGCGATCACTTTAATTTGATCGCCGCGTCTCAGGGCTGTCGAACTTACTTCTTGAATTGAACCGTCTGGTAAGAGTTTGCGGGCTGTGGTGTCGGCTTTGGTCGATCGCAGCGCGTCTGCTTGCGCTTTGCCGCGCCCTTCTGCTACCGCTTCCGCAAAATTAGCAAATACCAAAGTGAAGAACAAAATAAATGTGACTAAACCGTTGAAAACTCTCTGATTTTCGCCGGGAACCGGGCCGAACAGCGTGGGGTCGATCGTCAAAAGTGCAGTCACAATTGTGCCTACCCACACCACAAACATTACTGGATTTTTCAGCATCACCCGCGGGTTTAGCTTGACAAAAGCTTCTTTGAAAGCTCTTTGATAAAGCCCTTTTGTATTTGCTTTGGGCGTATGTTTGCGAGACTCGCGAGGGCCTCTGGAACGGGAATTTTTCTGAGAATTGGGGGTATTGGAAGAAGCCATAATTTGGATTTTTAATGAACCGCAGAGGACACAGAGAACACGGAGAAAGAGGAGGGTGAGATTGACAATTTTTTGCTATTGAGGTGGAGGAGTTGGTGTTGCTTTGGGTGTTGTCGCTTCTGGTGTTGGTGTTACTAAAGGCGAAGGCGTTGCTAAAGGCGTTGTGAAAGGCGAAGGCGTTGCTAAAGGTGGCGCAGTTATCGGTGCTGGTTCCAACTTAGCGCTGCTAATTTCAAATCCTTCTGCAATTGGCCCCAAAGCTAGGACAGGGAAAAATGTCAGCGCGCCCAGAATTATGATTACTCCTGCTGTGACGCTGGTGAATAAAATGGAATCGGTTCTTAGTGTTCCGGTTGTTTCGGGAACCAGTTGTTTGTTTGTCATGCTGTCAGCTAAAAGCAGCAGGGCAAAAATCGGAACGTAGCGCCCTAAAAGCAAACTAAAACAGGTGCTTAAATTCCACCACAGTCCTGTTGCTGCGGGTTGAGAATCTCCTAATCCTTCAAAGCCTGAACCGTTGTTAGCTGCGGCTGAAGCGTATTCGTACATCACCTGTGAAATGCCGTGAAATCCGGGGTTGCTGATGCCGCTCAAGCTGTCGGTAAAGGCGAGGGTAATTGCGCCAGGGATTAAAACTGCGATCGGGTGAACTAACAAAACCACGCTGGCTAAAACAATTTCCTGCTTTTCAATTTTACGTCCCAAAAATTCCGGCGTTCTACCCACCATCAATCCTGTGAGAAATACGCTCAAAATCAGGTAAATAAATAAGTAAGCTGTTCCGGTTCCTTGTCCGCCCCAAACAATTTGCAGAAACAAGTTAGACAGAGTAGCAAAACCTGCGGGAGGCATT
The DNA here is from genome assembly GCF_036705185.1 of Microcoleus sp. B4-D4. Classification (NCBI taxonomy): domain Bacteria; kingdom Bacillati; phylum Cyanobacteriota; class Cyanophyceae; order Oscillatoriales; family Microcoleaceae; genus Microcoleus; species Microcoleus sp. B4-D4. The sequence goes on along the minus strand of NZ_JAUBTX010000045.1, from coordinate 40,848 downwards.
AAAGAATCGTGCATTCCGTTCACGGCGCCGCACATTGTGCCAGTTGTAGTCACGGCCCAAAGGGCGGTTTGCGACCAGCCAAATCTAACTTCTTTACCTTCTAAATTTGGTTGCACGGAACCCAGTAAATTATTGACTTGAGGATTGCCTTGATATTCGCCAATTGCGGCAGTGCCAATCAAGACAACATAAATTATAAATACCATCCAAAAAATCAGCCATCCCTGCTTTTTGTTGTTGGCAAATTTGCCGTAGGTGTGAATCAGCGCTGCTGGGATGGAAACCATTGCTAGTGTTTCCAGCAGGTTAGTAAAAGGGTTGGGATTTTCAAAGGGGTGAGCCGAGTTAATGGCAAAAAATCCGCCGCCGTTTTCTCCTAGTTGTTTGATGCTTTCAAAGTGAGCTACTGGGCCGCGGGCAATTACTTGTCTGCCTCCTTCTAAGGTGGTGGCAACTTCTGGACCCGCGAGGGTTTCGGGTACTCCTGAAATTAGCAATAGCAAGGCGATTATTAAAGATAATGGCAGGAGAATTCTGGTAATTGATTGAATTAAATCGATGTAAAAGTTACCTAACGGGCGGCCGGTCAGTCCCCGAATAAAGGCGATTCCTACTGCTAAACCTGTGGCGGCTGAGGTAAACATTAAAAAACCCAAAGTTAACTGCGATAGATAACTATATGTTGTCTCGCCGGAGTAATGCTGTTGGTCGGTATTTGTGAGGAATGAAATTGTTGTGTGTAGGGCGGTATCCCAGGTTGGTGCGCTGAGGCTGGTGGGATTTAAAGGTAGCACTCCCTGAAGCATGAAGATTAGAAAAACAAATATGCCCATTGCTACATTGCTGTATAATAGCGATCGCGCATATTGCCAGCCTGTCATGGAATCTACACCACGGATGTTGCCTGCTTTATAGATGAGTTGTTCTACTGGTTTAATGGCGGGATCGAGGATGGTTCGTTCTCCCATGTACACCCGCGCCATGTAATTGCCCAAGATGGGCGCGATCGCGATTAAAATGATTAGGGTTAATCCGATTTGAGTTAATCCTTGCAGCATAACTTAGTTAAAAAATCCTCGTTGTTGAATAAATGCGCTTCACTCCTCGGAAAATGGCTTCGGAAGGAAGTCCACAAAACGGGGTGAGTTTTCTTTAAGGTTACTTCTAGTTCGCAGCCTATCGCCCGATTAATTGCTACTGCTAAGATACGATCTCCGCAGAAAATCGTTGGAATTTCGCTGGCTAGAATTAATCGGTTTTCTCTTGTTAATCCCAAGCAATAGCAGTTATCGGGCAATTGTATTGCACTTAGTGCTATGCCGCAATAACTGCTGTTAAATTGGATGGGTACTTGAATGAGTTTTGGTTCTACAAAGCTCATGAACGACTCCCGTAGGCCGCAAGGTTAGGTTTACTCTTATTGATTAGTCTACAGAATTTTGGGGTGTTTGATAATTAGTCTTAAGATATAAGTTACTGTTTAGAATTTGTGATTGTTTGCTATATATTTTTAGTAATAGGCGACTGTTTAGATGATGTTTAAAATCTATACTTGCAGGTATAGATGCTGTGTAAACGCTATTTTTTGCGGGACAATGTACTGAATATTTCAGGACTTATATCAAATCCTCTCTTCAGCAGAATAGTAAATTCACTGTTAACTGTTGACTGTTGACTGTTGACTGTTGACTGTTGACTGTTGACCGTTGGCTGTTAACATCATGTATGAGTGCAACCGGAATTGATATTACACACTCCGACTCAAAAAATAGGGTTTTTAGCACAATTAGGGGCTAAAATTGAGTTTTTGGGTAAAAAATCCAGATTTATGAGGGTCAATCTTTCCGGGAATGGTCATTTTAAAATGGATTAATTAGGAATGTTTAAAAGCTTATTGAAAATCCCCCAAAATGTACTACTTCAAGAGAAGTATTTGCGCGGAAGATGGTCGATCGCCATTTTGTTTGCTATTGTGATCGCGCTGGAATTTAGCACTCCCTCGGAGTATCTGTTTGGATACTTATACACGGGGCCGATTATACTGGCAAATTCGCGCTTGAGTCGGTTGGGGAAATTACAAATTACGCTGGTAGCGGCAGCTTTGACTCTGTTGAATGTGTTTATCCCTCCTGGAGAAACGATCGCCCTAGCAACTGTTGCAAATAGAGCGATCGCAGTTATGGCTTTGGGAGTGACGGGATATTTGAGCGATCGCAACCAGCAGTACCAAGAAGCGATCGCAGTCGCCAAAGCTCAGTTGCAGTCTCAGCAGCAGCTAGCCAGCATCCGAGAGGATTTTGTCTCTACTTTGACTCACGACTTGAAAACGCCGATGCTGGGGGCGATAGAAACAATTAAAGCTTTTAAATCGGCAAAATTTGGCGATGTTACTCCCAGTCAGCAAAAGGTTCTCGAAACAATGGCGCGATCGCACAAAATGTCGCTACAATTAGTAGAAACCCTGTTAGATATTTACCGCAACGATACTGAAGGTTTGAAACTGCAACTTGCTCCTGTAAATTTAGTAGCTTTAGCAACAGAGGTAATTGCCACACTCGCAGATTTATCGGCGGCGCGTCGAGTTTATATTAGTACGAGTTACGGAGAGTCAGATTTCCGTCGCTCTTTGTGGGTAAACGGCGATGCAGTCCAACTCCAGCGCGTTTTTGTTAATTTGCTAACAAACGCGCTCAACCATTCTCCCCGAGGCGGCAAAGTAGAAATTGTGATGGCATCTCATTCAAATTATCAGGTAGTGAAAGTGAGCGATAGCGGGTTGGGAATTACCGCAGGGGAACTCTCGCACCTATTCGAGCGTTTTTATCAAGGAAATAGCGATCGACAAGCTAAAGGATCGGGATTGGGATTATACTTATCTCGCCAAATTATTGACGCGCACGGCGGTATAATTTGGGCAGAAAACAAATTACCCCACGGTGCTTTGTTTGGATTCCGACTACCAGCAATCTCCGCCAATGAAACCTAATTCTCCCTTACGAATTCTGCTAGTTGAAGACGACGAACTGTTTCGGTTGGGACTGCAAACTCGATTGCAGCAGGAAAGTTGCTTGCAAATAATTGCCGAGGCGGAAGATGGCGAAACTGCGGTTGAATTGACTCAAGAATACTTGCCGGATGTGGTGGTTTTGGATGTAGGTTTGCCGGGAATTGGTGGTATTGAAGCGTGCCGCCAAATTAAACAGCGACATCCAGAAATTCCCATTTTAATTTTAACATCCCATTCCCAAAAATCGTTAATTGAAAGATTGATGGCTGCGGGAGCTCACGGATATTGTCTCAAGGGAATTGCGGCGGAAACTTTGGTTTTGGCAATTCGATCGGTAGCGTCGGGCGCTTCTTGGTGGGATAAGGGCGCAACTGCGGAAATTAGGGCAGTTTTTACTCATCCTGAACCTGTGAAAGTCGGGGGAAAATCGGAAGTTTTAGACAATCCGCTGACGAAGCGAGAACAGGAAATATTGGCTTTAGTTGCTAGTGGGAAAAGCAATCAGGAAATTGCACAAATATTGTACATTGTGCCGGGGACTGTGCGGGTGCACGTTCACGCGATTTTGCAAAAGTTAGAAGTGCGCGATCGCACTCAAGCAGCAGTGCTCGCCATTCAGAAAGGATTGGTAGCAGAAGAACTGTTAGGCGATCGATCTTAAGTCTGGTAGTTTATAATAATTGAGACTTACGCATCAAACCCAAAGAAACCCGGTTTTTTTGAGATTGAGGGTTTTCAGGCGTGTATTTTCCCAAAAACCCGGTTTATAGCTATAATACAGCGTATTCCAGGTTGATGAAATACACACTCCCAACCGGGTTTCTTTACAGTTCTTGCATCATATCAATTCCGGTTGCACTCCTCATGATGTTAACTGTTAACTGTTAATTGTTAACAGTCAACAGTGCAGGCGATAGTATAGTTTACGGTTGCTGTTGAACGATCGAACCACTATAGATGCTGATGACGTAAAGCCTCCAGAAAAGAGAGATCAATAAATCAGAGGCGGCATTAATTAGTGTTCACCTGCCAACATCTGCGGTTTTACGATTCAAAACATAGTAAATCGCCCAAATTGCCATCGCCCGCAAATAGTGACTCGCCCGAAAAGTCCCCCCCGCCGTAATCGCTTCCGGTGTCCGAAACTGCAACCCATTCTCATAAATTTGCTTCACCACCGCATCCGTCAATTTAAAGGCTTTATCCTCCATTCCCATCTGTACCAAAAAAGCAGCCAACCCAAAATTAATCCCCGTCCAAACTTCCAAAGGATGAGTCGCATTGGGATTTTCCGGCGAACCGTTCAGCATTACCCCATTCGCCGCACCAAACTTGCCATCGTTGAACTTCAAAAAACAAGAATCGTACACAGTTTCTAAAGCGCTGACTGCACATTCTGGCGGCACAATATCCGGCAATCCTAACAGCTTCGCGTAAAATTGACCGCACAATTGGTCTGCCATCACCACTTCCGATTTACTCTCGCTGTCCAAACGGTAATATTGACCGTTCCACAGTTTTTCTTGATAGCTAGGTCTTGCTTGTAACAGCCAACTGTGATATAATGCAATCTTCTCTTGGGGATTTGGAATTATCTCAGGTGCTGCATCTTCTAAGATTTCGCCGATCGCGATCGCACTCTCCAGCGCCGCCAACCACAAACCCCCGCAATACGCACTTATTCCCCGCATTTGCCAATCATCAAACGTCTGATCCGGCGCTCCCGAATTCTCAGGAATGCCGTCCCCATCTTCATCAAAGGTTTTCAGATAAGCCAAAGCCTCAACAATTGCCGGCCAACAATCTTGCAAAAACTCGCAATCTGTGCCGCCAGTCAACAAAAAGTCACGATAAACCTGCAACACAAAATCGCAAGGTAAATCCTTCCACAAATTGCAATCTTGATAGCTAGTATAATTGGTTTTCTCCCAAGGATGTTCGTTAGGCGCGCCCAAATCGTGCGGTGTCGCACCGACGGCTTTTCTAATCGCCGAAGCTTGATTCCAGCCCACAATTCTCGGCGTATCGTCACCAGCAGAAATTGCCCTAGCAAAAGCAATCATTACCGACTTTTCTAATTCCGGCCACAGCATCAACAAAGCAAAAGAACCGTAAAGACGCACGTCTAAACTTTCATACCAACGGTAATCAATGCACTCTAAAACCCCAAATTGACCCTTCGGATCCCGTTCGTCCGCCGCACTCCAAAGAGTACCGCCGTCAGTCAAAATGTACAACTCATTAAACAGCGCCATTTTGAAACTGTCGGACAAATCTGTGCGTTCTAAAATAGGTTTTTGCCAAGCTTCAATACTTTCGCGCCAAGTATCCGAATGCTTCATCGCCGTGCGAATAATCGGCCAAACATTTTTGCCATTCCGCCCGAAGAAATCGGTATAGCGGCGGTAGTAAGAAACTCCAGATGCAAATTCAGTAACGGGCAAATCCCAAGCTAAAATAAAGGGGATTTTGCGAGTTTTTCCCGGTCTAATTGTAAACCGAACTGCGATCGCACAAGCCAACTGTTCCCCGGCTGCTGCGGCTGTCTCGTCTCTGTCATCCAGCAAGAAACCTTCAGCCGAAAAATTGCGCCAAACATCATCGCCGTCCCCCGCCGGGTTCCAGCGAGTTTGATAGAATACTTCTACCGCCGGATTAGTCACAGTTGCGATCGCCCATTGTCCATCTCCCTCTTGCGGTTCGTCGCCAGCAGACAACCGCGTCATCACGCAACCTATACGGTGAAAATCTTCCACCAACAAATTCATATTCCCGGCACTTTCTCCCCACCGGGATTGATAGTCATAAAATGGACTACCATCATCTCGCACCATCACTTCCGGCGACTTGTTAGCATTAGTAAACCAACCAACAATATTTTCCCAAGTCAGCATGATGCTAAGAGTAATCGGCGCATCTGTAGGATTATGCGCCACCCATTCAAACATTGCAACTGGATAACTGCTTTCTTGATAATTATTCGGCAAAATTGGCGAAAATTGCTCGCAGCTTAATTGAGCTTCAAACACATTTTCGTAAACAAACCAACTGCGCGGATACAAAGCATGATAAGTCCCAGAATTCGACTCTTGTTCTATCCCTTCTTCCCTTCTTCCTTCTTCTTCTTCCCTTCTTCCTTCTTCCTTCTTCCTTCTTCCTTCTTCTTCTTCCCTTCTTCCTTCTTCCTTCTTCCTTCTTCCTTCACAAGGATACCATTTCCAACTAGATAAACTTCCATCTTTCGGCGGTTCTGCGGACAGTGCAAAAGCTTGTTTTTTGCCTTTTGTTTCTTCAAAAACGCTGAACTGACAAGCAGGTAAATTGCGAAAAATGTGCTCGCCGCCGTCGATGTGCCAGAGGTTGAAGTCGCCGCGGGGCGATCGCCCGATGCAGCCTGCACCGAACCCGCCCAGAGGCATTCCGTGCCAGGGGCCGTCGTCGAGATTGCTTGCGTAGCGGACTGTATAGGGATTGTCCCAACCCTGGCCGATCGAGCGTTTCCAGGCCTGCGGGGGGATGTTTGGGTTAGAGGTGCGATCATTCATGATTTATTTTTATCAGCAAAGGCGATCGGCGGAATTCCGGCAGAGCTTTAATAGTATATATAGGACTTACGCAAAAAACCCAGTTTCTGATTTAGATTTTAGATTTTAGATTGCAGCAAGCCACTTTATCGGGGCAGAATATCACCTAAGCTTAGATTGACAAACTCCGCAGGTATCGTTTAACATTTAATTAAATGCTAATTTCATGTCATCATTATGATTAACCTTTCAAGAGACATACATTCTCTCACCGATTTTAAACGTAATACGACTGAGTTTGTGCAGCGCCTCAAACAAACAAAACATCCTTTAGTTCTAACTGTCAATGGGAAAGCAGAGTTAGTTATTCAGGATGCTGAATCCTATCAGAAACTTTTAGATGCGGTTGAGTTATTAGAGACTTTAAAGGGAATTAAACTGGGTTTGGCACAAATGGATCGAGGGGAAGGGCAAAAAGCGGAGGATTTTTTCAATCAACTGTTTGATAAGCTAGACAGTTAGCCATGAATCAGAAATATCAAGTCATTATCCAACCCGCAGCGCAAAAAGCGATAGAGGAATCTTATTTTTGGTTGAGTAATCATTCTTCTCATAAGGCTAGAAATTGGTTAGAAGGCTTGTACAAAGCTATCTTATCGCTAGAAAATATGCCTTCTCGTTGTTCCTTCGCGTTTGAGAATAGTTTTTTTGACGAAGAAATACGACAACTTGTTTACGGCAAGAAACGAAATGCCTATCGGATTCTGTTTACGATTGTTGATGATAGCGTTCAGATTATTTTTGTGCGACACGCTGCCCAAAAACCGATGATAGATGAATCAGAATAAACTCCGTCGAAGTGTCGAAACCCTGACTACCCGTGCGTAATTCCTATATCTAGTTTGACACCCCACTTTAACGCGGCAGAATATCATCTAACCGCAGTTCCAAGCTTTTTAACAAAGGAGAAATAATCGGTTGTCCGAGGCGAAATTGTTGCTTGGTATAATCTTCATCAATTAGTTGACAAACGGTGATAGTAGGTTGTTTTGGTTTGCCGATAAAAGCTACGCCCCCCAATCCGCGATAATCAACGATCCAATATTCTGGAATTCCTAAAAGAGCATATTCTTCAACTTTTCTGGCGTAATCTGTTTCCCAATTAGTGCTGACTACTTCTACCACCAATTTAATAGATCGCCCCAGCGTAATCACTGGTTCTCTTTCCCAAAGTGGCTCGCTAACAATGGCGGTTTCATCTAACACCACAATATCGGGACGGCGGGCCGTAGCTGCGTCGGAAAACGGACGGATTAAACAAGTGCGGGGAATGAACCAAGGTAGTTTTTCTGCTGCGATGGCGATGCCGATTTGAGTTGCTAGTTTACCGCCGACGGTTTCGTGAGGGCCTGTAGGTGACGTGTCAACTAATTCTCCGTCAGCGAGCTCATAGCGGAAGTTATCACAATATCGATCGACAAATGTTTCAAAAGTTATGAGTTTTTGCGCGGTGTAAGCCATTGGAAACTAATAGTTTTTGCTGAAAATCTGATTCTATCAACTAACCAAATCCCAAATCAGAACCTTTCCCCGCGTGCACCAGAGCCAACTTTTCGTAACGCTTAGCGTGTTCCACCAACTCCGCAGATTCCTCCTCAGAGACCTCCCGCAGCCGCTTCGCAGGCACTCCCGCAACCAGCGTGCGAGGGGGAACGTCCTTCGTCACAACCGCCCCTGCACCGACGATCGAGCCTGTGCCCACCCTCACTCCGTCCAGGACGATCGCCCCAATCCCGATCAAACACCCCCGTTCAATGTAAGCTGAATGAATCACCGCTCGGTGTCCGACAGTCACAAAATCTTCCAAAATAGTCGGTTTTCCCGGATCGCCGTGCAGAATTGCTCCATCTTGGATATTGGTACTTTTACCGATCGCAATTCGCTCTACATCCCCCCGAACCACCGCCCCGTACCAAATACTAGCGCCCGCAGCCACCTCTACCCTGCCGATAACAACAGCACCTGGGGCGACAAACGCCACTTGGGACATATCGGGCCTGGGCCAATAAGCAGGAAGTAAAGGCAGAGGTTCGTTGAGATTGCTCATCTTTTTGGTCGATCGTGATACTTCTAGCAGATTAGCTGGTTGTTGATACGGGATATAATAAGACTATTTGCCACTTTTGCCGATAAATATGCTGGGACGCAAATAAATGATTGAAGTTGCCTTGCAATACCCGATGTTTGGCCCGGAAATTCAGTGTCCCCACTGTCGCCAAACAATTCCGGCTCTAACGCTGACGGATACCTATTTGTGTCCGCGTCACGGGGCATTTGAGGCAGATCCAAAAACCGGGGAACTGGTTCACCTTCAGTCAGGGCGGCACTGGCGCCGCTGGGAGGATGAATGGTATCGCCAGCACACCCACCCCGACGGGATTCGGTTTGAAATTCACGAAGCGCTCGATCGACTTTATACTCAAGGCTACCGAGCAACTCGCGTGATCGTTGCCCAACGCTATCGGGACTTAATCAGCACTTATTTGGAACGCAGCACGCCTTGGCGGGGCCAGTCGGAATCGTCGTCGCGCCCGAAGCTGTACGGTTTGCCGGTGGATTTTAGCCCAGATCCCCAAGAAGACCCTTGTTGGGAAGTGATTAATTTTGATTTGGAAAAAGAGCCGGGAGTTCCGGTTCGATATCCATATTTTCGGTTGTTTGAATAGTCAGTAGTCATTAGTTATTGGTTATTGGTTATTGGTTACTTGTTATTGGTTATTTGTTATTGGTTATTTGTTATTTGTTATTTGTTAGTTCCTATTCCCAATGCCCAATGCCCAATTCCCAATGCCCAATTACCTGTTTGGCCAATTCCCAATTCCCAATTCCCAATTCCCCAATCTAAAATCTAAAATCTAAAATCGAATGCACCACGCCTCGATTCGCACTGCTAACATTCACCGGGCGATCGCCTTTTACGAACAGTTAGGATTTACTGTCAGCGATCGCTTTACCACAGGTTACACCCTAGCCTGTTGGATGGAAGGTCTCAACGGACGCATCGAACTAATTCAAATCCCGGAACCAAAACCCGCACCGGATGCTTTCGATGACGAGCATTATGTTGGATATTATCATTTATCTTTCGATTTAACTGAGGCGACAACTGACTTGCCTAGTTGGTTGCAGTCTCTCAAAAAACAGTTTGAGGAAGCTGCTAAAGACCAACCAAACCAGTTTCAACCTTTGAAAGTTTTATTAGAACCGACTCAACAGGCGATCGGGCAAAATGTTTATGAAGTAGCTTTTATTGCCGATACAGACGGATTGCCTTTAGAATTTATCCGGCGGCTTAATTCATAACTAACCGCCGCTGATAATCGTTCTCTCTCTCAATCGTCAACTGAGAATAATTATTACTCTTAATCCCTAGTAACCTTCCCTAACAATTTAACAATTTTTTTCTAAAAAATAGCTAGATTTTGAATTCAAAATCTAGTATATTGTCTTTTTCCTATATAATATGAACATCTATTCATACTATCAGGCGTAAGTCAAAACCCCGGAAACACCATGCAAAAAGCCAAATCGAGCGATTCCGGTTGCTGTAGTCACGACGACCACGACGATCGCAGCCATGAGAATCATAACCACGGACACGACCACGGCCACGACCACGGGCACGACCACGGGCACGACCACGGGCACGGAGATTTCAATCTGAAGCAAGAATTGATTCCTGTTATATCCGTTGTTGTACTATTTGTCGGCGGTCTAATTTTTGAAGAAAAACTGCACAACACGCCCTATTCTATAGCTGAATATCTGGTTTTCATCCCCGCCTATCTTTTAAGCGGATGGAATGTTTTAACCAGCGCCGGCCGCAACATTCTGCGAGGCCGAGTGTTTGATGAAAATTTCTTGATGACTGTAGCAACACTGGGGGCTCTAGCCATTCACAAACTTCCAGAAGCCGTCGGGGTGATGTTGTTCTTCAAAATCGGAGAACTTTTTCAAGAATTTGCGATCGGGCGATCGCGTCAATCAATTCGATCGCTTTTAGAAATTCGCCCAGACAGCGCCAACCTCAAGCAAAATGGCGACATCAAAAAAGTTTCGCCCGAAACCGTAGCCGTCGGCGATATCATCCTAGTCAAACCGGGAGAAAAGATTCCCTTAGACGGCGAAATTATCGACGGAAACTCTCAAATTGACACCTCAGCACTAACCGGAGAATCAGTACCTCGAACCGTGAAAGTTGGAGAAACAGTTTTAGCAGGAACAATTAACCAGACAGGAGTTCTCACCGTCAAAGTTACCAAACTCTTCGGCGAATCTTCAATCTCCCGAATTCTGGAATTAGTAGAAAATGCCAGAAGCAAAAAAGCTGAAACTGAGAAATTTATCACCAAATTTGCTAGCTACTACACGCCGTTTGTAGTATTTGCATCCCTAGCAGTGGCTTTAATTCCGCCTTTGTTCATTTCTGGAGCAACTAATGCAGACAGATTTTTGTGGGTTTACCGCGCCTTAGTCTTGTTAGTTATTTCCTGCCCTTGCGGATTGGTAATTAGCATTCCTCTGGGATACTTCGGGGGAATTGGCGGTGCAGCCAAGCGCGGTATTTTGGTTAAAGGCTCGACTTTTTTAGATACGCTGACAGCAGTCAAAACAGTTGTTTTGGACAAAACAGGAACTCTGACAAAAGGAGTTTTTAAAGTAGCACAAATTGTACCTCAAAATGGTTTTTCCAAATCTCAGTTAATGGAAATAGCTGCAAAAGTAGAATCTCAATCTAATCACCCAGTTGCTAAATCTATTCTGGAAGCTTACGGCGGCAAAATAGATTCCTCGGAGGTTACAGATTACGAAGAAATAGCGGGACACGGCATCCGAGCCAAAGTAAATAATCAAATTGTGCTGGCGGGAAATGACCGTTTGCTGCACCGAGAAAACATCCCTCACGATGTTTGCAATGCTGAGGGTACGATCGTGCATTTGGCAGTAGACAACCGCTACGCTGGCTATATTTTGATTGCTGACGAGCTTAAAGACGACGCAGTACAGGCGATTCGCGACCTCAAGAAACTGGGTGTGGAGCGCATCGTGATGCTCACGGGAGACAATCAAGCTGTAGCCGATAGTGTTGCGAAAAAGCTCGGTTTAGATTCCTATTTAGCTGAGTTATTGCCCGAAGGAAAAGTTGAGGCGATCGAAAAACTGATCGCCCAATCTAAAAAAGGCGATAAAATAGTCTTTGTCGGGGATGGAATTAATGATGCACCAGTGCTTGCTAGAGCCGATGTGGGCATAGCGATGGGGGGTTTGGGTTCCGATGCGGCGATCGAAACTGCCGATATTGTGATTATGGCAGATGCACCGTCAAAGGTGGCGGAAGCGATCCAAATTGCCAGAAAAACTCACAATATTGTCTGGCAAAATATCATTTTTGCCATGTCAGTTAAAGCGATATTTATTGCTTTGGGTGCTTTTGGGTTAGCTACTATGTGGGAGGCAGTTTTTGCCGATGTTGGGGTGGCTTTAGCTGCAATTTTCAATGCTACTAGAGTGTTGAAATAGAGTTTTCCAAGGTGACTATTGCCTACCTGACACACAATTGAAACATACATTATGAGGTCAAAAATATTATGCTTCGTCAACGTTCTATGCCTTGGATTCACCGCTATTCCCGTCCGATCATGGCAGGAATTGCCTCGATAGGGGCTGTGATTACTGCCTATCTAACAGCAGTCAAGTTATCCAACGGAACGGCAGTTTGTCCGATCGCAGGCTGCGACATCGTGCTTTCGAGTCCCTATGCCTATGTCTTTGGCTTGCCTCTTTCTTTGTTCGGTTTTTTGGGCTATTTGAGCATGATAGTTTTTGCCGTAGCTCCCCTACTTGTTAATCCCACAGAAAAGAAGAGTCTCCGCTCTAAATTAGAGTCTTGGACGGGACTATTTTTGTTTGCTGGCGGCACAGCTATGACGATTTTTAGCGGCTATCTGATGTATGTACTGGCTGTTGATATCAAAGCAGCTTGTATTTACTGTATTGTGTCTGCTTTGTTTGCAGTTAGCTTGTTTGTCTTAGCATTAATTGGTCGCGAATGGGATGATATCGGACAACTATTTTTTATAGGAATTCTGGTATCTATGTTAGTGCTGATTTCCTCTGCTGGTCTTTATGCCGATGTGAATAATCTCGGTACTGCCAAGGAGACGAGCATGAATACTACAACATCTTCCGGTACTTCGGAAATTGCTTTAGCGCAGCATTTAAAAAAAGTGGGAGCTAAAATGTACGGATCTTATACCTGCTCTCACTGTCAAGCGCAGAAGGAAAGTTTTGGCAAAGAGGCGGCTCGAATTATCAATTATATCGAGTGCAATCCTCAAGGGAAAAATGCGAGGCCTGATCTTTGCCAAGCTGCGAAGATTAAAGGGACTCCGGCTTGGGAAATTAACGGTAAGTTTTACGAAGGGCAAAAATCGTTGCAGGAGTTAGCTGATTTATCTGGCTATCAGGGAAGTCGGGAATTTCAAAATCTTTAAAATCACGATCGCTGATTGATTGATTTTTTGCGATCGACCTTATCGCAGTCGATCGCCCGCACCTCATTTTAATTCCGGTTGCAATCCTGGTGATGTTAACTGTTAACAGTCAACAGTCAACAGTCAACAGTCAACAGTCAACAGTGAATTTACTATTCCGATGAAGAGAGGATTTGAGATCGCTGTGAATCGATCGCACTTGATACCAAGCTCAATCAAATTACCAAAATAAAACCCGCACTGGCGGGTTTTATCTAAAAGTTAATTGTAAATAACTGCCAATTTTAACTATTTCTTGACAGCAGGAGCCTCGTTAGCAGCAACGGGACGAGTTGACGAAGCGGTAGTTTTCAAAAGTGCGATCGCCTGCGCGTAAACAGGATCGTCCTTAGTCGCAACCAACATCGGTTTGTTAGCTAATTTCAGCTTTTCTGCGTCGCTGACTTCGACTTTGACATCGGGAGTAACGCCCTTGTGGCTGATATCAGTACCGTTGGGAGTATAGTAGTGAGCGATCGTCACCGCCAATCCCGAACCGTCAGACAAAGAATGCACCGACTGCACCAAAGCTTTGCCAAAAGTTTGGGTGCCCATCACAGTTGCGCGCTTGTTGTCCTTGAGAGCACCGGCCAAAATCTCGCTGGCGCTGGCGGAGTTGTCATCCACGAGCACCACCAAAGGCTTGTCAGTGATCGCAGTGCGGTTTGTCCGCATTTCCTGAGAATCGCCCACCCGATCGACTGTACGGACGATCGCCCCTGTATCCATCCACATCCGGGCAATATCAATGCTCACCCGCAGCAAACCGCCGGGATTCCCCCGCAAATCCAACACAAAAGCATCAGCTTTTTGAGCCGAGAGCTTTTTAATCGCCGCCTCCATTTGTTCGCCCGCGTGGGAACTAAACTCTTGCAAGCGGATGTAACCAACTTTCTCGCCCCCTTCATCCTTGAGGCTGTAGCGAACCGCAGCTACCTCAATTCTCGCCCTAGTCAGAGTGATATCAAACTCACTTTTGCCCTGACGAGCCATCCGCAGCGAGACTTTCGTGCCTTCATCGCCCCGAATTATCTGAGCCGCATCCGAGACAGTCAAGTCCTTGGTAGTTTTGCCATCAATCGCCAAAATCGTATCGCCCGCTTGAATCCCTGCTTTTAGGGCCGGGGAATTTTCCATCGGTTCGACTACCGTAATCGCTTTCGTTTTCTCGTCTTGTTCCAGCCTCATCCCCACCCCTGTCAGTTCCCCAGAGGTTTGATTCGTCAGCGCTTCGTACTGCTTTGGATCCATGAAGCGCGTGTAGGGGTCGTTTAATTTCTCTAGGGCTTTGCGGAGGGCGGTATAGGCTGCTTCGCGAGAGGTATAATTTTTGCTCAGCAACTCTTGGCGGGCCACTTGCCAATCAGTCTTGTTAAAGCTGCCATCGACGTATTCTCGGTTCACAATTTGCCAAGCTTCGTCTAAGACAGCTTTGGGGCTATCTTGAAGCTCGGCGCGGACTGATTGACTCAGCCCAGGAACGAGTAAAGATATCGAAGCGGTTGTGGCCATCGCCCCAGTGAACAGGGCTGCCTGTAACATAGAAAAGCGTTTGCGGGCTTGATTCATTGAATTATGGCTCAATTCGATTTTAGATTTTTGATTTGAGATTTTATATTGCTAAAAAATCTCAAACTACCATTTAAACTATTGTGTGGAGGCTCTACCATCCCTTTGGATAGTTTAACGAGATTCATCGCCGATCGCCAACCAATCATGACTGTATTTTAATAAACTTAATTTTAAACTTGGATTTGAAGGTGCCGTGGAAGCTAAAATCGAACAATTTTCGCGTAAGTGGTTGAGCCTGCTCATTAATGTAGCGATCGGCTCTGCAGCGCTGGCGGGAGTGATTACCATGCAGTCGATCGGGCAATTGGGCGGAATGCCCCCAGTTAGCAGCGTTCAGGGGCAGAAGCCTGTCTCTGCAATGTCTGCCGCCGATTTCAAGCAAGAAGCACAGCAAGAAGCCCTGCGGCTGAAAATGCTCAAAACACTTCCTAGTTTTGGGTTTGACAATTTAATGGCCGACTGGACATTTCTGAAATTTTTGCAGTATTTTGGCGACGATGAAGCCCGAGACGTGACGGGCTACAATCTCAGCGAAGATTATTTTGACATAATTACGCGACGCGACCCCAAGTGGGCTGACATCTACCTGTTTTTGTCCACAGCCGTTTCTTTTTATCAGGGAAAGCCGGAAACTGCTATTAAGTTGATAGAGCGCGGTACTAACGCACTTTCGCGGCAAAATCATCCCCAAGCGTGGATTGTGTGGCGAACCAAAGGTATTGATGAGTTGCTGTTGTTGGGCGATATTCCCGACTCAATTCACTCTCACGAAATGGCCGCTGATTGGGTAGAAAACACAGCCGACGGCCCGAAATTAGCGCCCATTTTTCGAGCCACTGCTGACTATTTGCGCCGAGATCCCGATAGCGTGCCGGTGCGGTTTAACGCTTGGAGTACGGTTTATGCTCAAACAACTGATAAGTTGGTGCGGCAAAGGGCGAAACAAGCTCTTGTTAAGTTGGGAGCTCAGGTAAAAAAAGATAAGGATGGAAACGAGAGTTTTATTTTGCCGCCCAGAAAGTAGTTGATTGTTGACTGTTGACTGTTGATTGTTAACGGTTGACTGTTGACTGTAATTCTGCAATCTCAAATCTCAAATCTCAAATCAGCTTGAGTTAATTCGCGCCATTCACCGGGTTTCAGGTCATTTAGTTGCAAATGCCCGATCGCACTTCTCACCAGCCGCAGCGTCGGAAACCCTACTGCTGCGGTCATCCGGCGCACTTGGCGGTTGCGGCCTTCTGTGAGAGTCATTTCCAGCCAAGCTGTGGGAATGTTTTTGCGAAATCGAATCGGGGGCTGGCGGGGCGGCAATTGGGGTTCTGCTGATAATAATTGCACTTTTGCCGATCGAGTCCGATAATCTTGAATTGTGACACCAGTTTGCAAAAGGGCGATCGCGCCTGCATCTGGAACCCGTTCCACCTGAACCAAGTAAGTGCGAGGATGAGCGAATTTTGGATCGCTGAGGCGGTGCTGCATTTGTCCGTCATCCGTTAACAGCAACAAACCTTCGCTATCGCGATCGAGCCTTCCCACCGCATAAACATCAGGAATCGGAATATAATCTTTCAGGGTACTGCGTTTATTCTCGCTGGAATTGTCAGTAAACTGAGTTAAAACATCGTAAGGTTTGTAAAATAGAATGTAGCGATAGGGCATGACCAATTAAAAATTAAAAATGTACAAATAGTGCAAGCAAAAACAATATAACTCCCAAAAAAACACCTTCTAACTCTATTCTCTCCTCCGCGCCCTCTGCGCCCTCTGCGGTTCATAAAAAAATAAATCTTATTCACCAACTATTCAAACCTGCTATAAAATATTCAGCCTTTAAGAGCAGCAAAAATCTCAACTACCCAATTTTACCATGCCCGAAGCCACACACCGCGTTTGTATCGTCCTAGGAACTCGCCCGGAAGCGATCAAACTAGCCGCTGTAATTCAACTGTTCAAAAATTCACCAATCTTTGACACCCAAGTAATTTTAACCGGTCAGCACCGAGAAATGGTCGAGCAAGTAATGCAAATGTTCGACCTGAAAGCCGATCGCGATTTAGCAATTATGCAGCACCAGCAAACCCTAACCGACATTACATCCCGCAGTTTGCAAGGTTTAGAAGCCTGCTTCAAAGATTTGCAGCCAGAAATCGTATTAGTGCAGGGCGATACAACAACAGCATTTGCAGCAGCTTTAGCTGCATTTTACCAGAAAATACCAGTCGGTCACGTAGAAGCCGGATTGCGGACAGACGACGTGTTCAATCCCTATCCCGAAGAGGCTAACCGACGGTTGATATCTCAGCTCACAAGGCTGCATTTTGCCCCAACAGCGCTGGCTGCTGAGAATTTAGGGCGATCGGGCGTTTTAGGAGAAATTCATCGTACAGGCAACACAGTAATCGACGCTTTGCTATCCGTCGCCAAACGCCAACCAGAATGCAACATTCCCAACTTAGATTGGAGCAAACATCGCACCATTTTAGCAACAGTCCACCGCCGCGAAAATTGGGGAAAACCCTTAGCAGGAATTGCCAGGGCATTCATCCAAATTCTCGATAAATTTCCCGATACAGCCTTACTCTTACCACTGCACAAAAATCCGACCGTTCGGGAACCTTTAAAATCTCTTTTAGGCGACCATTCAAGAATCTTTTTAACCGAACCTTTGGACTACGCCGAATTAGTAGGAGCCATGCAGAGAAGTCATTTAATCCTCACCGATTCTGGCGGTTTGCAAGAAGAAGCACCGAGTTTGGGCAAGCCTGTTTTAGTATTGCGAGAAACCACAGAAAGACCAGAAGCAATTGCTGCCGGAACCGCTAAACTTGTCGGTACAAATCCTGATACAATTACCGCAGCCGCCGCAGAATTGCTCAGTGATTCTACAGCTTACGACGCAATGGCAATGGCAATTAATCCCTTTGGTGACGGTTGGGCAGCAGCGCGGATTTTGAAAATAGTTGAAGAGTATTTTAGTGAGAAGATAGTTGACAGTTGACGGTTGACAGTGAGTCGAAAAACTGCAAACCGATTCTCAACTATTTATTGGCTGAGTCCGATCTATGGGAATCTCAATCACAAACTTCGTGCCTTCGCCCAGGGTGGAATCACACCACAGTTTTCCTCCATGCTTTTCCTTCACCACCTGATAGCTAATGGATAAGCCTAATCCTGTCCCTTTTCCTACGGGTTTAGTAGTGAAGAAGGGATCGAATAGGCGCGATCGCGCTTTCTCTGGAATGCCCGTACCGTTATCGGCGATCGCAATCTGCACCCACTGTTGTTCGGTTTTGGTAGTCATAATCCAAATCCGATTCGGTTGGTCAACAATATCCTGAAAACTACGTCCTTCATTGCTCTCTTCCAAAGCATCGATCGCATTTGATAGCAAGTTCATAAACACCTGATTAAGTTGACCTGCATAGCATTCTACCAGCGGTAACTCGCCATATTGTCTGACTACTTCAATGGTTGGGCGTTCTGGCTTGGCTTGAAGGCGATGTTCTAAAATCATCAAAGTGTCATCAATGCCTTCATGGAGATCGACAGCCTTGAATTCCGAGTGATCCAGACGAGAAAAGCTACGCAACGAAACCACAATGTCCCGAATGCGAGCGCTGCCCACTTTCATCGACTTAAGAATCTTAGTGAGATCCTCTTTTAGGAAGTTTAGATCCACATCCTCTAGGTCATCTTGAATTGATGGGGACGGGTTGGGATGATCCATTTGATAGGCATCTAGTAATCGCAGTAAGTCATGGATGTGATTGTTGAGATGAGACAGGTTGCCGTAGATAAAGCTGACCGGGTTGTTGATTTCGTGCGCTATCCCTGCCACCATTTGCCCCAGTGCCGACATTTTTTCGTGATGCACCATCTGACTCTGGGTGCGGTGCAGTTCTTCAAGGGTACTCTCTAGTTGTTGCACCTGTTGGTTCAGTTGCCGATCGCGAGCCATAAGTTGCTCTGCCATACTCTTAAATCCCTGAGCTAAAAGCCCCACTTCATCCTGACTGTCAACCGGAATACCAATCGCTAAATTGCCTCCGGCCAATTCCTGGGTTGCCTTAGTCAGTCTTTGAATGCGACGGCTCAGAGCTTGGGTGAGACGGAAACCTCCGATCGTCACGACTGCGATCAGGACACTTCCCAATAGACCAAAGCCACCCACCACCAACCATAAATGCTGTTCTGCTTGCTCCATTTCCTTAGCAGACTTGAGTACAGCAATTTGGAGAGTTGCCCTATCAAAACTTTGTAATTCGATTGTTGCGATCAGGTATTCTTCACCTGCAATCCTGATTTTGGTGGGCAACCCGTCTGGCTGTCGAAATTGCCAAGGTCGATCGCGCGGAAGTGGCAAAGTAGCAGCCGTCACCTTCTCGCCGTCAAAAGCCACCAAATGTATGGATGTGTCGCCGCGAATCGACTGGAGCGCTGTGTCGTCAATGGCTAATCCCGCAACCAAACCAGCTAGGATCTTTTGAGATGATTTGATTGATATTAACCCAATCATGGAAGACGGAGCCCTGTTTTGGGCCAGGAGAATTCCCGATAACTCTAGTCCGGTTCGGGCAGCACGGTTGACAGAGGCATCCTGCAATGTCGCCTGCCTTATTGCTCCCAACTGTGAAGACACTAAGACTTGACCATCAGCGTCAACTATTCTGATCAAATCCAGTTTAAAACCAGCTTGGATTGGTAATACTGTCCGCAGTAATAAAGGGCGATCGCCTGCCGCTACTGCTCTGATGACATCATTATCCTCGCTCACCGAACGGGCTTTCACACGGAGTGATTCTTGCCTTTGCTTTAGAGATTCCCGCAGCATACTAGCCAGATCCACGATCTCCTTTCGCGCCATCTGTTCTAAGTTGTTTCTAGCAAAATAACCAAAACCCAAGGTTCCGACAGTCCATAGACTCAGAAATGCCAACAACAGAGGTGATAACAACTTGACGGAAACGGGTAACCGCGCGTATCTGGATTGGATGGCCACAGCTCTTAATTCTTGGCGGATTGGGTCACGGAAATAAAGCCAGACTGCTCCATCGCGTTGATTCCTGGCGGACTAGAGATGTATTGAAGTAGCGCTTGGGTAGCCTCGGTCGGTTTTTTGTGCCAGAGAATTGAAATTGTCCGAACCATCGGATACTTGCCCGCTTTGACATTTTCTGGTGTTGGTTCAACCCCGTTGAGGCTGAGGTGGTTGACAGGTAGTTTATTGGAAATGGCGTGAGCAAGGGAAAAGGTACCGAGGCTGTAAGGAGTGCTTTGAATTGCGTCGATCAATTCCCCTTCTTTCCGAAATACTACTGCTTCTAATGAATTTTTTAAATCTGCTCCTAGGTAATATTTCCGCAATAGCCGCTTGGCAGATTCATCTTCTGGGCGATCGAGCAGCACAATTTTAGCATCGGTTCCTCCGAGTTCCTTCCAATTGGTGATAGTGCCGCTATAAATGCCTTTGATGTCTTCAGTAGTGAGGTTTTTTACCCCTGTGACGCTGGGATGAGTGGCAACTAAAAGGGCATCGTGGGCAACATCACTAGACTCTAAAGTGCCATCATTTTCTTCTGGCTTTAATGTTCTCGATATTGCACCTACATCGACTAATGTCTGTTTAACCCCATCAATTATATTTTCGGACTGCCCTGGTTCTAGTTGGGTAATTTTGACGTTTTTTGCGGTAGCTTCGTAGTTGGTTTGCAGCACCTTCATAAGACCCAACGTGCTGCTTGAGGCCCCAACTTTGATCGAGGTTTGGGTTTGCGTTGTGGCAGTCGTGGGCGCTGTTGTCGTCGTGGCACTGCTGGTCGTCGTACTGCAACTGGGAAGACCTAGAAGGGCGATCGCACTTAAAGCTAGGCTAAGTAAATTCTGTTTCCTGTTCAAATTCCTACGATCCTACGCTATTAAAGATGAGCTGGGCACTCAAAAACTCGATTTTTGAGTATTTTATCGCGATCGCAACTCTATCAATTGATTTTTAATTTTTGAGCGAGTTGCGAGTTGATATCTCACGGTTGATTTCACCCCTGCTAAATTTTATGCTACATAATTAAAATTTGCAATGAGTCGAGCGCAATGTTTTGTGATGCTGTTGAATATGATTAGCCACCGCATGATAGTTATGATAGATGCGATCGCAGACAATGCAGCCCGATCGAGTAAAAATTACTGTAACAGCTCAATCGGGAAGCTTTTTTCCTGACTAATTTATCTTAATTGCCAGTTACGGATGAGTTTTTTTTTTGAGCTTCACAGATCGATTTGCGATCGAGGTAAAACGACTAAAATCAGAAATCATTTGATTTAGGTGAGTTTCGGTGGTGTCGCTAAGAATGTTTGCCTTGTCAGTTAGATATTCTTAAGGAGAGGGAAGTTGTGGCACAAAATTGCTGCTGCCTTTATAACCGGATAAAAGAGCAAGTTTTTCCAAAGATTGCCTGCCGGTGTAATATTTTCCCCGAATTTCCCAAGTGGGATAAGCTTGAATCTTCGCAGCTTTGCACAAATCCGGTTGAGCATTTTTTCCCCTGGGATCGCACTCAATGTAAGTAATCGCGGTAAATGCTTGTTTGCCGAAAAGTTCTTGTTGGGTGTGACAGTGAGGACACCAGTAAGCACCGTACATTTTAGCTTCGATCGCCTGCAAATGGGTTGCTAAAGCTATTTGATCCGGCGCGGATTCGCTAAGAATCGGGGGCGCTTCTGGTTCGGTAACAGGCTGTGCGGCAGGAGGTGGAGGGAGGGTTTGTGCTAAAGTTTGAGTGGATTGGTTGCTGAAGCTTAACTGTGCAATTCCTCCGTCTGCTTTGGTACTGCCGAAAATCCCCAGAGTTAGGAAAATTGCGATCGCACAAAAGTTGAATTTGCTTACTTTCATCTTGAATTTCATCTGGGATTTGCTAGGATTTCGCGAGCTTGATTCATAGCCTCTACAGCATTGTGTACCACAAAAATGTTATTTTTGCCTAAATCTTTAAAGAAAAGTTGACTTTCCCAGCTATGATTTAACAAAATAACTTGCTTGTGAGCTTTGATGGCGAGGGCAATTTCCGAAGCTGTGCCCGCGCCCGTACCGCAGGCAATTATCACATCTGAAGAAAGAATATTAATGTTATTTCTGGCGTTTCCCATATCGGTGACAATGGCAATATCTACAGCTTCGGAAATGCCACGAGTATCTTTCCCCGGAAGGATGCCGATTGTTAAGCCGTTAGCTGATTTTGCACCTTTGTTGGCGGCATCCATCACGCCGAGATTTCGGCCGCCAGTTAGCAATATCCATCCAGCTTCGGCGATGAGTTGTCCGAGTTGATAGGCGTTTTCTAAGTCGGTTGATGTGGCACTTTCGCCTGGGCCCATGATGCCGACGATGATTTTTTTCATGGTTTTAGAGTAAATAGGGTGTTATTAATACTTGCTAGTTTTTTGGCGCTATCTGCGAATGTATGTTATCATATAAATAGTGGTTTCTTCAAAACATTTTTTAACATAACTAACTTCCCTAATTTTCCTAGTATTTTTCCTATCAAAGAGCAAACATTTAAACTAGATGAATCTCAGATAAAATTTTTAGACCTCTGTCAAAAATATGGATTTAAAGATGCTAGTGAATTAGTTATAATGGCGATTCAACGGTTGGAAATAGCGTTAGAAACGGAGCAGTTGAAAGAATCTGCGATGCTCTATGCAGAAGTTTATGCAGAAGATACAGAGTTACAGGAATTGGCGGAATTAGGTTTAGAAGAATGGCTGAAGCTATAAAATTAAAACGCGGTTTAATTATTGAAGTTAATCTCGCTCCAACGAAGGGTTCTGAAACGGGGAAAATTAGACCTTGTGTTGTTGTGACCAACAATACTTATAATGAGCGAGTTCCTGTAATCCAGGTTGTTCCAATTACTGCTTGGAGTGAAAAAAAAGCCAAGATTAAAAGTAATGTGGAGATTGAACCGTCTGAAAGAAATGGATTGACAAAAAAAATCTATTGCTGATTTTTTGCAAACGCGCCCTATTGATTATAGTTCTCGTGGGGTAGATATCCGAGGTGAACTTGAACCAGAGGTGATAATAAAAATTGATCTAGCTCTCAGAATCGTGTTTGCTTTGTAATTTTCAAGCTTTTCAAAGAAGAAATAATCAATAGGTTAAGAGGCGATCGGTATTTTTGGTACTTATGAACTGAGTTCTAAGGGTTGTTTGACCAATTGTTCGACAACTAGCGATCGACAAACAGCTTCAATTTTATTATTTCCACCAATTTCAAATAACAGATGCAGCCACTCATTAGGAGAAAGGGATAGATTTTCTAACCAAGGAGAGGGAGTAACTTGCTCCCAGCCGACGATTGTACCGAGGTTCGCAGGTTTTTCATTTAACTCATCAGAATTGGGGTTGAGTTGTACATCCAGTCGAATGCAGGTTTTGAGAATAATGTTTAAAAATTGGTCATTGGTAGCAACTTCAGAAGTAGAATTAGTTGAATTGAGTTGCCAATAGTAGTTGAGATTGAGGACATAATCATAGGGAAATTGCCACCCCATCGATAGCAGTTCTGATTCGGTAAAATCGTATTGTTGCCAAATTTCTTCAAAGTTCATAGTCTGATGAATAAATGGGGTTAAGGGAGCAGAATAAAGTGTGTGTCTCCACGACTTCCGGGTTTTCCTGATGCGTTTAGGGGTTGTTCTGCGGGTGCGCCACCTCCAGGGCCATTGTAAACGCGAGCATAGGATGAACCATCAGGTTGAGTCATAATTCTGACACTGTATTGAGTGTTTGGGCTTGTCCAAATTGTACCCGCACCGCTTTTTGAGCCTCCTCTAGCTGGAGTGGATATCCAACCCGAAGCAGTAAGTTCTGTTTCGAGGGTGATTTTATCGATTCCACTGACAAGGAAATTAAGAACATCTGTGACAGTTAGGATGTTACCTGATGACATAGTTCATGGAAGTTGGGTTTTGGGTGCGGGAATACTGAGAGATCGATCGCCCTTCATGATTATAAAACGGGCGAGATCCCTTCTGAATTGTTAGAAAGGGATCTAGCTCTTTTTTTACCGCAGATGGACGCAGATTAACGCGGATGCAGGAAGGGCGATCGCTCGTTTGATGAATTATGGGCGATCGGCTTTTTGGATTTGGGTGAAAAAGGGATCTCGCCATGATTGATTGAGAAAGCTTAAAAAATAGACATTAATTTTTCACTTCCTGAAAAATCTTATAATATTCGCAAATTATTTCAATAAAAATATCCCCTTCTAACCGAAAATAGCTCAAAGCAGATAAATCTAAATTAGCAGGAGAATTGAAAGGATAAGACAGCGAAGATAAGAAAGTTTCAGCATTTTCTTCAACCTTTCTGAGTTCGACTTCTCCTACCCAAAAACAGTAATTTTCATCATCGGAATTGATGGGGCGAGAAATCACTAGGTGAAGAATGCGATCGAACTCGATCGCTACATCTCCCACTTCGGGGCCAAAGGTGAAGTCTAAACGCAAGCCAAGATTTTGAGGGCGAAGTGAAACCCCTACTAAATCGGCACTTTTTAAGTCTTCTAAAAAGGTTTTGAGGTTGAGTGCGATCGCGGTTGTCATAGAATCACTTTTCCTCCGGCAAGTAGAAGCGATCGCCTTTCTGGATTATCCTGAGAAAGGGATCACTCAAAGACTAATGGAAACAACATCCCCAGCATCATTAATGCGAATTGCCGAACCTGCTGGCAGGGACGATATCATAGTGCTAACTTGTCTCATCAAAGGTACAAGATGGTCGGGTCTTGTACTGCTAGAATCTAAGACCACAATTCTAATAACATAACTTGCTAGATTTTGTTGATAGGGAAGATTTTTATCAGCCGTGATAAAAACATCAAAAGGATGATTCTCCGTTCGATCCAGAATTTCCCTGTCTTTTAGCCCTCTCCACCCCATGTCATACACATTGCTGATTGAATGACCCTCGTCTAAGAAAGGCTGCTTCAGTTTTTGACTCAAGAGATTTTCATCAAGCAATATAAGCATTTGAATCACTTTCTAGCGAGAGCATCATTTTAGTTATATTTTCTAGGACTTTAATTGCCTGACTTTCTAGGTAAGGAAAATCATTAATAAATTCTGCGAAACCGCTTTCACCTTCCAGGTAGTCAAAAAAAGTCTTTAAAGGGACGCGGCTGCCGACAAATACGGGGACACCGCTCATAATTTCTGGATCGCGGTGAATAATCCCTTTTCTTTGCAGTAATTCTTCTATTTTCACGGTCTTTACTCCTTTATATCAAAAGAAGTGGGCAAGTGTAGCTGTAACTTATAGGTAATCGTATCATAAATTCAGCAGAAGCGATCGCCCTTCTGAATGTGACTGAGAAAGAGAACTCGCTCTTTTTTAACCGCAGATGGACGCAGATTAACGCAGATTCAAGAAGGGCGATCGCTCTTTTTTAACCGCAGATGGACGCAGATGAACGCGGATGTCAGAAGGGCGATCGATCTTTTGATAAATAATGAGCGATCGCACCCTATTTCTTTTGGGGAAATTCTACCAATTCTGATTCCTTAAGACGTTGCGATAATAGGCAATCTTCAAAGCTGAAAGCTTCTGAGTCTAGAAAACTAGCAATTGCCATTTCGATCGCAGCTTCCATAGAACATTCTAGCTGCGTAGCTTTTTCCATCAAAGCGACTTTCACATAGTCAGGTACATAAGTCATCAGCGAATGAATAGCTTTTGGTGGCAGGTGTTGGATTTTGAGTGTCTGAGTCATTGTTCTCTGGGGATTTTAACGTTGTAGGGAGGATTTGTAGCTTGAAGGATGAGGGTTTCTAATTCATATAATAACCCTGGTTTTTGCCATTGGTTGAGGGTAACGAAAAGTAGAATCGAGATACCTTTGCGAATAGTTCCAAAAGGGCGATCGCTTTTATTGTTGGTGAGAGTTAGTTGAGGGCGATCGCTATAATTCCAGATAGCGCTGCAAAATCTCTTGAGCTTGGGAAAGTAGTTCTGATTCAAGTTGGCCAAGTTGTTGTACTAATCTAGTTTTATCGAAAGTCATGGGATCGACACAGACTAGCAAACTGTCTGCGTTTAAACCATTTTGTGGGGATGCGGGTACAAATATCACAGCAGCAGAAATCCGAGGATAGTGAGGACGAGCTGAGGTAAACGGCAAAACTGTTATTTTGCTGCGCCGCTCGTTAAATAACGTACCAGAAATCACTAATGCCGGTCGCGTTTTGCGTATTTCTGTTCCGACTGACGGATCAAATCTAGCTACCCAGATACTTCCCAGTCGGTAATCGCTTGAGTTTGCCATTCTTCATCCCACCCTAAATTTAGTTCGTCAACTAGCTGGCAAGCTTCTGCTAAAGCTTGGTTTTCTTGCTGTTTTCGCCATTGTTGCAAGAGTGATTCTATCAAAGCACTGGGGTTTTGCACTTTTTGATTGATGTATGTGAGTAAGTCTTCTGGCAAGCAGATAGAGATGTCGTTCATTGGTTAATAAGAATAATTTTTTGTGACTATTCTAGCAATAATTGGCTGAATCGACAATTTTTTGTTACTTGAATGCAAAAACGGAAAGGCGATCGCACTTTCGGATAGTTCCAAAAGGGCGATCGCTTTTATTGTTGGTGAGACTTAGCAGAGGGCGATCGCTCATTTAATTAACTACGAGCAATCGGAGGACATGATTTAGCAAAAATTAACTAATTCGGAATGCGACAGTCTGACCAAAAGTACCATTACTATTTGGTCTATGAACTTCTACGTGCAAGTGAGGCCCTGTACTCCAACCAGAATTTCCACTGTACCCAATTAGCTGTCCTGCTTTGACAGTAGTACCTTCCTTTATTCCTCCTGCTACTTTTGAACTAAATCCCTGTTGTAGATGTAAGTAAGCAGAACGATATCCTCCATCATGTTCAATCGTAACTAAGTTTGCTTGATTCGCTTTTGCCGAACCACCACCTGTGTCTGAGTAGGCATCTATTACTCTTTTCACTGTACCTGAACGCATTGCATATACGGGTGTACCCAACTTCACGCCATAGTCAATGGCATATTGCGCTGTACCAGTGTGTGAAGTTGAACCACCAGGCCCTTGTGTAAGAGTTCCAGCACCTTGTAAGGGGTGACTGAATCCGACTAAAGGATTAGATGCAGTGGGATTAGAAAACAGGGCAGGTTGACTATAGTCCTTCAAAACTGGTTGATTGCCAACATTAGGAATCTCATTCACTGGAATACCACTACCTTCTTTGTAAGCCGTCGCCTTACTACCATTCCAGTAGATGTAACCCTTTTCAAAGTATTGAATAATATTTCCATTCCCCAGACCCTTTTCCCCACTCTTGGGAGCACCTAGCCAACCTTCCAATCCACCGTTTTTTAAGAATGTCTGACGAATGCCACCGTAAAGCGGGAAAGTTCCATTTTCACTGCTGACGATCGATCCTTTCTCAAATATCTGATAGCTCATACCATTATAGTTGGTGACATCAGAAGTGGGATTACCTAAAGTCCCTTGATAATTCTGGAAAACAGGATAAAAATTGCCACCAATGGTGTGACCGTTGAGAGAAATTGAAGTAGGCGGTGGTGTGGGGTTTGAATTGATCGGTTGCTGAGGTGCTGCTACCTCTTTGGGAATCTGGATGGTGGCCCCTGCCTTAACGTCACTAGCATTGGGAATGTTATTTTTCTGAGCAATCCAGTTGTAAGCATCTGAAGAAGCATTGCCCGTTCTTTCGAGTGCAATTTGGCTGAGAGTATCTCCAAATTTAAGAGTGTATGATTCCCAATCATAATATTTGCCATTGAACTGATCGGCCGTCGCCCTTTCTAATGGCGTAACTTGTCCCTCCAAACCCCAAGTAGTAGGATTTGAGAAAAGTGCAGGAATATAAAGTTGCGGCGCTGTTTCCTTCGCCACTTGCACAGCTTTATTAAAATTCACCACCCCAAAACCCGTCTCTTCATCCCATCCGGGCTCCTTCAAATCGATCGCACTTCCAGTCAAAACATCAATCACTTGAGTCACACTCAAATCGGGATTACTCTCCCAAACCTTAGACGCCATCCCCGCCGCCTTAGCTGCCGATGCCGAAGTTCCCGCCATCGTGCCTAAATCATCGCCAACAGTCGATAAAGTCGGATTTTCGATCGCACCTCCGGGCACTAAAATATCCAAACCATAGCCGTAGCTGGAATAATCCGATCGCCCAAATCCATCAGACGAACCAACCGTCAGAATATTCTCAAACTCCTGGGAAGATTGACCCAAAACAGACATCACGCCGCCGTCATTTCCAGCCGCCACAACTAACAGCACTCCACTCTGCCGCGCATTTTCTAAAGCAGCACGTTCTCGGTTAGTAAATTCGTAACGAGTGGTAATACTTCCGTCAGCATTCTTTTGAGTTAAATCGAGGGGAAGAAGTGCGATCGCATTCTTTTGCTTTTGTGCCTTCGCTTCACCCACAAAATCAGTTAAAGCTAAATCCCATTCCCCCGAACCAATTGCCCGACTTAGATAAACATTCGCCTTATCGTTGTAGCCGTCAATGCCTTTGTCGTTCCCTTGAATCGCACTCACTAAACCCCAGCTAAATGTGCCGTGTTCGTTACCTGTACCGGCAGTAAACAAAGGATTGCTGTCTTTGTCAATATGATCGTGCCCCATCGTCACTTTAGAGTAATCCAAATCGGGATTGTTCGCAGCAAACCCAGTATCGATGATGCCCACAAAAGCTCGATCGGGCGCTGGCGGCAAAATAGTTTCAAAAGGCGGTTGAGTCTCCGGCGTTTGTTCAGTTACAGGCGGTTGTTCGTCGATCGCAGGCGGTTCTGAGGGAGTCGTTGGGGCGATCGGAGGTTTTATTGGCACAGGCCCTGTAATCATCACAGGCGGTACAACAGCAACTGGTGGCGTTGTCTCAACTGGCGGTACAGCGGGCGGTACAACAGCAACTGGCGGCGTTGTCTCAACTGGCGATACAGCAGGCAGTGTTGTCTCAACTGGCGGTACAGCGGGCGGTACAACAGCAACTGGCGGCGTTGTCTCAACTGGCGGTACAGCGGGCGGTACAACAGCAACTGGCGGTGTTGTCTCAACTGGCGATACAGCGGGCGGTACAACAGCAACTGGCGGTGTTGTCTCAACTGGCGATACAACAGCAACTGGCGGTGTTGTCTCAACTGGCGGTACAGCGGGCGATACAACAGCAACTGGCGGTGTTGTCTCAACTGGCGGTACAGCGGGCGATACAACAGCAACTGGCGGCGTTGTCTCAACTGGCGGTACAGCGGTCGGTACAACAGCAACTGGCGGTGTTGTCTCAACTGGCGGTGTTGCAGGCGGTACAACAGCAACTGGCGTTGTTGTCTCAACTGGCGGTACAGCGGTCGGTACAACAGCAACTGGCGGCGTTGTCTCAACTGGCTGTACAGCGGGCGGTACAACAGCAACTGGCGGTGTTGCAGGCGGTACAACAGCAGGCGGCGTTGTTGTCTCAACTGGTGGTACAGCAGGCGGTGTTGCAGGCGGTACAACAGCAGGCGGCGTTGTGGCTACTGGCGCTGTTGGAGTCACATACTCGATCAATTTCTTGCCGCCATCGAGTTTAGTCCAATCCTTACTCTTATCGATCACTTTGTCGATCGGCACAGCCTTACCCGTCGCACCGGTCAACTTGAAAACCAAATCGTTGTAATCTTTATCCGAACCCGTATCAACCCGCTGATCTTCCATCGCAAATGCCTTGCCGGTACCAGTAACATCAGCTATTTGACCGTACAGCCAAGCATCATCTGGATTAGTGCTAGATAACGACAGCAGTGGGCGTTTGTCACCGCCAGCATTGGGATTTTTAAACACATCTTGCACAGTACCATTTGGCACCAGCATCACCGCAAAAGCCTCTCCCGGTTTCATCCCAAATGTTTTCGGCCCGCTGTACTGTCCCTGGTTATAATTTGCCTCTCCTAAAATGCCGTTAAATAGCGGGTTTGCACCTTCTGTGGAGTCAGAAATTACTACGTGACCAAAGGTAGAATTAGTCAGGGATCGTCTTGCTGCTTCTTTGATAAATTCCTGAGAACCAGGGGCGAATTTCTCCATTCCCAGCACGCTGAAAATGGCAACTTCACCTTGATAATTGCCGCCGTCGTGCAACCAGTCAAAGCCAACTTGTCCCGTGGAATCTGTAGCGAAAAAGCCGGAGTCAACTCCCAAACCTGTCAGCGGGTCAACTTTGCCGTCTGGGGTTAAACTAACTTGATAATTTGTATCGCGGGAGGGTGCAGAAATTTTGAGTGCATAATTGGTTGCACCCAAGTTATCGATGCTAAAAGTTCCCGAATTTGTGCCGTTGGTTTCGATCTCTTTGACGACTTTTCCCTGGCTGTCGAGGAGTTGCATCCCGACAATGGAACTAAACCCTTCAGCGGTAACTCGAAAGCTGCCTGTATTCAGCCGATTAAAACGATAGGTGTCTGTGGGGTCAGTTTTACCTGCGAAGTCGATCGAGAAATAGTTGTCGTTCAGATTGCCGATAGAAGTAGTAGACATTTTACACCTCGATTGATAATTTTTTTGGAAAATCGATCGGCGCAGCAAAGCAATTGCCACCCCACAGCACAAAAGCAGGCAAATTCAACTTAATTAGCAAAAATTTACAAAGTTGTTGAACTCGCTGGATTTTTGTCTGCTATATATCTATCTGGATTGACCCGGATTTTTTATGCAGTTTGTAATGAAACTTTACAAATAATTGCCAAAATTCCGATTTTTAAGGGATGCAGGGGAGGGATAATGATGCTGAAAGCTATATTTATCGGGACTTTAAGATTTTATGCGCTCGATTGGTTTGAGTTTTTGGGGATAAAAGATGATGGAAGCGATCGCCCTCGGAATGAGGTTGCGGGCGATCGCCACAACAGACACTTTCAGCAATCTGCTGTCACCTCAGAGTCTTTTTGAGCAATTTGTCGGGCGATGGCTTGCACCTTTAAAAATCCCGTCCTTTTCCAAAAAGAGTGCATCGTCTGTGTCTTGATATTCAACTGTCGGGCGAGCGCGGACATTTTTTCCGGCGACTCCTGCAACAACAATTTTTGCACAATCAATTGACAGTTGCAGTCGGGACGGTTGCGAGGATGGCATTTGCGAAGTTTTTTTTCTGGATCGCGATCGATGTATTGTGCGATAGCCCTTGCTAAAGCTGCTTTTTCTTGTCTCTCAATCCGTTCGATTTGGGCCTCCAAACCACTCACGCAGTCATCGTAAAATCCGCTGCGTTCTAAAGCATCTAAATCTAACGAAAGCTCTTTGATAGTTGTGCTAGAATATAAATCTTGAATTCGATACCGTAGATAACCGTTAATCCAAGCGATGAGACTGGCTTGAATCGGAGAGCGTTGGGGATGAAACTCGTGCAGGTTATTGTCTAACCATTGCCAAGTTTTATTCAAAGCTTCCAAATAATAGGGATGAGAAACCTTTGACAATCTTGGTAATAGTTGCAGTTCCCGTAGTAAGCGATTCAGCAATCTCAGGCGCTGCGGGCTATCCAGCGATTCCGAGCAAATTCCTAAAATTAGCTTGCACAACAATTCGTCTTTAGGAGTGCGATCGGAATATTGTTCCAGTGCCAACCTCAATTTATCTATGTGTTTCATCATCACCCTCATCAAACAAGTGGATGCAAATTTAACTGAATACAAAATCTGATAAAAAGCTCGTCTTGGCAAGGCTTTTTGACTGACTGCATTTACGATATAAGATTAAATTTCCCCAAGCAAATTTACACAAGGTAGCTGAAAACTTGCTAGAATGGCGTTGAGCAGCTTGGGAAAACATAAACCTTGGGATTCCCCTTGGGATTCCCAAGGTTTTTTAAACACTTTTTTGGAATCATTCATGGAGAATAATGTTCGTCGGAACCTTAACTGGAAAAAAGGTAAAGAGCATGGAAAGATATTAATAGAGGCTTTGTACTCCTTCACCGACGCGGATTTGGAAAGAAGTAATCCCTATGAAAGCCTCAAAAAAAATATTGATAGTCGTTGGCAAGGAACTAACCTGTGGGTGAAACAGACAAGGCTGCGGGATCTAGTTTATCTGACACAAAAATGCGGCAAAGCTTTAGAAAACGAGCAAATTCGCAATGCCCTTCACTGCCTAAAAGCTTTGGATATCTTGGAAGATCGGCGAAATGTAACGAGTTCCAAAACAATCACGGGTTCGGACAAGTGGAGTTTTTTACTAAAATTTCCAAGTTTAATTAAAGCAGATAATCTGGATTGGCTATTTGGTAAAGAAGACCAACAGGGGGAATGGGAAAAACGCAGATTCCCCGAAAAAAATATTGCTGAATTTAGTCAAGTTCAAGATGTAGTACCACCTCAATCTTGGGATATAATAGCTAATAATCGAGGACTAGAATTAAAAGAAGTTGGGGAATTAGTTGCAGCTAGAAAAGAGTTTGATACATCTCTGAAACTAAACCCAGATAATCCAGCAACTTATTACAATAAGGGATGGATGAATGAAGAAGCAGGAAAAGTAGCTCTAGCGATAGAACTGTATCAGGAAGCAGCAGTGCGCGGCTTTGCTGCTGCGTACTGCAATTTAGCCCGTTTGTACATCATTGAATATAAAGATTTGCCGAAGGCTGTTCAAACTATAGGTTATGGTTTAAAGCTGGTTAAAAAGGAGAAAGTTGAGCATGACAAAATAGTCGAAGCGGCTTTGTTCACTTACCTGGCTTGGGCTTGGAAGGAACAAGGACGCTTTGAAGAAGCTTTGGAAAAGCTACAAGAGTCTGTTAAACTAGATAGCGATCGCGGTTTAAGCTACGGCATCATGGCAGAGGTGCAAGAACATCTGGGCAATGGTGCAGAAGCTTTGGAAGCGTGGAAAAACTGTCTCGAATATGGTAATTTCGCTGAGCGAGATGAAGATTTTTATATTGGTAAAGCGCGTCAGCGTCTGAAGTAAGCGGGATTTAGGGGAAAGTGCGCCCTTTCCCCAGATTTTTGCTAGGAATCAAGGACAGGGGTATTCATTGCCATGTCTGTCGATACAAATTCGCGTTAGATTATTCGTGGCTGACTGAAGCTCTGTCCGAGCGATTGAAGCGCCTGAAACTGCTGCTAGTACCAATGTTGTGTGGCCGAGCGCGATCGAGCCAATCAAAAGGGGTGAAATCAATACTTTGCAATTCATACTCTTGTCTCCAAGTCAATTTTTTGAACAAAGGACAACCGAGTTAGGCCTAACTTTTTTGTCTTCATACATCTAGGATGCTTGTTGGCTCTTGGTTCTATTGCGTTATTTTTGATACCCCCTCTGGTACTACCCCCAAAAGCGATCGGATTAACTAAAAATGAATGAGACAAGCAATTAAGTAGAGGTAATAATGGCGATCGCACTCAAAGCATCAAAAAAAGGACTAGCAATTATTGACTTAGCCAGAAACAAGAAGGGATGGACAAAAATTGCTGTCTCTTGGCATGAAAATGCTCAAGTTGGTCAAGCAGCTCTGAGGAAATTTTGGCGACGAATGCCCATTAGGCAAGATAACTTTGTCAGTATTTGTCAAGCTGTAGGAGTGGATAATTGGGAAGAAATAGTAGAAGAAACTCTCCCTTTGGAAGAGCCTCAATCATCGGACTTAAAATGGTTGCTAGAGTTGAGAGCTACCCTCGAAGAAATAGATAAGCCACTAATTGACAAACTCGTGGCTCAGATTCAGCAACGTTCTCCAAATGCGATCGTTAAAACACAAAAAATTGACTCCAGCAGCCTGGTATTAATTGAGGAGTGGCAACCTGTAGAATCAATATTACCCAGGAAGCAAGCTCGTTCTATAAGCGCTGATACTCCAGTACCTGAAAATAGTGTCAGGCGAGCCAAAGAAATTGATTTAGATGGAAATCAGGCGATCGCACTTGTTGTCCAGACAACACTTGAATCAGAGACAGAAGTAGGGATTTGTGTCTGGGTTTATCCCACTAATAATACAGTTCATTTACCGCCAAACTTACAAGTGATAGCCCTCGACGAATCTGAAGCTATTATTATGGAAGAACAAACAGGAGATGCAGAGGACTCCGTAGAATTAGAATTTGTTGTCGAGCCGACAGAGCTTTTTAGTATAAAAATTATTTTTGGAGATGTTAGTATAACAGAAGATTTTTGAGTTCAGTGGATGAAAGCTAATAAGTATAAATCAATGGAAAAGCTTGTAATTTTGAATTTATCAGAAGGAAACTTCGAGCTTGGGTTTACTGCAATTTTAGAGATTGGGCAAGAGGGGTTGCGCCCCGAAATTGTAGTTAGAGGTCGTCTACCCCCTGCATCTCACATTCCTCAATTAGTTGGCGAATGGCAAGCTGCATTTAGTAAAAAGGTAAGCCCACTTTCTAACGATGCGTCAGGAAATCGATCTCGTGCGACAGCTAGACGCCAGAGTAAATCTTCTTGTAAAGACTCTGCTGAAAAGTTAGTATTCAGCATCAACGAATGGCTAAACTCGGGAAATACTGAGTGGCAAAAAATCCGAGACGGTTTACAACAAAACTTGCTCAAAAATGAAGAAATACGAGTAATTATTCAAACTCACAATAACGATTTAAGACAGATTCCTTGGCAAGTTTGGGATTTATTTGCAAGCGATTACAGAAAAGCTGAAATTGCCTTAAGTGAACCTGAGTATTATTGTTCGGCAAAACAAGGCTTGACTGCTAACAAAGTCAGAATTATCGCTGTTTTAGGTAATAGCGACGGTATAGATATCCAGTTCGACAGGCAAATTTTTGAACGTTTAAACCCAGACGAAGCCGAGTGTCATTTCCTAGAACAGCCAACCAAAAAGCAGTTGATAGAGTGTCTTAGTGACCGACAAGGATGGCATATTTTATTTTTTGCCGGTCATAGCTACAGCGTTGATGGCAAAATAGGAATCTTTGAAATTAATAGTGATGAAAGTATACAAATCGATGAGCTTAAGAATACACTGAAACTGGCTATATCCCACGGTTTGCAACTGGCTATTTTTAATTCTTGTGATGGCTTGGGACTGGCAAACCAACTCGCTCAATTACAAATTCCTCAAAGTATTGTGATGCGAGAACCAGTACCAGATAGAGTAGCACAGGATTTTTTGCAGTATTTTTTAATTGATTTTGCTGGGGATAGTTCTTTTTATGCCTCGGTACTATCGGCACGTAGAAAGCTAGAAGATAATTGGAATCAGGAATATTGTGGTATTAGCTGGCTGCCAGTAATTTGTCAAAACCCCGCTGTTGAACCGCTAATGTGGAAACAGTTGCTCAATTGGAAATGCCTGCACACTCTCAAAGATCATTCAGATGTTGTTAATTCCGTCGCCATTAGTCCCAATCAAAACATTATTGCCAGCGGCAGTTTGGACAAAACCATCAAACTTTGGAACCTTTCTACAGGAGAATTACTCCACACCTTCACCGGACATAGTAGTGGGGTAATTGATGTTGCTTTCAGCCCCGACGGAAAAACCCTTGCCAGTGCCAGCAACCACGAATTTTTTGATGGCAGTATCAAGTTGTGGGATGTAGCAAACAAGCAATTTAAACAAAGTCTGGGAAATACCTTGTTAGCCCTGCGGACAAGCTGTTTAGCTTTCAGTACCGACGAACAAACCCTAGCAAACGGTCACATTGGTACTACGCTGATGGGTGGTACAATTGATATCTGGAATCTGAAAAGAAGTAGAATAGAAAAAACTCTCTGGGGACACGTTTGGGAAGTTAATTGCCTAGCCTTTAGCAAAGACGGGCGCATTTTAGTTAGCGGCGGTTTAGATGGTGCAGTTAAAATCTGGAATTGGCATAGAAAAGAGTTGCTGCACACTCTCATTCGACCAGTAGATTTTTTCGGTGCCGTAGCCTCTTGGTTCGATTCTTCTGTTGGGATAATTTGGTGTGTGGCGATTAGCCCGGACGGTAAAACAGTCGCCGCTAGCGGTTCCCAACAGCCAATTCAACTTTGGAATACTGAAAATGGCAGACTGCTGCGTACTTTTACAGAACACTCAGATAGTGTTTATAGTCTTGCCTTTAGCCCCGATGGTGAAACTCTCGCCAGTGGCGGTGCTGACAACACGATTCGGATTTGGAATTTTCACACAGGAGAGTTGTTGGAAACTCTGGAACATCTCGGCCCAGTCCAGTCTGTTGTTTTCAGTTATGATGGCAAAACTTTGGTCAGCGGGAGTGCAGATGCTACTGTAAAAATTTGGCGCGTTCCTGTTTAAGTCAGGACTTACCCACTGCGACAAAGAAACCGGGTTTTTTACCTAATCTCTCAGTAACAAGGGGTCTTTTCGTAAAAAACCCGGTTTCTGGGGCCCCATTCGATTTCCAACTGTCAAGTCAGCTAAAAAATATCCCCAACAATCATCCCCGCCAAAATCACAAACCCCACCCAAACATTTTGGCGGAAAATTTGACCGTAAACGGGATTCGGAATGTCGGTCTTTCGCAGTTGACTGTACTGCAAAACCCACAAAATCGCTGCCGCACCAATCGCTATCCAAAAACCAATATGCAAATGTAAATTAATTCCCATTGCTGCTAACAAACCGACAGTCCCAACAAAGAAAAAACCCACAGCATTAGCGGCATTATCCCCAAAAAATATGGCGCTGGAATTCACACCCAAACGCAAATCATCTTCTCTGTCGCTCATCGCGTAAACTGTGTCAAATCCCATCGTCCAAAACACGACTGCTCCCCACAGCAGCCAAGTTGCTATTTCTAATTGATTGACAGCCGCACTCCAACTAATTAATACGGCAAATCCCCAGGCTATTGATAATACTAATTGCGGTACTGGAAAGAATCGTTTTGCTAGCGGATAGCAGATAATTACTGGTACGGCGGCGACACACAGCCAGAAGCTTAAAGGATTGAGATAAAATGCGAGAATCGCAGCGCTTGCTAAGGAAATTAAGGCAACTCCGATTCCTGTTTGTACGGTGAGAGTGCGGGATGCTAGGGGGCGCGATCGCGTTCTTTCGACTTCGGGATCGATATCGCGATCCCACAAGTCGTTAATCACGCATCCCGCCGCACTCGTGGCTAAGGTTCCTAACACTATTACGCCAACTAATGCCGAGGGCGGTCTCCCGTCTGCTGCTAAAAACACGGCCCAGAGGGCTGGTATCATTAAAATAAGCCTTCCTGCTGGTTTGTCCCACCTCAAAAGCTTTACGATGGTTAGCAATGTGGATTCGGTTGGGCGATCGGACTCTTGAAGCATTTTAATTCTAGATTTTAGATTTTTAATTTGAGATTTTATCAAATTTTAGGCACAACCACTTACTATAGCGGTTCTAAAAAAAGTGATGTATGTCCCGATGCCCGATGCCCGATGCCCGATGCCCGATGCCCTAATTCCCGATTTTTGCTGATTTAAGCTCGCGCCTAACTGGATTTATGAAATAATCATAAATATCTGTCAACCCCCATACACTCCAATGGTTAATTCAATTGCTTCTGCGGAGTCAAATCGCATTATTGCTGCTATTGATATGGGTACTAACTCGTTTCACATGGTGGTGGCGCGGATCGATCCGAAATTGCCCGCCTTTGAGATTATTGCTAGAGAAAAAGATACGGTTCGGTTGGGCGATTCCGAGGCAAAAACAGGCTGCTTAAAGGCTGAGGTTATGGAAAGGGCGATCGCCACTCTGAGCCGTTTTCTAGACATTGCTAAAACTTTCAACGCCGAACAAATTATCGCTGTGGCTACCAGTGCGATTCGAGAAGCTCCTAACGGGCGGGATTTTCTCAAACGAGTTGCTGACGAATTAGACCTGAATGTTAGCTTAATTTCCGGTCAGGAAGAAGCGCGGAGAATTTATCTCGGCGTGCTTTCGGGTATGGAATTCAACAATCAGTCCCAGGTAATTATTGATATTGGGGGCGGTTCTACCGAGTTAATTTTAGGAGATAGCTCGGAACCTCGCTGTCTTACCAGTACCAAAATCGGTGCTGTGCGCTTAACAAAAGAATTTGTTAAAACTGACCCGATTAGCAGAGAGGAGTTTGCCTATTTGCAAGCTTATATTCGGATTTCGCTCGAAAGACCGATCGACGAATTGCGAGTTCAATTCAAGGCGGGCGAAACTCTGCGTTTAATTGGTACCGCTGGAACCATCGAAACTCTAGCAGCCATTAACGCTCGCGAAAAGCTGGGAACAGTTCCGAGTCCGTTGACCGGCTATCAATTAAGTCTAAAGGATTTGCGCGATTTAGTCAACCGTTTCCGCAAACTTTCTTACTCAGAAAGACTGGCAATTCCGGGAATGTCGGACAAGCGGGCAGAAATTATTCTCGCCGGCGCTTTGATTTTACAGGAAGCGATGACACTATTAGGAATGGAATCGATCACTGTGTGCGATCGGTCTCTGAGAGAAGGCGTCATTGTTGACTGGATGCTGAGTCACGGTTTAATAGAAAACCGCTTGCGCTATCAAGGTTCAATCCGCCAGCGCAGCATTCTGCTGATGGCTGAAAAATATCAAGTCAATACAGAACAAAGCGAAAGAACCGCAGAGTTTTCCCTCAAATTGTTCGACCAAACCCAAGGAATTTTACACAATTGGGGAACCGAAGAACGGGAGTTGCTGTGGGCCGCCGCGATTCTGCACAACTGCGGTTTGTACGTCAGTCATTCGGCGCACCACAAACATTCTTACTATTTAATTCGCAATGGTGAGTTATTGGGATACTCTGAAACAGAGATTGAAGTAATTGCTAATTTGGCTCGCTATCACCGGAAAAGCCCCCCGAAAAAGAAACATGAGAATTTTGTAAGCCTCCCCAAAAACTACCGAGAAATAGTTAGTAAACTCCATCCTTTTCTGCGGCTTGCTGTAGCTTTGGACAGGCGGCAAATAGGCGCAATTGCTAATTTTAAAAGCGAACACCGCCCAGAACTTCGAGAGTTTCACTTGCGGCTTCAACCGCTCGACTCCGAGGACGATTGCGCTTTGGAAATGTGGAGTTTAGATTACAAAAAACCGTGTTTTGAAGATGAGTATAATCTCAAATTAATAGCAACTTTGGAGGGAATATGCGGTTAAAAGTCATTAGTCATTAGTCATTAGTTATTGGTTATTGGCTATTGGTTATTGGTTATTGGTTATTGGTTATTGGTTATTGGTTACTTGTTACTTGTTACTTGTTACTTGTTACTTGCTACAAATTTCCATTTTCCATTTTCCAATTCTCAATTCCCAATAACAACTAACAAATAACAACTAACAGCTAACAACTAACAGCTAACAACTAACAGCTAACAGCTAACAACTAACAGCTAACAGCTAACAGTTAACAGTTAACAGCTAACAGCTAACAGTCAACAGTCAACAATCAAATACAAAAATGTCAAATCCCTTGCTTTCCCTCAACTACGAACCAGCCCTCGAATCCCTCGGCGGCGACTATTTTGATGAAGTCCCCGCAGCCGATTTTCCCCAACACATCCTCCGTTTTCGCAACGACAAATTATTGCCAGTATTGGGTTTAGAGCCCGCACAAGTAACCGACCAACATTTCATCGAAGCCTTCGGCAAATTTCACTGCGTGCGTCCCTTTCTCGCACTCCGCTACCACGGCTATCAATTCAACGAATACAACCCGAATTTAGGCGACGGTAGAGGCTTTTTGTACGGTCAAGTTCGCGGTACTGACGGCAGACTTTATGACTTCGGGACTAAAGGTTCCGGCCGCACTCCCTACTCGCGGCACGCTGATGGTAGACTCACTCTCAAAGGGGGAGTTCGCGAAGTTTTAGCCGCCGAAGCTTTACACAGATTGGGAGTTCGGACATCTCGCTGTTTTAGTTTAGTTGAAACTGGGGATGCTTTGTGGCGGGGCGACGAACCCTCTCCCACGCGATCGTCCGTAATGGTGCGTTTTAGCCACTCTCACATCCGTTTTGGCACGTTTGAAAGACTACATTATATCCGCCGCCCGGATTTAACTAAAAAACTTTTAGATTTTGTAATTGAATATTACTATCCCGAACTGCATTTAGCAGCTAGCAATTCGGGTGCTTCTTCCGAAGAAAAATATGCGCTATTTTATGCAGAATTAGTCGAACGTGTAGCCGAATTAGTTGCTCAGTGGATGGCGGCTGGTTTTTGTCACGCGGTGCTGAATACTGATAATATGTCGATTACTGGAGAAAGTTTTGATTACGGGCCGTTTGCTTTTATACCAACTTACAAGCCGGAATTTACAGCAGCTTATTTCGACCATTACGGTCTTTATTGTTACGGAAATCAACCGTTTATTTGCCAGGGGAATTTAGAGAAGCTTCAGCAACCGCTAGCAGCGGCAATTCCTCAAGCTGATATGGATGCTGGCTTGGCAAAGTTTGGCGATTATTATAATGCAGCTTACCGCAAGTTGATGCTGAATAGATTGGGATTTGAGGATTTGCCAGAGGCGGATGGTGATGAGCTTTTGAAGCTGACAATTAAGATGCTGGCGGAGTCTCAAGTTGATTATCACGATTTCTTTTGGGAATTGCGCCGACAGTTCGATCGCACTTGGCGAGATGATGCTAGTCTAATCTTCAGCGAGGCGGAACCAGCAGATTTGTTAGCACATTGGCGGCAGTTTTATTGTCACGTTTTGCAAAGTTTGTCGGCGGACGATATGGATGAGATGGCCCAGAGGTTGCGCCAGCACAATCCCGAACAATCGCTGTTGAGGCCGACGATTGAGGCTGTTTGGGAACCCATCGCTCTTGAGGATAATTGGCAACCGTTTTATGATTTGGTTGAGCGAATTCAAAATTATTAAAGGGAATTGGGCGGATCGAAGCGGAGGGATGGGGCGTTGTTGACTGTTAAGCTGTCACGCAAATAAACATTGCATATTCAGGGCGGGCAGGATGCCTGCCCCACAAGAGTTTTACTGTTTTTTGACATACAGTTTCAATGCCGCACAATTAACAACTAACAACTGACAAATGAGGGCGGGCACGCACCATCCACCGCCCCTACCAACTAACAACTAACAACTAACAACTAACAACTAACAACTAACAACTAACAACTAACAACTAACAACTAACAACTAA
>NZ_JAUBTX010000102.1:0-3606 GCF_036705185.1 Microcoleus sp. B4-D4 | reverse complement strand
GATTTTTGGCTGGCATACACTATAACTAATGATTGCTTATTTTTTTATATTATACAATCTAGCTGCGTCTCAGCTTAGTTGAGGGTGCGGAATGTGGGTTCAGATTCAGCAGCAGGAAGTCTGTTTGTTGGGAGCATCCCGGTTTTGTAAATATCCGAATAAGTGTAAAATAGTTAAAATCAATAAAAGTGTCAAAAAAAGTCGAGAAAAAGAGCCATGACCCATGAAGAACTAGAGCAGTTGCAATTCTTTTCGGCAGAAATTGCTAAAATTTTGTATAACAATACACCGCCAAGTGAACTGACCAGTCTGGAAAATATTGAAAAACATCTCAGGCAACAATGGCTTGAAAAAGTGGGCCCAGAAATCGGTTTTTTTTTATCAAAGAAGCAACAGGAACAGAACAAGGACGACCCCAGCGAGCGTAAAAAGCTGTATTGGTGAACTAATAATTACTGAAAAACAGGCCGAAAAATTAGAGTTCAAGAAATCTACTCGATTATCTCCATTATTTGAAAAATGCTGTCTCCGTCAAATAGCTAATCTTTCCTACTTCAAGGCTGCCCAAGAAATGGAAGTTCAGACAGGAGTAAAGATTGGCCACACTTGTTTACACCGATTGGTAGAAAAACAAGAATGGTCAGAACCTCATGCCAAAATAGAGGTGAAAGAAACAAGCATAGATGGAGGAAAAGTCCGTCTGAGAGGGAATTTAGGAGAAGGGTCTCATTGGCAAGATTATAAGGCAGTGCGGTTACATGAAAGTTATTATGGGGCTTTTTATCAAGAGAATGAAGAGTTAATAAACTATATAAACCATCAGCCATTAGCCGATATATTAACTTGTTTGGGTGATGGACATGATGGAATATGGAAGATTATGAGCCAGTTAAATCCTGGTAAAACCAGACGCGAAATTTTAGATTGGTATCATTTAATGGAAAATTTATATAAAGTGGGAGGGTCGTTGAAATCTCTAGCCAAAGCCAAAGAATTTTTGTGGCAAGGTCGGGTCGAACCTACCCTAAATTTATTTAAATATTGTTGTCGCAAAAAAACCGCTAAAAACTTTTGCAAGTATCTAGAAAAGCATCGCTCTCGAATTGTTAACTATGAGCAATTATCATCAGACAAGATTTGTTCCATAGGCTCGGGAGCGGTGGAATCGACTGTTAAACAAATAGATAGAAGGTTGAAAATTTCGGGAGCTCAATGGTTGAAAAAAAATGTCAATCAAATGCTAAAACTTCGTTGTGCTTACCTCAACGATCTCTTGGCTATTTGAGGCTTTTGCAAAACCGGGATGCTCCCTGTTTGTTGCCCGTTTACTCACCGTCGTGTCTTCTCTCAAGCTGCAAGACCGGAATATTCTTGAGTTCCTGACTGAATCTGTCTTGAGTGCTCGTTCTGGTCGGATTCCTCCTTCTCCTCTGCCACGCTAACCCCGTGAACTTCTACGTCAAATTCCCAGGCGATCGCCTCCGAAAGTGAATACAATCAGAACTAGACGCACTCGGTTTACATCATGAAGATTCCACCATCTCTCAGGCTAAAATAAATAGTTTGCCCATTTTGTCCAGTCAAACTCAAGGTTGAGAAGACATTTTAGTTGAGCAATTTTGTCATCATGAAACAATTATTCAAGGCATCGATACCAGAAGCAAAACTGGAAGCTGTTGAAAGAGCGCTAAAAACTGCTTTCAATACAGCGATCGCTGAAAGCGTGGAACTTTTATCAGGGGGGCTTTCTTCAGCACTCGTTTATAAAATCACGGTGAATGGAAAAATATATCTCTTGAAAGTTATACTGCAAACTGATACATTCAACGATCCAAATCGGCACTATATTTGCATGAATTTGGCAGCAGAAGCGGGTGTTGCTCCCCATGTTTACTATGCCAGTGCTGAAGATGCAATATCGATTACTGATTTCATTGAAGCCCAGCCATTTCCTAGACAGTTTACGCCAGATAATTTAATTAAAGTGGTGAGCGTTGTTCGAGCCATACATGCTGCTCCCAACTTTCCAACATTGGTTAATTACCTGGATGGCATCGATGGATTCATTGAAAACTTTAAAGCTTCCAAACTCTTGCCGGAAAGTGCGACGGAGGAACACTTCAGGTACTACGCAGAAATCCAGAAAGCTTACCCGTGCTACGATCCCGATCTCGTTCCCAGCCATAATGACCTCAACCCCAGGAACCTGCTGTTTGATGGACAGAAAATTTGGGCGGTGGATTGGGAAGCTGCTTTTCAAAACGATCGCTATGTTGACTTGGCGATTGTTGCTAATAACTTTGTGAAGACTGAAGCGCAGGAAGAAATCTACCTAAAGGCATATTTTGGCGATTCCCTAGATGAGTACAAACGCGCTCGATTTTTCATCATGCAGCAAGTTTGTCTGATGTGTTACGCGATGCTATTTATGCGCTTTGCCACAGTTTTACAGTCTCAGGATACGGTGATTGACGAGTGCATGGAAACCGTTCGTCAACAGGAGTTTTTCACACAAATTGCCAATGGCACCGTGTCGCTTTCATCTCCTGAAGGACAATTTCTATATGCCAAAGTTTTGCTCAACGAAGCATTGTACAACATGAAAACACCAAGATTTGCCGAGGCGATTGACAGAATGAACGCATAAAACAAGATGGCGATCGCTACTTCCAATACTTCGGACAGTTTTATATCTAGTCGAGCCTCCGAAACCCTTGCGGGCTATATGCTGGACTATTTTTTCAATGTTTGAGTTCAGCCCTAAGTTTCAGAAAATGCGTAAAAAATGGCAGGGCTTACTCTGTAAGGCTTACACGGCCGTTAAAAAACTGTCCGAAGTATTGGAATATGAATGGGTCAAAGTGGACTTAATGAAAGGCGAACAAAAATCGCCGGAATACTTGGCACTCAACCCATTGGGACAGGTTCCTTTGTTGGTCGATGGCGATACCAAACTAGCTGATGCTCAAGCTATTTTGGTGTACTTAGCGCGGCAGCATGGCGGCGATCGCTGGCTGCCGTTGGAGGCCCTCCCGTTGGCTCAAGTCGTTCGCTGGCTATCGACAACTGCTGGAGAAATCCGCCAGGGCCCTGAACATTCCCGACTTTATTATTTGTTTGGGGCTACCAGTATCAATATCGAACGGGCACACCAGCAAGCAGAGAATATCCTGACTCAATTAGATAGGCATTTGAGTACGCGCAACTGGTTAGAATTCGATCGCCCCACCATCGCTGATATCGCAGTCTTTCCTTACGTTGCTCTGGCGAACGATGGCAAGATTGACCTCGCACCCTATCCCAGCGTCCTAGCTTGGATCGATCGCATCAAACAACTCCCCGGCTATATCCCAATGGCTGGACTTTAGGCGAACCGCACAGCTTAAAAACAGAGGTAACGTATGGCAATCCCAGGCTGGACAAGAACCGAATCGCCGTTTCATGCGGGCGAACTAGCAATTCAAGGTCGAATGGGTACGCAGACCAAGATGGATAGGCAAGGACGACAAATGATTCGGGAATACCTGCCCTGACGGTGTTACGCTGCACAACCCTGGACAAACAGGGCATACGCGATAGCAATACTTTCGCTATTGATAGCTAAAG
>NZ_JAUBTX010000044.1:0-53439 GCF_036705185.1 Microcoleus sp. B4-D4 | reverse complement strand
CAGGATTTTCACCTGTACTTGACGTGAAAACTCGAAATCTGGACGGTCGGATTGAAATCCGCATTCGCGATAATGGCGCAGGTATCAAGCCAGAGGTACTCGATAAAATTTTCAATCCCTTTTTTACTACAAAGCCACCAGCAGAAGGTACTGGTTTAGGTCTTTCTATCAGTCACGATGTTGTCGTCCAGCAACATCGCGGAGAACTAAAAGTCGAAACAGAAGTAGGAAATTACACAGAGTTTATCATCACATTGCCGAAAAAAATAGCCTAAGTTAAGGAGTTAATAAAATGAAAGTAATGGTTGTAGACGACGAGGAAGATATTCAGTCTTTGTTTACTCAAAAATTTAGAAAAGAAATCAAAGCAGGGCAAATTCAATTTTATTTTGCCCTGTCAGCAGAGGCCGCATTGGACTACTTAGAAAATCATAAAGAAGCGTCAATTGTTTTGATTTTGTCCGATATTAATATGCCAGGGATGAATGGGATAGAACTGCTCAGAATTATCAAAGAAAAGTTTCCCGATCTAAA
Organism: Microcoleus sp. B4-D4; assembly: GCF_036705185.1. Taxonomy (NCBI): domain Bacteria; kingdom Bacillati; phylum Cyanobacteriota; class Cyanophyceae; order Oscillatoriales; family Microcoleaceae; genus Microcoleus; species Microcoleus sp. B4-D4. The sequence goes on along the minus strand of NZ_JAUBTX010000044.1, from coordinate 52,905 downwards.
AGTTTTTATGATTACCGCTTATGGAGATGAGAACAATCACCAAACTGCAATGGCTTATGGGGCTGATGACTATATTACTAAGCCTGTGAATTTTGAGAGCCTGAAAAATAAAATAATCAATTTGGAGTAAATTCACAATGAAACATAATTGGTAATTTGTACTTTCCCATCCTCTCCTTCTGCCTTCAGGGTTCTACTAGCAACAGAGAGACTAATATGTCAGCAAAAATACTGTTTGTAGATGACGAAGAAACTTTAGAATATGTAATTTCCCAGGTATTTAGAAAAAATATCCGCACGGAAGGATGGCAGATTTTTTTTGCTCGTAATGGTGTAGAAGCGCTGGAAAAATTGAAAGAACACCCGGATCTCGATATAGTATTGACCGACCTTAATATGCCTGAAATGGATGGCCTGACTTTACTATCTAGACTTAATCAAATAGACCTACCCCTGAAAACAATAGTTATATCAGCCTATGGCGACATGGAAAATATCAGAAATGCCATGAACTTAGGTGCCTTTGACTTTCTAACCAAGCCGATAGATTTGGAAGATTTAAAGATTACCATCAACAAAACGCTGCGTGACGTGCAACACTTAAAAGAAAACCAGCGCTTGCGGGAATCAGAAGCTCGCGCTAGAGAACAAGCTCAGGATTTACAACAAGGTCTGCAAGAGCTAAAAAAGACCCAAGCTCAACTAATTCAGACCGCAAAAATGTCTTCTTTGGGTCAACTGGTTGCGGGAATTGCTCATGAAATTAACAACCCTGCTAGCTTTATCTATGGCAATATCAGCCACGTCAGTGATTATATCAACAACCTAACCCACCTGCTAAATCTCTATCAGCAGCAGTACCACCCACCCACTACTGAGATTGAAGCTGAAATCAAAGCCATAGATTTAGAATTTATGATAGCAGATTTATTCCAAATTCTGGCTTCGATGAAATGTGGTGTTAACCGCATTCACAAGATTGTTTTGTCTTTGCGTAACTTCTCAAGGCTGGATGAAGCTAACATAAAGTCTGTTGATATTCACGAAGGGATCAAAAGTAGCCTGCTGATTTTGGATAATCGACTTCAAACAACGATAGCGCGTCCACAGATTCAAGTGATCGAGGAGTACACCCATCTGCCTTTAGTGGAATGCTATGCTGGAGAACTAAATCAGGTGTTTATTAACATTCTTTCTAATGCGATTGATGCTTTGAATGAGTACAATAAACAACGGTCACTAGATGACATCTCGGCTCTCCAGAGCACCATTACTATTCGCACTGTTCTGCTAGAGGAAAATTCCCGTGTCGTCATTCAAATTCTGGACAATGGGCTGGGAATGACCGCAGACGTGAAAGACCGTATTTATGAACCTTTTTTTACTACTAAGCCTGTAGGTCAGGGTACTGGTTTGGGTCTCTATATCAGCTACCAAATTATAGTGGAAAAGCATGGGGGCACATTGAAGTGTGTTTCAGAGGTGGGGGAAGGAGCGGAGTTCTGGATTGAAATTCCAATCACACAAACTAAGGCTGAACTCGACTTGAGCTAATCAATCGCCCTCTACCAAACTCAGAGCCTATTACAGCCGTTAGGTTGGCCATTGTAGAAATCAGCCTTTTCATGACTCTTGCAATAATATATAATAAACTTAAAGTATATAAATATTACTGAAATAAGTTAATCAATGCAAGGGGAAAAAATGTCGGATCAGACCGAAAAATATCGCAATATGCCAGCTAAAATATTATTTGTGGATGACGAGCCAGATTTAGAATCTCTAATTTCCCAGAAATTTAGAAAAAAGATCCGTGCGGAAGAATACCAAGTTTTTTTTGCGTATAATGGCGTAGAAGCGCTGGCAAAGTTACAAGAACAACCGGATATAGACATTGTGCTGACTGACATTAATATGCCAGTTATGGATGGCATCGCTTTGTTAGGGAAACTTAATCAGATAGCTTCCCTAGTCAAAACAATAGTTATATCGGCTTATGGCGACTTGGGAAATATTAGAAAGGCGATGAACGCCGGAGCCTTTGATTTTTTGACTAAGCCTATAGATTTTAATGATTTAGAAATTACAATTAACAAAACATTGTCCCACGTACAACAGCTAAAGGAAAACGAGCGCTCCCGCCAAGAAAGAGAGGAGAAGTTGCGGCAATCGGAAGTGCGAGAGCGAGAAAAAGCTATCCAACTAGAAGTCGCAATGCAAAAGTTACAGCGCACCCAATCTCAGCTTATTCAGACTGAGAAAATGTCTAGCTTAGGACAGTTAGTTGCTGGTGTTGCCCACGAAATTAATAATCCGGTTAATTTTATTTATGGCAATTTAACTTATGTCAATGAGTATAGTCAGAAGCTATTGGATTTAATCAACCTTTACGAACAGAATGATGCCCATAATCACCCTGAAATCGCAGCTTTAATTGACAACATAGAGCTAGAATTTATCAGAGAAGATTTACCTAAAATGCTATCTTCGATGAAAGTAGGGGCTGAACGTATCCGTCAGATTGTGCTGACGTTGCGGAACTTCTCCCGCCTTGACGAAGCTGAGATGAAACTGGTTAATATTCACGAGGGCATCGACAGCAGTATAGTCATTTTGCAGAGTCGGCTCAAGCCTAAGCCGGATTGTCCACCTATTCAAATTATTCAAGAATATGGAGATTTGCCTAAAATAGAATGTTATGTGGGTCAGTTGAATCAGGTATTTATGAATTTGCTGAGCAATGCGATTGATGCCTTGAATTCCTATGACAAAAAACGCAGCCCGGAGCAAATTAAAAACGAGCCTAGTACGATTACGATTCGTACTGCTATGCTGAATCAGGATTGGGTAATAATCAGTGTGAAAGACAATGGGATGGGGATAACAAGTGAGGTAAGAACCCATCTATTTAGTCCTTTCTTTACAACTAAACCTGTGGGTCAAGGTACTGGTTTGGGATTATCTATTAGCTATCAGATTGTGGTGGATAAGCACGGCGGAGATTTGAAGTGTTTATCACAGCCAACAGAGCGGGGTGCAGAATTTGTGATTGAGATTCCTATTAGGCAGAATAATCGGGCAGAGATGAAGGAAACTTAAGGGGAATTAAACAACAAATCAGGGTCAAGTCTATAATTGCGATCGCACTTCCCCAATTTCTCTGTAATTTCTGAAGTCTCCCAAACACCGAACTACCTAGCTGAAGCCCTCGATAGTAGATTTTGAGTCATTGGTCAACGTGTCAGTGTCCCGGACTGGTTAAGGTGAGGCGTGAGGGGGCGATCGCGCCTTCACCATGTGCCAGTTGCATAAGTTTTGAACTAATGACTAATGACTAATGACTAATGACTATTGCCTATCTTCCTCCGACTACAACATTTTTAATTCGCAGGTGGGGGCCGCCGACACTGACGGGTAAACCGCTTTGGCCGCCTTTACCGCAGCCGCCGTAGGCATAAACCGAGTCGTTTCCTATCGACTCAATATCCTTTAAAGTCTGAAATACATTGCCGCTTAAAGTGACATCACTCACCGGTTCGGCCAATTTGCCGTCGCGAATCATGAAGCCTTCAGCCGCCGCAAAGGTAAACATTTCGCCGTTGGTTTGTCCTCCCAACATCCGCACTGCATACACTCCTTCCTCAATGTCGCCCACCATTTCGTCAAAAGAATGTGCGCCAGATTCGATCGCCGTATTAGTCATCCGCACCAACGGCATAAAAGTAGCGCTCAGAGCCCTGGCATTTCCCGTCGGAGCTTCGCCCATTTTGCCCGCAGTCTCGCGATTGTGCATCCGAGCTGCTAAAACTCCATTTTTAATTAAATGCTTGCACTGAGCCGGCACACCTTCGTCGTCGTATTTCAAAGTTCCCGGCAGTCCCGGCAAAGTTGCGTCGTCAATTACATTCAATTGTTCGATCGCCACAGGCTTGCCCAAAGTCAACAATTCCTGCATTTTCGGATTTTCGTAAATGCCGTCAGCTTCCGACAAATGCCCAAAAGCTTCGTGAATAAACACCCCCGACAAATAAGGGTCTAAAATCACCGGATACTGGCCACCTTTTACCGATTTTGCTTCTAGTTGGCCGACAGCTCGAACGGCCGCACTTTTAACACGATCTTCAATATTTGTCAAGACACCGTAGTCCGATCGCGAGTGAATCGACTCAAACCCTTGGCGGACGACACCGCCCTCGCCCCGGGCGATCGCCCCGAAACGCCCCGTCACGTCCAAGCGCTCTTGAGCGATGCAAGTGCCTTGAGAATTCACAAAATAAGTAATCCCGAATCTGTCGCTGTAACCGGCCATTGTCGTCTGAATTCGCGGGTCGTAATCTAACAGCAACTGGTTGTAAGATTCGAGCAATTTCCGCTTTTCTGCTAAAGTAATAGAGCGCGGATCGCGGCCAAATTCCACCGCTACATAATCTTGAATCGGAGCGACATCTGCTAGTAGAGTTTTTTCGCTCCCAACCAAACGAGACTGAACGACAGCTTCTTCAATCCGAGCTTTTAACTCAGCTAAACCGTTAAAAGTTACAAAACTCCAGCCGCCTTTGTGACAGGCGCGGATGCCGCCGGCGAGACTGAAACTGCGGTTGACTGCATCTAACCCAGGGCCGCGAAAACTAATCGCAGTTGACTCGCTTTGTTCGAGGCGAACTTCTAGATAATCTACTCGATCGCGATAAGGTGCGATCGCTTCCATCAACTGTTCCTGCATTAAATTGTCCCTATGAATGATTTAGATCAATTCCGGTGTAATACCAATTTTTTGTGAGGCTGCATAGAATCCGATCCCCCCTTAGCTTGCCCCCTACTCCCCCTTAATAAGGGGGGGACAAGAGTCCGATCAAAGTCAACCCCTACTCCCCTTCTTAAGGGGGATTTAGGGGGATCGAGATATGTGCAACGACCCATTAAATTGGTGTAACCGGAATGACTGTTGACTGTTTGAACAATACCGATACAACCGGAAACGATATTACGCCCAGCGCTCAAAAAAATTATTGCTAACCTTATTTTAACCAATAAATCCCGTCTTTCGGATGGGTGTCCGGCCCCGATCGTACTCAGGAGTGCGCGATCGCCCGCGATCGCCCCATCACACAAAACAAACTCGCGCAGGCTTGCCCCAAGCCCGGTATGCCGGAAATTTCGCGTGTGCCTAGAAAAATAGAATTAAAATAAATCTATCTAAAGACTTAGAAATATAGCTTAAGTGCCGGCAAATGCAATACTTTAAGATTAAAAAATTTCAAATTTCACCTTATTTAGCAGCAATTGCCACATCAGTAGCAATTTTGGTCGGAGTTGGCATTTTAGATCGATCGGAACAACAGCGATTTTTGCAGTACAAGCGCGCTAGCACGCTCGATCGCCTCAGCACAATCCGTTCTAAGCTCGAAAGCTCATTGAATTCCCGGCTGTTTTTGATGCGGGGTTTGGTGGCTGACATTTCCAACAACCCAAATATCACCGAAGCCGAATTTGCAGCGACGGCGAGAATTCTGCTGGCACAGCAAACCGGTATTCGCAGCATAAGTTTAGTTAAAGGCACGACGGTCGCTTACATTTATCCGCGGGAGGGAAATCAAAAGGCGATCGGGGTTGACTTGACGGCGCTACCCGAACAGCGGCAAATGGTTCAAAATGCGATCGAAACCAGAAAAACTTTGGTTGCCGGGCCCGTGAAATTATTGGAGGGAGGCCTGGCCTTCGTCAGCCGATCGCCGATTTTTCTCACACCCTCCGGCGCCGAACCCGAAACAGGAGTTTACTGGGGCTTGACAGGCCTGATCGTGGACAAAAATTCCCTAATTGAGGAAGCAGGACTCAACGATTCCTCAGCGAAGCTGCAATACGCTCTGCGGGGCCAAGACGGGAGGGGAGCATCCGGCGCAGTGTTTTTCGGTGACGGGTCAATTTTTCAGGACAATCCCGTGCTGCAGGAAGTCACTTTGCCCAACGGTTCCTGGCAGTTGGCAGCAATTCCGGTGGGAGGATGGCCTGCAAATTCGCCGTTTCGGGGGTGGCTGCTCTTTGGAGGCGACTTGCTGGCACTTGTGAGCGGGGTGGTGGTTTTTAGCTGGGTGTACGGCCGTGCGAAACTGCGTTCCAGCGAAGCTAAGTACCGGCAACTCGTTGAGAATGCTAACAGCATGATTGTGCAGTTAGACAGTGAAGGCAAGATTACTTTTTTTAACGAGTTTGCTGAAACTTTTTTCGGGTATTCAGAAGCAGAAATCATCGGCAAAAGTGCGATCGGCACAATTATACCGAAAACTGCTTTCTCCGAAAGTGACCTCGTGGCAATGATTCGAGACTGTTTAGCACAGCCAGAAAAATACTTCCACAACGAAAATGAAAACATCCGCCGCAATGGAGAAAGGGTGTGGATAGCGTGGACAAATAAACCTTTACTAGATGCGAAGGGAAATTTGGCAGGACTGCTTGGTATCGGGACGGATATTAGCGATCGCAAAAAAGCTGAAATCGCCCTGCAAGCTTCTGAATCAGAATTGCTAGCTTTGTTTGCTGCCATGAACGACGTAATTTTTGTACTCGATGTTGAAGGACGCTTCCTGAAAATTGCCCCCACCAATCCCCAACTTTTGTATAAGCCACGGGCCGAACTTGTCGGACAAAAAACCCGCGATATATTTGAGCCAGAAATAGCAGAAATGTTTCTGGAGTCAATTCGCCTCGCCCTCGCTACTAATCAAGTCAGTAGTTTAGAATATAACCTGCAAATTGGCAGCGAACAAAGGTGGTTTTTCGCTAATATTTCGCCCATGACAGAAAATACGGTGCTCTTAGTAGCCCGTGACATTACGCAGCGCAAGCAGTCGGAAAATTGGTTGAACGGTCAAAAACAAATTTTAGAAATGATTACTCAGGGCGCTTCTTTGAGCGATACTTTAAATACTTTAATTGAAATTCTCGAACAGCAATCGAGAGATGTCATGGGTTCGGTTTTACTGTTAGATGAAGACGGTCAACATTTTCTGCACGGAGCCGCGCCGAGTTTGCCGGAAAGTTACAACGCTGCTGTTCATGGTGCAGCCATCGGCCCGAATGTCGGTTCCTGCGGCACTGCTGTCTACCGCCGCGAACAAGTGATCGTTACAGATATTGCTACCGATCCTTTGTGGGACAATTATCGAGATTTAGCCTTGACTTTTGGACTGAAAGCTTGTTGGTCTAGTCCGATTTTTTCGTCTACAGGTCAAGTTTTAGGCACTTTCGCCATGTATTGCGCCCAACCGCGCGTTCCCCAAAATTTCGATCTGCAATCGATCGAAACTGTCAGGCATTTAGCAGGAATTGCGATCGAGCGCAAACAAGCAGAAGAAAGTCTCAAACAGCTCAATCAAGAACTAGAAAATATAGTCAAACAAAGAACAGCTCAATTGATGCAAAGTGAAGAACGCTGGCAGTTAGCGCTCAAAGGCAACAATGACGGCATTTGGGATTGGAACTTGCAAACAGGAGAAATATTCCTGTCCAATCGCTTTAAGGAAATCACCGGATACCAACACAGACCAAATCTCGATTACTTTGACGAATGGAACAGGGACACGCATCCCGACGATTTAGCCTTAGTAATGCAAGCTTTCCAAGACCATTTAGATAGGAAAACGCCACATTACATCGTCGAATACCGCTGGTGGTGCTATAACAGCGCCTACAAATGGATACTCTGTCGGGGACAAGCTTTGTGGGACGAATCTGGAAAAGCAGTCCGCATTGTTGGTTCAATTACTGACATTACCGAGCCCAAACAAGCAGAGGAAGCACTGCGTTTGAGCGAAGCAAAATTCCAAAAGCTGTCAGCTAATTTGCCGGGAATGATTTATCAATGTTTGCTGCGTCCAGATGGCTCTGTCAGTTTCCCTTACATGAGTCTTGCTTCCCGAGAAATGTTTGAGTTAGAAGCCGAAGCTGTTGTGCAAAATTCGGCTTTACTAACAGATTTGGTTCATCCTGAAGACAGCCAAAATTATTACGAATCTATTGGTATTTCAGCGCAAACTTTGCAACCTTGGCAGTGGGAAGGACGGCTGGTGCTGCCTTCGGGTAAGGTTCGCTGGTTTCAGACAAATTCGCGTCCTGAAGCTAAAGAAAACGGCGATATTCTTTGGGACGGCATCACTATTGATGTGACGGATCGCAAGCAAGCTGAGTTAGCTTTGCAAGAAAGCCAGCAGTTCATTCAAAAAGTAGCCAATGCTACTCCCGGTATTTTGTATCTCTACGACTTGGAAGAACAGCGAAATATCTACACTAATAATTCACTATTCACGCTTTTGGGCTATACCAACGACGAAATTACAGCGATGGAGTCGTCAATGATGCCTCAGTTAATACACCCCGAAGATTTGTTGACAATCGTTAAATATCACGCGAGCCTTGTAGAAGTTGAAGATGGCGAAATTAGGGAAATTGAGTACCGGATGCGGGCAACAGACGGTCAATTTTTGTGGCTGCACAGTCGGGATACTATTTTTAGCAGGAATGCTGATGGTCAGGGTAAGGTAATAATTGGATTTTGCCTGGATATTACGACTCGCAAACAAGCAGAGGAAGCACTGCGACAAAGCGAGGCGCGAGAAAGAGAAAGAGCTGGAGAGTTAGAGTCAGCGCTGCTAGAATTGCAATCTACTCAAACTCAGCTCATTCAAACTGAAAAAATGTCTTCTTTGGGGCAATTAGTTGCCGGCATCGCTCACGAAATTAATAATCCCGTTAATTTTATTTACGCTAACATTGATTATCTAAACCTGTATACAACACAGTTGCTCGATCTGGTGAATCTTTACGAACAGGAGTATCCAGAACCTAATTCAAAAATTGTCGATCGCATTCAAGAGATTGATTTAGGTTTCATGGCTGAGGATTTAACAAAAATTGTGGGTTCGATGCAGGTAGGAACCGAGCGCATCCGGCAAATTGTTTTGTCGCTCAGGAATTTCTCGCGGCTGGACGAATCGGCAATGAAGCCTGTGGATATTCATGCAGGAATTGATAGCACTTTGTTGATTTTGCAGCACCGCTTGAAAAGTCACGACAGCCGTCCGGCCATTGAAGTAATTAAGGAGTTCGACAAACTGCCACTGGTGGAGTGCTATGCTAGCCAACTGAATCAAGTGTTTATGAATATTATTGTTAATGGCATTGATGCGATTGAGGAACGCTGTCACAAGTTGTCGGTTTCTGAAGCAGAGAAAAATCCCGGCCGGATTGCTATTTGGACTGGTGTAACGCCTCAAAACACTGTGATGGTGGAAATTTCGGATAACGGTACGGGCATTCCCGAGGAGATAGTCGATCGCATTTGTAACCCGTTTTTTACGACCAAGGCTGTTGGGAAAGGTACGGGGCTGGGGATGTCGATCGCGCACTCGATTGTGGTAGAAAAGCACAAGGGTAAGATTGAGTGTATTTCCCAAATGGGACGGGGAACGACTTTTAAGATACAAATTCCGATCGCCAAAACCTAGTCGATTTTAGATTTTAGATTTTAGATTTTAGATTTTAGATTGGTAGGGTGCGTCAGATCATAGCTGAATTTTCAGGCTGTGAGCGATGAGCCGCGAGCTGACGCACCCTAAGAATTAGCGACTCGTGCACGAATGCTCCCCCTCTTCCTTCTTCCTGATGACGTTGGACGGAAAGCTCGGGGGGACAGCAAAACATGACGTTGGACTAATGACTTCTTCCCTCTTCCCTCTGCTACAGCGACTAAGATAGATCCAAGCTGCTAGAGAAGCGGTGCTGCATCAACCTTTAAATGGATAAAAACTGACATGATGGGATTAATCCTGGAAGCGCTCGAAGCAATGGGACACAATGTCCGCTGGATGTCTTGGAATTTGTTTTTAGGTTTACTACCGCTGGCGCTGAGTTTTTGGCTGTTCCGCAAACCCCGATCGCGCTGGCTGCTTTGGGGTACGTGGGTTCTTCTGGGCGCTACATTTGTGCCGAGCACGCGCCATGTTTTAGCCTATCTGAGGCACATTGTGCAAGATGTGGGCAAAACTTACGTTTTGGGGGCGATCGCCATTACGATCGTGCTGATGGCTATAGACATCTGGGTATTGCGACAGCGCGGAGTTCGCTCTCTCCGCTGGTGGGGCGGTTTTTTCTGGTTTATCGCATTTTTGCCCAACGCACCCTACGTTTTAACTGATATCATTCACCTGATTGAGCAGATTAAAGAGGATCGCTCGGTGTGGACTGTGACTCTGGCTTTAATTCCGCAGTATCTGGCGTTTATGCTCGCCGGGTTTGGAGCTTACGTGCTGTCGGTGATGAATTTGGGTTACTATCTCAAGCAACAGGGTTGGGGTAGATTTATCCTCGCCACCGAGATGATTATTCACGCACTTTCGGCGATCGGCATTTATTTGGGGCGATTTATCCGCTTCAACAGTTGGGACATTCTGACTAACCCCGATGCGCTGGTTAACACCGTAATGAACGATTTGATTGGCAAGCGTCCGTTTGTAGTAATGGCTGCAACTTTTGTAGTAATTGCTGTTTTATATTGGGTGATGAAGCAAGTGATTTTGGGGATTAGCCAGCGATTTTACAGCACTCAATCCGAGTCGGAGTCGATCGACCAAACCGCGACTTCTTCTGATTCCATCGATTTGAGATTCTAGAGATGCCCATTGAGAATTGACTTGTAGCTCCGTGAATCTGCCAGCTTGAACTAATCGCAGTTCAAAAAACCAATGCAACTCTAGGATAGCTGCTAAACCGCTATTTTATAAGTCATTCTCAATCAAAAAACGCAAAACAAAAAATGAAAATCCTATGAAATCCAATTTTTTTATATCAAGTATTTAAGCCTGCAAGCCAGTATCCGTCTGTAGGTAAGATTAATTTCTGCGATCGGCTCCCAAATAAATTACTGCAGCCATCGGTAATAAAACTTGATATGTTATAACAGCCGAAGTAGTTTTGTAACAAGCAAAGATGAATCGATTTGACCGTCAGTTGTGGGAGCGATTTATGGCGATCGCTCAGCCTTACTTTTATCCTTTAGAGCCTGGGGGCGGCAGAAGATTTTTAGGATTAGTCGCACTGCTGTTGATATTTCTCTTTGCTGCGATGTTTGTGGCTGTGAGCGCTTTATGTCTCGGAGGTGCTGCTCTTTTTCCAGATTTTGTCAATAGTATTGCGGCGGGCTTAGTTACTTTGTTGCAAGGAATTATTAATTCGCCGGCAATTGCGATCGTAGCTTTCATGCTAATTATTCCTTTCATTGCTTTTATCTGCTTCAAAAACAGATTGACAGCGCACTGGCAGCCCTGGGCTTTATTGACTTTGCTGCTATTTTTGTCCCTGTCAGTTAGCGGCCTGAATGTCATCATTAGTTATGTCGGTAACTTTTTTAACACAGCACTAGCTAAAAAAGACGAGCTCAATTACTGGAAGTATCTGTTTGTCTATGCAGGCGTTTTTGCACTCGGCACTCCTATTGTCGTAATTTACCGCTACATCCAAGATAAATTAAGTCTCTACTGGCGAGAGTGGATGACAAATAAGTTCCTCGATAAATATTTTCACAATCGGGCTTATTACGAAATAAATTCTCACAAAGAAATCGACAATCCAGACCAGCGAATTTCCGAAGATGTCAAATCATTTACCAGGACAAGTTTGTCATTTTTGCTGATAATCTTGGGTTCAATAGTTGACATTATATCTTTCACAGGTATCCTGTGGTCTATCTCCAAACAACTTTCGATATTCCTGATAGTTTATGCTATCTTGGGGACGGTCGCCACTCTGATTTTTGGGCAAAAATTAGTACCTCTTAATTTTAACCAACTTAAAAAAGAAGCTAACTTCCGCTACGGACTGGTTCACATTCGCGACAATGCTGAATCTATTGCTTTTTACCGGGGAGAAGAACAGGAATCGACACAAATAAAACAGCGGTTCGTGGAAGTATTCCGCAATTTTAATTTACTAATTGGCTGGCAGCGAAATCTGGATTATTTCACAACAGGATACGGATATGCTGTTGTGATTATTCCGGCTTTGTTTTTAGCTCCTGCTTACTTTGCTGACAAAACCGATACAATCCAGTTTGGAGATATCACGCAAGCAGGTTTTGCTTTCAGTCAGGTTTTAGGCGCTTTTTCGGTGGTTGTAACTCAGATTGAACCGCTGAGTTCTTTTGCAGCTAGTATCAATCGTTTGACTGTATTTACAGATACTTTGGAAGCAGAAAAAGCGGTATCTCGTGCCGGAGAAACAACTATAGATTTAGTAGTTGATTCTCAGTTGACGCTGGAACACGTTACTTTAGATACTCCCAAACATCAAAAAACTTTGATTAGGGATTTGTCGGTAGCGGTGTCGCCGGGAGAAGGACTGTTAATTGTCGGTCAAAGCGGCGCAGGAAAGAGTTCTTTGGTGCGGGCTATTGCGGGTTTGTGGGACTCGGGAACGGGCCGTTTGGTGCGGCCGGAACTTGGGGAAATGTTGTTTTTGCCGCAGCGTCCTTATATGATTTTGGGGAGTTTGCGATCGCAACTTCTGTATCCCAACACCAGCAGCGAGGTTGATGAGGAAAAATTTCGCCGCGTTTTGGCATCAGTAAACTTAGCAGATTTACCGGACAGATTGGGCGGTTTTGAGGCGGATTTAGATTGGACGGAGATTTTGTCGCTGGGAGAACAGCAGCGTTTAGCTTTTGCCCGATTGTTGCTGACAGAACCGCGCTACGCTATTTTGGATGAGGCGACAAGTGCTTTGGATTTGAAGAACGAGCAACATTTATACGAGCAGTTGCAAGCAACTAAAACTACGTTTGTGAGTGTCGGCCACCGCTTGAGTTTGTTGAAATATCACCAGCAGGTTTTGGAACTTTTGGGCGATGAAAGTTGGCGGGTGGTTTCTGCTGAGGAATACCGCGATAGTGCGAGCGCGTTTGATTGATAGAGGGCTGCTAAAGATGATATTATGTCCGGTAAAAAAATAAGGTTCGGGTTGGTAGTGAGGACTGAAGTCCTCATCCAATTTAAAAGCTGAATTCCTCACTACCAACCTGTTTTATAGCTGTTGTTCTATCGGACATAATATTACTGATTGCATCAGGGTTGGGAGGTTGCCTACAGTTGTATTGTTTTTAAAACTGGTATCAAAACCTAGAATTTGGGCAGAAATATCTCAAGTTTCCCGAAAAACACAAAAGCAAACTGAACTTTAACCGATGCAATTGTTCGCCCGCGAGAACTCACAGAATATAATAGAAGATAGATTTTTAGTAGAGGCGAGATTCCTACCTTGACTACTCCGATTCCTCAAAACTTTGTGCAAAATATCGCCAAACAGCTCGGTGTGACAGATGCCGAGTTAAAAACCGTGTTTATGGCTCTTGACGGTCAATCTACCGCTACGATCGCCAAAAAGCTCGGCATTAGCGACATCGCCGTTCGCAAAAGACTAGGCGAAGTTTACAAAAAGTTTCAGATTGGGGGGAACGGCCCGGGAAAATTGTCAGAATTGAGACATCAGTTGCTGTTTTCATACCACGCAGAGCAGGGAGCAAGCGATTTTAGTCCCGGAGGTAAAGGATCTTTTTTCAAAATGCCGATCCTCTCCGAGCGCTCCGCTAACGGGCGCAGACAAGAAGATTGGGGCCAAGCGCCGGATGTTGCGGTTTTTTACGGACGCAGTGAAGAATTAACTGCGCTAAAACAGTCGATCGTATCGGATAATTGTCGCTTGGTAGCGCTGCTGGGTTTGGCCGGTAGCGGGAAAACAACTCTGTCGGTACAGTTGGCGAAACAGATACAGCATGAGTTTGATTTTGTGATTTGGCGATCGCTGCGATCGACACCAACACCATCCGAATTTCTAGACAGCTTAATTCAACTTTTTTATAACCCAAAAAAGCCCGATGTGCCGTTAGTGGCTCCATCGAAAAAGAGCGATCTCAACGACAAAATTTCGCGTTTAATCGAGCATTTGCGAAAACAGCGCTGTCTGCTAATTGTAGACGATTTTGAAGCAGTCCTCCGACCCGAAGAACTAGCAGGACACTACCGCGAAGGCTGCGAAGGCTATCGAGATTTAATTATACGCCTCGGTCAAGTCAATCATCATAGCTGTTTAGTGCTAGTTAGTGCCGAAGAACCTACAGAACTAGCTTTGCTGGCGGGAGAAAAAGTGCGGTCTTTCAAGCCCGCTATTTCTTCAGAAATAGCGCGAGAAATTTTCCAAGAAAAAGGCTTGTCAGCTCGCGATCGAGAGTGGGAAATTTTGTTAGCTCGCTACGGAGGAAATTTGTTAGCATTAAAAATTGTGGCAACCACAATCAAAGATTTTTTTGATGGTAATGTTGTCAAATTTTTAGAAGCGACGGCGTTATTTATTGAAGAACACATCAGCAATTTGCTCGCGCAGCAATTCGATCGAATGTCGAATTCAGAACAAGAGATTGTCTGCTGGCTGGCTATTGCACAAAGTCCGATTTCCCTGACGACTTTGCGAGAAAAAATGTTAGTCAATTCCTCGCTTTCCGATTTGCTAAAAAATCTCGATTCTCTCAGCCGTCGCTTGCTAATTGAAAAAATCAGTGAGGGCGGAGAAACTGTGTTTAGGCTTCAGCCTTTAATTGTGAAATACGTGAGCGAAAGATTGGTTGAGCAGATTCGGGTGGAGGTTTTGGAAACAGTTAAAACGCAAGGAACAGAAAGAATGCGGCTGTTAAAAACTCACAATTTTAGCCAGAGTATTGCTCAAGAAAAAGCAGGTGAAGAATCTCGCAGTCGCTCAATTTTAGCATTAGTTAAAAATCGGCTGCAAGTGTTGTTTCTGAAAACTACAGGCTTTGATGAACCGCTAAATATCCTGACGAAAGTTGTCTCCGGTTTGGAGGATAAATCGACGCTTGAGGTGGGATATGCGAAGGAGAATCTAGCGCAGATTATTTGGGAATTTCAGTAGACTTGAATTGCATCCATGTCCTCTCAAGACTTGAAATCTGCGTTGAGCGCCGTCAATCTGCTATTTTCCGAGCGATCGTATCATGTCCCGTAGATTACCATCACAAAAATGGTTCGCGCGTGCGTCAGTCAGTGTCCGCACGCGCGATCCGAACTGTGCGTTTAATCGAGTATTTGTGGGGTGCGGATACATCAAAAATTCCTTGCACTCGATCGACAATCTG
Organism: Microcoleus sp. B4-D4; assembly: GCF_036705185.1. Lineage (NCBI taxonomy): Bacteria > Bacillati > Cyanobacteriota > Cyanophyceae > Oscillatoriales > Microcoleaceae > Microcoleus > Microcoleus sp. B4-D4. The sequence continues at coordinate 37,712 of NZ_JAUBTX010000044.1, read as the reverse complement.
ACGTAGCGGATCTATGAAATTGTCGATTTTTTGTTATAAATTTTCGAGGAAGACGCACCCTACGCTTTCTTCTTTCTTCTTTTCACCCTGAGCGAAGCCGTTATAGCCTTCTTCGTGATGACGTTGGACGTTCGCGAGCGGCTAAAATAACTAATAACTAGCCTTCGACTTCGCGAGCGGCTAAAATAACTAATAACAAATAACTAATAACAAATAACCAATAACCAATAACCAATAACCAATAACTAACAACCAATAACCAATAACTAACAACTTCTTTGACAAAAAAAACGATCGCCCTTTCAAAAAAAGCGATCGCCCAATTTTCAACAAAAACAGAATTCGATAAAATTATTTGACAATACCGAAAGCCGATGCAGATTCAGATCCAGTAATTTGGCCCAAAGCAGGGGCTGTTGGAGTCTGTGCAATTTTGGGTGTCAAAAATCCCTTCGCATAAATCTGAGGATTTTCTTGAACAATTAGGCTGTAAGATTGGCGGACTTCGGCGTTTACCGCCACAGTCGTCGCATCGTAAACTTGCATCGCCATGTTGGGATAAAAACCAATTCCCACAATCGGTATCAAAAAGCAAAATGCGATCGCCACTTCCCGAGGTTTAGCATCAATAAACTGTGCATCACCAGGCAAAATACAACTATTACCGAAACAAACCGCTTCATCCAGATTCTCTCGCTGATTCCGCAAATCTAGATCCTCAAGGTCACAAGCCGCCAGTGTCCCACAGTTGTAAAATAACTGTCGCAGCATCGAGAGCAAATAAATCGGAGTCAAAATCACTCCCACCGCCGCCAAAAACACGATCGCCGCGCGGAAAGAAGAGCCGTAAACATCGCTCGTTGCAACGCCTACAAAGACTGACAATTCGCTAGCAAAACCGCTCATACCGGGGAGTGCCAAAGAAGCCATTGCGCCTGCGGTAAACAAGGCAAAAACTTTCGGCATCACTTTCCCAATCTCGCCCATCTCGTCCATCACCATTGTATGGGTGCGATCGTAGGTAACGCCAGCTAGGAAAAACAATACTGAGGCGATCAAACCGTGGGAAATCATTTGCAGCAGCGCCCCGTTGATTCCCAAATCCGTGAAGGAAGCAATACCCAACAACACGAATCCCATGTGAGAAATCGACGAATTCGCAAGGCGGCGCTTCATGTTCGTTTGGCCGAAGGAATTCAGCGCGCCGTAGATAATGTTAACAACACCCAGCACCGCCATAATCGGTGCAAAGTAAATGTGTGCTTTCGGAAGAAGTTCCAAATTCAGGCGGATCAGTCCGTAGCCGCCCATTTTCAGCAACACGCCGGCCAGAATCATCGACACGGGAGAAGATGCTTCGCCGTGGGCATCAGGCAGCCATGTGTGAAATGGGAAAATCGCCAGTTTTACGCCGAAGGCAATGAACAATCCGCCATAAAGCAGGATTTCTAAACCCAGCGGGTAGTCCTTCAAGCCGAGTTCTACCATGTCGAAGGTAACGTTTCCTCCGCCGTAAAATCCCATTGCTAAGGCAGCTATCAAAATAAAGATGGAAGCGCCTGCGGTGTAAATCAAGAATTTGGTAGCTGCGTAGCGGCGGTTTTGTCCGCCCCAAATCGAGATTAGCAGGTACACCGGAATTAGTTCTAATTCCCAGACAATGAACAGCAGCATGATGTCTTGGGCGACAAATACTCCGATTTGTGCCGAATACATCACCAACATTAGGAAGTAGAACAATCGCGGCTTGCGATCGACCTCCCATGCAGCAAAAATAGATAGCGTCGTCACCAATCCCGCCAACAACACCAGCGGAACCGACAGCCCGTCAACCGAAACAGACCAGTTGAGCCCTAAAGAAGGTATCCAGGAATATTTCTCGACGATTTGGAAAGTAGAGATGCTCGGATCGTAGTGAGTCCAAAACACCCAGCACATCAATACAAAGTCTGCAATACCAACGCTCAGAGCATACCAGCGGACTGTTTTGCCGTCTGTATCCGGTAAAAAAGGGATGGCAGCGGCAGCGATGAGGGGTAGGATGACAATTGCGGTCAGCCAAGGAAATTGATCCGCTATCATGATAGTGAGAATAAATACTTAGTTGGAAGTTACGACAATTATAATACTAAATTTAAGTAAAACTTAACATTTGTAAATATATTTTTCCTCAAGCCCAGGGTTGTGAGTTAAATCATAGATAGTGAAAAATGTCAAGAGCTTTAGCAAGTCAGCCAGAAAAATCATTGCTACAATATAATTTTTCAGTTTGTTTTTTGCGCCGAATGTGTAAGGTGCGTCGCCGGAGATCAAGTCAATTAAATGCGAGGGCTGGCGCTTGCGACACACCCAAAAATTACAGCTTTGCACGATTTTGGAAAAATGGTATTACAAAGCCGGAAATGCTCCCAATGCTCCCCCTCACGGTTTCGGGCAAGTCTTATTGGGGAAATCACAGCTATAAATATAGGGTTTCTGCCAGTTCAGAGGAATTTGTAATAAATCCCTGGTTCCGGTCATTCCCTGTCCCAGAAACAGCAGCACAGCGATCGAATTCAAGATGACATGGACAGTGCGCCACCGATTCGATCGATCTTTGTAAATGTCTTGAACAATCGCCAGCGAAAACACCATCAGCAGCGCAGCGGTGATGCCAATGTAATAGTGAGACCAATACCATTCCTTGGTTAGCCGATAAACGCCATCTTGAGTGCCAAGAATCACCAAGCCAGCACCAGTCAATGTCGCAAATATGCCACGCCATAACGCCGGTGTCGATCGATAGAGCATCACCAAAGAAGCAATAGTCGCCACAAACATCAGCACAATGAAAACGACTTGAAACGAGTTTTTGCTCCAAATTTGTTCGGTCAAAATATGCTCAAAAATCGCGTAGCCTAAACCCAACAACGTCACTCCTACCACCGAACCAGACAGAATTCTACCTGCTTTCAGGTGTTCTGAACCGACTACTGGAGGAATTTTGCTCTTTTCCCCGGATGCAACTTGCTTGCGGCGCTGCATCGTTTGCCAAGCCATATTCAGCACCACACCAAGCATCGGAAAAACGATCGCTACAGCTAAAATCGGATGCAGCAAAGCCAGAAAATCTTTAAGTTCCATACAATACCCTTTCGTTTTTCAATTCGATTGAACCTCACATCTTGCGCCCATCTCAAATCAGGCTTTTTCATAGGGAAGAGCGGGTTTATTCAACCTCTCTGTAACTTTCTGTGACTGTTGGCGAAGTGAACCCCTACAGGACACTCGTGTTGCAATATCTCAGTTTAACTAAACTTTTGATACCTTCACGAAATCGATCGCGCGATCGAACAACACACAAGGCTTCAACAAAATCCCAGATAGTAGCAAAAGAGACAATAACTCGCCGGAGCGCCAGGGCGTTTCCATGTACAAACGAATGCCAGAAATATTATGGTACAAAATGTGAGTTTGAATCAAGTATGATAGCTACAAAAAGATTTCTGAGTATCCGGCATCAGCTTTAATTAAGCTTAACGTAACAATTCTTTGTTATTCAGAATAGTAGGCCAATTTTTGTTTGCTAAAGCAATATGACCGGGGATATCACCCATCCACTGTGCTTGTACTTTCTTGTCGTAGTTGAGATAAAGCTTCCCATTAACAATTTTCCAGGCATCAGGTTGGGTAGCAACAAGATTTCCTTCACTGGCAGCCTGAGCGCAATATCCACCGTATTCAGGAGCATATTTTTCAGGATTTTTAGCAAACATATCGCGGTTTGCTGCACTAGCAAACATCCAAGTTGTGCCACCCCAATTATGTTTGAATTGGCTAACTCCCATCACTAATTTGCTTTGGGTAAAATAGGCTACGACATCCTGACCGTCAAGAGCCATACCATTTTCGGTGTAATACTTAGGATGAACGGTTGTTGTGCTGTTTTTACCAGCGCAAGGATTGGCTTTACCAGCACAAGGATTGGCTTTACCAGCGCAAGGATTGGCTTTCCCCGCACAAGGATTGGCTTTACCAGCGCAAGGATTGGCTTTCCCCGCACAAGGATTGGATTCTCCAATCTTAAATGAAACGGTTGTAGAATTTGAGTTTGTGACCGCTTTGAAGTTGGCGTAGCTAACATTAGCTGTTGCCAAACCTAGAATAGTGGCGATCGCGATCGTGGTAAAGTATTTTACTTTCATGTGTTTAATTTTCCGATAAATTGTTAGCAGTTCCATGCCAGAGATTAGCTTGAGAATTCTTACTCTGTGGCAAATCGGCTGGCTTTTTGTTGTCCTCGACGCACTTTTGACCAAAGAAACCGGGTTTTTACTTGATTTGTGGGTGACAGTGAAGGATTCTTGGTAAAAAACCCGGTTTATGGCCACCCGTGCGTCAGTCCTAATGGTGTTGTCCTCAAGACTTGAGGTTATTTACATTAACACTCAAGAAAATGAGTGGTAGATGAGGAAGAGATGGATGGGAGATAAAACTCTGAATGTTTTATCTCTCGGTTTCTTCAGCAAAAATTCATCTAAGAATTAGGAAGGCATCATCTAGTTGCCAGGAATATCTTATAGACTGGAGATTAACCCTGACTATCTTTGAGTAGTTCAGTAATTTAATCGTGAGTTGAGAAATGATCGCAGGAAAAGACTGGTTAGTAACGGATGATGGACAGTACCGTGTTGGTGAGGCTATCAGTCAAACACACAATTTGACCCATCCCTACCGACTTTACCGCTTTTTAACTGACTTGGAAGATGTATTAGAACAAATTAGTGATGATTATTTACGACTCCAGGCAATTTGTCCTCTTGTTCGCAGGTTGTTAGATGGTTCTTCTTGGCTTCAAATTGCTCTTTTAGAGCCTGACTCTGAGACAGGATGGGCGGTACAAACACTTTATGATGAACCATTTTTTCCTCTAACGGTGCAGTTGGTGGCTTGGGCTCCGGGGGCTGTTTCTCCGATTCACAATCATGCTAGTTGGGGGCTGGTAGCGCTACTTAGCGGACAGGAAAAAAATACTTTTTGGCAGCGATCGCCAAATGCTAAATTTCCCAATAAAATCAAAACAGCGGGCGATATTGTGCTTGCATCTGGTGACATTTTGTGCTTTATGCCCGATGCAATTCATCATGTGGAGGCGATCGGGGATGAACCAACAATTAGTTTTAATATTTATGGTGAAACAGATTACGATCGACGTTTTGAGTTTAACCAGATTCAAGGCACGGCAGAAAATTTTTAAAGGAGCCTTATAATTAGAAATTGGGAATTGGGAATTGGGAATTAGGAATTGGGAATTGGTAAATTGAATGAAGCATATAACCAAATTTAGAGCTGCTATTAATCATTTTACTGGTAAGCGAATTTCTACTTCTTCGCTTCAGTTTCGCCTGACGCTGGAATTGCTGTTACTCTCGATTTTAGGACTTGGCAGCGTGGCATTTTGGTCTGGCTGGCAAAGGTCACAAAATCTAGTCGGTGCCCACAAACAAACGCTGGAATATATTGGAATGCGTTTTCCCGAACAGGTTGAACTTTATAGTGAAATGGGTTCCCTAGAAATTGGTTTAACCCGCAGCGTTCATAAAGCTTCTACAGGAGGAATTATGGTGTGGGTGAAGCGAAATGACGGGATGCTGTTGGTAAATTCACCTGATATGGATCTGCAATCTTCTAAGATTAGGAAGATGCTTTCGTTGACGCAAGTTCCTGCTGAGCCGACTTTTGTGCGGGTGGAAGATCGCTACATGGTAATCTGTAGCACGACTCTGAGAATCAAAAATCAGTTGCTGGGTACGGTATATTTTTCTCAAGATATCACTGACGAGCAACGTCAATTAAATGATGGGATTCGGAGTTTAATTATTGTCAGTATTGTGGTAATTTTGGTGTTAATGTTGGCGATCGCCAGTCGGATCCGCCATGCTCTGGGCCCCTTGGAACACATGAGTCAAGTGGCTAGCACTTTGTCTGCTGATAATTTGCAGGCGGCAAAACTCCAACTGGATGAGGCTCCTGATGAGATTTTAGGACTTGCACAAACTTTTAATGAGATGTTGTTTAGATTGTCGGGTTCCTGGGAGCAACAACGCCAATTTGTCGGCAATGTTTCTCACGAATTACGCACTCCCCTGACGGTTGTTCTCGGTTATTTACAAAGTTTGCTCCGACGCAGCACTAATTTAAGTGACTATCAGCAGCAAGCACTGGAAACAGCGGTTGGTGAAACTGAACGCACGATTCGGATGTTAGAAGATTTGCTCGATTTGGCACGGGCTGATAGTGGCAATTTGCACTTTCGCTTGCATCCGGTGATCCTGAATACTCTGGTGGCTGAGGTGGTTGAAATGAGTCAAAAAGTTAGCAATCGCAAAATCATTTTGATTTCTAATGATGAAGATGTTGTAGCCTGTGCGGATCAAGCTCGTTTACAACAAGTTTTAATTAATTTGCTTGATAATGCAATTAAGTATTCTGATTCGGAACAACCTGTGGAGTTAGTCTTAGAAAAGAGGGAAGAGCAGGTGATGATTCATGTGGGCGATCGCGGAATTGGTATTTCTCTCCCGCATCAAAACCGGATTTTTGAGCGGTTTTACCGGGTGGATGAGTCAATGACTCGCTCTAGAGACGGTACAGGTTTGGGATTGGCGATCGCCAAAAGCCTGATCGAAGGTATGGAAGGACGTATCACGCTGCGATCGAAACCGGGAGAAGGTAGTATTTTTACTATCACCTTACCTGTCTGGAATCCGCAACTATGAGCGATCGCATTCTCCTTGTTGAAGATGACCCTAAACTGGCAAAGTTCATCGAATCTGAACTTACTCTAGAAGGCTATCACGTCACCGTCGCCCCCAATGGATTGGATGGATTGACGATCGCCCGCACGGCCCAACCGGATTTATTGATTTTAGATTGGATGCTTCCGGGTATCTCTGGATTGGATATTTGTTTGAGGTTGCGATCGACTGGCGTGCAAGTACCAATAATTATGTTAACAGCAAAAGATGAAGTCCCCGATCGCGTAACGGGATTAAATGCTGGCGCTGATGATTATGTGACTAAACCTTTCAGTATCGAAGAACTTCTAGCGAGGGTAAAAGCACGTCTCCGTCGCCTCCAACCAAATGACCCAGATAGCTTAGAATTTGAAGACCTAATCTTAAATTGTTTAACCCGCGAAGTTTATCGAGAAAATAAACTAATTGAACTCACGGCTAAAGAGTTTGATTTGTTAGAATTTTTGCTGCGAAATCCCCGTCAAGTCATTACGCGCGATCGGATTTTAGAAAAAGTCTGGGGTTACGATTTTATGGGCGAGTCAAATATTATTGAAGTGTATATTCGGGCGTTACGGATTAAGTTAGAAGCAAGTAACTCAAAACGCTTGCTGCATACTGTTCGGGGAGTTGGCTATGTGTTGCGAGAGCAAAAGTAATATTACAACCTATTCTAGGTTTATGAAGTACACAATCCTAACCGGTTTTTTATCTAAATTATATCAAATCCTCTCTTCATCGGAATAGTAAATTCACTGTTGACTGTTGACAGTTAAAATCATGAGGAGTGCAACCGGAATTGCTATTAAAGGTCTAGATGCAGTATTTTTGCAAAAAAACCCGGTTTCTCACCACTGGTGCGTAAGTCCTATCTATGCCTGTACTCTCTGCGATCGATCAAAAAAAATTGTTCGCAAACAAAATATAATTGCCATAGCTGCCGTTAAAAATAAAAAAACCAGACTTTTCCCCCCAAAGGCTGAGGCAAAAGACGACTCAAGCTAATATTGATGTTAACCTGTCCCTACCCGAGATCGAACTGTTTCATGATACCCGATGCCTCTGCCGGAGCCGCTGCTGCTGCTCAATCAACACCCGAAATCAGCTTAGATTTGCAAGTCCGACTCAAGACTGAAGACGGACAACTATTGTTGCTGCTTCCCCCAGAAACCAACACCGAGGCCGCAACTGGTGCGGCTTCGACTTGGACTGAACTTTGCCAGCAGCTAAAAGTTAGGCTGAATGCAGGAGAACGCTTTTGGCAGCCAAATGCAGAAGTAAAATTGATGGGGAGCGATCGACTTTTAGATATCCGCCAACTGCAAGAAATCGCCGATGCCCTATCGGAAGTGGAACTGCAACTCAAACGAGTCTACACCAGCCGCCGCCAAACCGCCGTTGCTGCCGCTACTGCAGGCTATTGTGTAGAACAGCAGCCTCCGGTTTCTTCTCTGAGTCAAACGGTGGCCGAAAAACCGCAATCGCTGGCGGAACCTTTATATTTGCAGATGACAGTGCGATCGGGCGTAGAAATTCGCCATCCAGGGACGATCGTACTTTTGGGAGATGTAAATCCCGGTGGCTCAGTCATCGCCGGAGGAGATATCCTAGTTTGGGGGCGTTTGCGGGGCGTAGTGCACGCCGGTGCCGGTGGCAATACCAAAAGCGTGATTATGACCTTGCAGATGGAACCGATGGTGATTAGGATTGCTAAGTATGTTGCCAGAGGCCCTGAAACCTCACCCGCTCAGTTTTTCCCGGAAGTCGCCTATGTGACACCTCAAGGAATTCGGATCGGTAGAGCCTCGGATTTTGACAAATCGCAGTTAGTCGGGGGTAATGAGTAATCGATAATGGGTAATGGGTAATGGGGAATTGGTAATTGGTAATGGGTAATACTATTGATCTTTAAGCCTGCACTTGATAATTTTTCCCTTGGCTAAATTAGTCACTAAAAGAGGATTTAAAATTTAAGTGCAACTTTATAGAGAATTAGTATAACAAGGAGACTTTTGAGTTTTGAGTTAATTTACTGAATAACAGATTGCTGCCAAATTACCAAATAATCGTTGCTAATTATCAACCGATAATAAGACAAATTACCCATTGCCAATTACCAATTACTAATTACCAATCACAAATCACAAATTTCCAATAAATCTAAAATCGCTTATGGCTCGCATTATTGTTGTTACATCAGGGAAAGGCGGGGTAGGAAAAACCACCTCCACAGCCAATCTCGGCATGGCTTTAGCTAAGCGGGGACGCAACGTTGCCGTAATTGATGCCGATTTCGGTCTCAGAAATTTAGACTTGCTGCTGGGCTTAGAAAACCGCATTGTTTACACGGCCTTAGAAGTTCTCGCCGGAGAGTGCCGGTTAGAGCAAGCTTTGGTGAAAGACAAGCGGCAGCCGCGTTTGGTGCTGTTGCCGGCTGCCCAAACTCGGATGAAGGATGCCATCAGCGCTGAGCAAATGAAGCAGCTTGTGGGGATGTTGGGAGCAAAATACGACTATATTTTGATTGACTCTCCGGCTGGTATTGAACAGGGCTTTCAAAATGCGATCGCCCCGGCGCAAGAAGGCATCATTGTCACCACTCCAGAAATCGCTGCTGTCCGGGATGCCGATCGAGTCATCGGTCTGCTAGAAGCCAACAATGTCAAAAAAATTAGGCTGATCGTTAACCGGATCAGGCCTGCAATGGTGCTGGCAAATGATATGATGTCGGTGCAAGACGTGCGGGAAATCCTCGCCATTCCGCTGTTAGGCGTTGTTCCCGACGACGAGCGCGTCATTGTTTCTACGAACCGAGGCGAACCATTAGTATTGTCGGAAACGGCCTCTTTAGCTGGAACGGCCTTCGACAATATTGCCCGCCGCTTAGAAGGCGAAAAAGTTGACTTTCTCGATCTCAATTCCCGTCCCGAAAACTTTTTTACTCGCCTCCGCAAGTTCTTCAATACTAAAATTATGTGATGTGCTGCCATATTGGCGATCGACCTCAAACAGCAACCACCGCACCACAAAAATTACTTGAAAGTTTTCCCAAGTGATACCGGTTCCCCAAAAGCATCAAACTGCTGCCCCCTACTCCAACCCAGACGGGAATAAGTCATTCCCCAATCTTAAAATCTCAAACTTGTATTGAGCGAAGCCGAAGTATCTAAAATCTAAAATCGACTGACTTGTTCTATGCCCAACCCTTGACAAATCCGCTATACCCATGCTATACACACTTCTCGAACGACTTTTCCCGCGCACCCCTGACAACAGCCGCGACGATGTAAAACGTCGCCTGAAACTGGTTTTAGCCCACGATCGCTCAGAGCTCAGCCCCGAAATGGTTGAATCGATGCGCCGAGAAATTCTAGAGGTGGTGTCTCGCTATGTGGAAATCGATACTACTGAGTCGGAGTTTGCGCTTGCTAGCGATCAGCGGGCGACAGCATTGATTGCAAATCTCCCGATCCGGCGAGTCCGCCTCGAACAGCCACGGGAGAATTTGCCCCAGAATTTGCCCCAGAATTTGCCCCAAGATATTCCCGAGTATGTACCGGAGTATGTCGTGGACATTCTCCCGGAAACGACAGATTAACCGGGGAGCATCTGCGGCTTTGTAAAAATATTTTTTTGTGGGAATGCGAGCCTTTACTAGGCGATCGCGCGACAGCGCTACAAAAACAAAACTCAGATGCTCTCTCAAAAAATGCGATCGTTTCTATTAAAATTTTTTCAATATCAAAACAAATCACCGGATTAGCGATCGCTCTACGATTTCTATTCTGTTCGCTAGATTACTATAACAAAAACGTTTCGCAGTGCGGACGACCGTCCGTAATAAGAACGGACAGTCGTCCGCACGAACCTTATTTACTGTGGCTAATCGACCGGAAACTATATCTCTTGTGGTTCATTTTCTTGCTTCAAGACGCTCTCACCAAAATTACATTGCAGTTGCTTTGACGAGAAATCAGGGCTGGAATATTTCCCTGTTTCATCTGTTGCAACAATCCCTCTCGACTCGCACCCAAAATAATCACATCGCTCCCATCCTGCTTGGCATAACTCAATACTGCAGCCGACACAGAATCAGCACATACAGAAGTCGTTAAGATAGAGGCATTCACTTGGGGCTTGAGAAACTCAGCGGCAGCTTTCAAGATTTCTTCGGTTGGTTCAAAATCAGCGCGATCGGCTTGGCGCTCCTCAGAAGCATCGTACACATGAAATAATCTGACTTGTGCGGTTTTGGTCAGAGAAATCAATCCAGGTAGCAACCGAACTGCTTGATGGGCATTGGGGCCGCCTGCCATTGGTACTAACCACCGCTCAAAAATTGCTCGATCGGTTAACTTCACCAACACCACTTCACAAACAGCCAGTCGAATCATAGTATCGACAACTCGACTAAAAACCTGCCCCGGTGTTTTAGTGCTGCCTTTCCACCCCATGAAGACGAGATCGATATGTCGCTCTTCGATCGTTTCGAGAATGGCACTTGACAAATCATGCGCCACTAGAATCTGGGTATGGATCGGAACTCGCCACGCTTGACACAGACGGATTGCCTGCTTTAGTAGCTTTTGACCCTCCGCCGTTTTTACTGGAGTTTCTGCAAGCACCTGATGTCTCGGCACAACAATCACCTGCAAACATTCAATTTCATAGTTGCGATCGCGGGCAATTGCCACTGCCATTTCTAACAGCGTCAGGGAGGTTTTTGGATTGCTCAACGGCACGAGGATGCGCCCTTGTCCAGTTTCTGGCGATTTGGTTTGGTGAACGATCCGAGATCGTTCTAGCTTGGGTTGAGCGAGACTTTCGTTGTTGAGATAAGCTGCTTCAACGCGAATAATATCGCTGCGGGTAATAATACCGACCAATCGCCGTCCTTCTACGACTGGTAAGCTATGGAGATTGTGTCGATCGAGCAAATGCAGCACATAGGCAAGCGTATCTTCTGGGTTAATGCGAACGGGCTCTGGTGTCATCAGCTCGCTGACAAGATTCTCACCATTCAATCCTCGTGCAGAAAAGTTGGTAATATCCTTTTGAGTTACAATGCCGACAAGCTTGCCGCTTTCTACCACCGGAAACGTGCGGTGGGAAGACAGGGAAAACGCCTGTAACGCTTCTTCCAGACGAATCCCACTAGAAAGCGTTTCTACTTTCGGCTGCATCACATCCAATGCAGTTAGATCTGTCCAAGGATCTTGAGCGCTCGTTTCTTTCGTCAGGTGAATGCCTTTAAAGGCGAGCAAGCGATCGTAAAGCGAACCTTCATCCAGCAATTCTGCAATCAGGTAAGAAGTCACAGATACGATCATCAGCGGCAACACTAAATTAAAGTCAGTCGTCATCTCAAACACTAGGATTACCGCAGTAATCGGAGTGCGAGCAACCGCACAGAAAAATGCCGCCATCCCCACCCGTGCATAGGTGGTTGCCAGACTTAAACCCAAAACTTGGTGTTCTCCGACTCCTACGAGGTATCCTAACGCTGCACCCAGTACCATGCTGGGAATCAGCAACCCGCCCGGTGCGCCAGAACCGTAGGTGACGACGATCAGAAAAAACTGGATGCAAAAGACGATCGCCACGAGTTGCCAGTCTGCATCTCCGGTTAATAGCAGTTCTTTGAGTCCGGCATTGTCTCGAAATATATCTGGTAAAGCAGCGAATGCAATTCCCGTAATCAGCCCAGCAAATCCGATTCGCCAGGGTAAGCCGACACGGAAAAAGCGGCGGTACAACGTCAAACTTGTCAGGATTGAGCGATTGAACAGCACGCCAAGTCCGCCTGCTAGGATTCCCAGCAGCAGGTAAAAAGGAATCTCAGAAGCAGAAAAGCTGGTATTAAAGACAACAAGATGCAGGTCTAAATCGAGATTGTGCGAACCACTGATCCGAGCGACAACTGACCCGATGAACGAAGCTAGGATCGCGGTTCCCAAGGTGATTCCTGACACGTCTTGCAACAGTTCTTCGACCACAAATAAAACACCTGCGATCGGCGCGTTAAACGCGGCTGCAAGTCCCGCTCCGGCTCCGGCTGCGAGGATCTGACGGCGATGATCGGGTGAAGTTGGGAACCATCGACTCAGTTGACTCGCTAACGCTGCCCCAATCTGTACCGTGGGGCCTTCTCGTCCGAGGGGTATGCCGGCAGCGAGTATGAGGGTGGCGCTGACCAACTTCACTAGGGCAATTCGTAAATTCAAAGGCATCGGAACGTTGGCGAGTACCGCCTTGACTTCGCTCATGCCGCTCCCGCTGGCGGCCGGAGCCAGGCGATCGACTATCAATCCAGACAAGAATCCGCCTAGGGCCCCGATCGAGGGCAGCGCAATATAGGCCGGGATTAAATGCGTTGCCTGCTGCCGCCAGCCGCCGAGCCAACCTACTCCTTGTGCCAACAACAGCGCAGCCAGTCCTGACACTAGCCCAATCAGGCAGGCTTCAAAAATCGCCAATCGCTTGGGACGCAACAGTAGATGGGAAAAGCGACTCCAGATAAGTTTTCCGATGCGTATCATTTTGGGTTTGGGAAAAGTGCAGACGTTGACGATCCCGCTTAAAGCAGCGGTTTGGGGGATGGTGGATTGAGACCCGCCGGCTGCTCGGTGGGCGATCGCCAAAGCTGTTGTGGGTGATGCCTAAACCAGTAGTCTATCGTAATGCCACCGGCGAACAACAGCAGCAATAAATATAGTTCTGTTCGCCCAAAAATAGGGTTTGAGCGATCGCCGGGAGAAAATTTTCTCTCTTTGTCATCCAGTTCATCTTTCATATTTCTTTAGCTAAACGATAAGAACACTCCCATTCTGACTGAAGTGGCTGCGATCTTCCTTCAGGGCGATCCTAGGGTCTAAAAGTCTAGGAGATGCTTGCTTGTAACTGAAGTTCTAACGGTCGGTCGGAGCGAATTTCTAACCCTGGTAAATCATGTTTTACTAATATTTTTCCGTCTGTTTCAGCAGTGGCGCTTGGCCAGAGTACCCAGCGGCTACCTTGGGAAAGAGTGCTTAAACTCGCAGCGTTTTGAGTCAGCCAAATTATCGACAATTTCGATCGACTATCGATCGCCTCTTCCCCAGCATTAACCGCGGCTAAAGTTTCCAAAACTACCCGGTTCCCCGATACGAGTCCGGTTCCGGCCGTCCAAAGTTTGACGTTTAACAGGCGCTTGCTAGCATAGAAGTAAAGAGAAGCTGCTACTGTCACGGCTCGTTCAAATTCCTTTGCTTCCCACAAAGCGCCGCTGTCGAGAGCAATAATAATGTCTTGACCGCCGGCGGCAACTTCTAACTCTCTCACGCGCAGTTCTCCGTAGCGGGCGCTGGTGCGCCAGTGAATCAGGCGGGTGGGGTCTCCGTGGCGGTAAGGTCTGAGGTTGCGGGTGAGGCCTTCGGTAGCAGTTTGCGATCGACTGCGATTGTACAATTGCGGGCTGTCTTCTTGACCGATGCGATCGATCAAAGGGCAAGCGCTCAACGGCAAAACCTGCGGGTAGACAACCGCCACCGCTTTCGCCGGACGGCTGCGGCGGCACCAAAACAACCCTAAAGGCGCAGCCGTTCTCAAGTGCACCTCTTGCCAGCGATAGATACCGCGCTGCGGGACTTCTATATAGTATGTATCCCTGTATGTACTGTTAGGCTCTATGACTTCGATCGGGCGGATGACCTCTTTTCCCAATACAAACGGCAAGATGTCTACCACTTGCAACAAAGTTTTAGGTTGGCGATCGCGATTTGTGATTTCTAGTTCGATTGTAATTTGATCGCCCGCACTCACCGGTTCGATGGGGCGACGGCGCACTTCCAAAGAACGAAGCGATTTGACCGGCAAAACCGCCGCTACGACCAACAGCGCCAAACTCCCACCGCTTAGTGCGTACAACCAACCAGCCATTGTATTAGTAGCAGACCCAAAAAAGAAAACCGTCATTCCCGATAGCAGCCAACCCGCGTAGGCGGGGGTTACAGCACGATTTTCGAGCCAGCCGACAATTTTTTGACTGATATTCATACAAGTTAAAATTGTTAATTAGTCGATCGTCCCATCAAGCCCAATTGTAAAATATTTTCAGCATCTAGCACCGAATGAGCCAGCGAGCGATTAGATTATAAATTGGGTGTTTTTTCGCAGTTATAGCAGTTCGAGCCAAAGATAGGGTATTGAGCGATCGATCCCTCAATCCTCCAATCCCTAAATCCCCCAATCTAAAATCTAAAATCTAAAATCTAAAATCGACTCACTTCTCACCTTTTTGATAAAAGCTATAATACACTGACCCCGCCCAATAACGGATACAACCTCCCGATACTCAATCACCGTCAATTCGCAAATTGTAGACGCTCATTGAAACTGCCAGATTCACGGCGCTGCGAGTCAATCCAAAATCTCAAATTTTACACCTAAAATCGACTGATTGGAGACTAAAAAATGAACCCATCAAACAATCGTACACCCGTTCGACCAGAGCCTCAAGCCCGCCGCACGCCTCCGCCGCCCCCGCCCTTAGCAATCGCAACTCCCGCGCCGAGTCCGCCCCCCGCCGCCCCGCCACGGGCTGTGGAGACACCCACCAGTACGATCGAACAAATGGTCAGAGATGCCCACAGCGCCTCGGCTTCCGACATTCACATTAGAGTCGGCCAAGTACCTCGATTTCGGATTCGGGGCGTGATGCAAATAGCAACCACCCACCCCAAAGTAACGCCAGAAATTTTTGAACATTATTTAGCCGAAATTCTCACCCCCGAGCAGCGAAAACAGTTCGTAACTACCAAAGAATTAGACGCAGCAATTTTTTATCCAGGCTTCGTGCGGTGTCGGCTAAACTGTTTTGATTCCCTCAGCGGTGGTGCCATAGTATTGCGATTGATCAGTTTAGAAATACCGACTATCGATTCCTTGAGGTTGCCAGAAGTTCTCAAAAGTATTATTCTACGATCGCAGGGGTTAATACTGGTTACGGGGCCTACCGGTTCGGGAAAATCAACAACAGTAGCTGCCATGATCGACCATCTCAACCAGATGGAACAGAAGCACGTAGTTACAATAGAAGATCCGATCGAATTCATTCACCCTTCTAAAAAATGCTTGGTCAGCCAGCGGGAAGTCGGCTTGCACACCCACGAATTTCAGCAGGCTTTGCGGGCAGTTTTGCGGGAAGATCCAGATGTGATTCTGATCGGGGAAATGCGCGATCGCGTTACCATCAATACAGCCCTGCAAGCAGCTCAAACAGGTCACTTAGTAATTGGAACTCTCCACACTCGCAGCGCCATAAACGCCATCAACCGCTTGTTGAATATGTATCCGCCCGAAGAACAGCAAACGATGCGGATTCAAATCTGCGACTCTTTGGTAGCAGTAATTGCCCAACTTTTGCTGCCAACAGTTGACAACCGCCGCGTCGCAGTTCACGACATTTTGGTGAATACGCCCGCCATGCACGATTACTTAATGAAAGGTGCTGATGACGAAGCTTTCCGGTTGATGGAACATGACACCTACGAAGGAATGCAGATTATCAACCAGGGTCTTTATAAACTGGTACTCGAAGGCAGAGTGACGATCGAAGAAGCAGCAAAAAGTTCTCCCGAAGCCAGCGATTTAGACCGTCGCTTACGGACTGGAGGCTACGATGTTGGGGACGCTCGCGGCTTTGAAGGCAGCAAAAAAGAACGCAGCATTCGCGACCGGTAGCAGCACGCAGGGGTAGTCTTGTTCTGGCTACCCCACCAATTCATACTATTTGAGATTTGAGATTTAAGAGTTGAAATTAAAAAATTGGGAATGACTTATTGTGTACGGATCTGTAGCAGTTCGAGGGAAAAATGAGGTATTGAGCGATCGCTCAATACCTCATATCATATCCGGTCAATTACCATCACAAAAACGGTTCGCGCGTGCTAATCGATCGGAGATGATATCAATCGCTCAATTCCCCAATCTAAAATCTAAAATCGATAGAAGCCTAAATTCCCCCATCTAAAATCTACAATCTAAAACTCGTACTGAGCGCAGCCGAAGTATCTAAAATCGACTCAGTTCTCACCTTTTTGATAAAAGCTATAACCTCGTATAGCAATCCTCAATCATTTGTGAATTTCTTACTCCCTCCCCGCGGCTTCGGGGAGGGTTGGGGTGGGGTAAAAAGTTTACGACTCATTTAGGATTGCTATATATAGCGGTTCTAAAAAAAGTGAGGTATGTCTTATGCCCTATGCCCTATGCCCTATGCCCTATGCACTATACCGTATCCCATATAGTACCTCATATGAGAGCACAGAAAGGCTATAAATAGCAATATTTTAGGCACACCGCAATATTTGACAATGTTTTCCGTATCTTTACTTAAACTTTTAATACAATTAGTAATAAAAAAGACATTTTATTGATAGTGGCAAGGATTATTAAGTTTCTTTAACGCCTGCACTACTTTATATTAACTTTAAAATTGCGTGAATATTCTGAGGTAATTACAAAGAAATAGTAAAGATATGTTGTGACTATTGCCAACGGCCAGCAACTTACGTTTATAGTTGTAGTGACTAATTTTTGACAGAGAAAGTTCCGACTTAGCAGCTAGCCAAAGCAAGCAGATTAAAAAATCCTTAATAAAACCACAAGTAGACTGAAAATAATTATTTAGTAGGAAAGCAGATCGCGTATCTTTCCGATTAAGTAGCTTTCTCTGTAAAAACAACCCAAATCAGCCGAATTTTAAAGATTCTGTCCCTCAAAAATCAGTTTAACAACTCTGAATCAGCATCAGCAACCGTATTTCTATAATTTAAAGGAGCCCAGAAAGTGAATAACACATTTAACCCCTCAGAAGTGTTTGAAGATGTCAGCAAAGCGGCAATAATCGATCGCATCCAGCAGCTAGTTCCCCCAGGTTCCCCCGAACCGCAAAATCCGCAAATCCTAGCAACGCTACAAACTCTCACCGCACAGCTAATCTGGGCCTATCAAGCCGACGGACAACTAGAAAGCGAACCTTTTAGCGATGTGCGCGATCGTACCATTAACCTGTACAGCCTCGCCTGCAGCAACAAAATCAAAGGAAAAACTATCCTCATCACCGGCGGAGAAGGATGCGTCGGGAGTTTTCTAATCGAAAAACTCCTCTCTCTAGGCGCAACTAACATCATTTCCGCAGACAAAGCCCGATGTCAAAACCCCGACGAAAATCTCCCGCACTTTAACAAAGAAGGCGCAGTAACTTTCTACGCCGCCGACATTCGCAACTTGCAGGCGCTCAAACACATATTTGAAGTAGAAAAACCGCACATTGTTTTTCACCTAGCAGCCCAGCGCCAGCCCGGATTAGCTGAAATCCAAATTCGAGAAACAGTTACAACCAGCCTGTTGGGATGCAAACACGTCATCCAACTTTCTGAAGAATACGGCGTAGAAGACTGCATCTTCTCTTCCACAGGTAAAACATCTCGATATTTTACAACCGAAATTTACGCCGCCTCCAAAAAATTTGCAGAATGGCAATTTGCCAAAGCAGCTCAAGAAGGAAACGTCACTTACGGGATGGTTCGCTTTACTCATATGCTAGAAAATAGCTTGTTCTGCGAGCAAATGTCCAAGAAAGTACAGCAAAGTAAAACAGTCAACGTTCACGCCCCCCACCGCTACGTAACCGCTCAAAATCTAGTCGAAGCCGTACATTTGTTACTGAATTCGCTCGTGGTTTCCGTTCCGGGAAAACTGAAAATTGTCGCCGTCAGCAATCTCGGATGGCCGACAGAAACCTTAGAAGTTGCTTTGTATAAAATTCTTGAATCCGGCAAAAATTTGCCGATTTATTTTCAAGGACTTTTACCGGGATACGAAGAACCATTTTTTCTCGGACAATTTGACTGGAACAAACCTACAGACATTCATCTCCTAATTAATGTTCTGGAAGATCCTTTCAGAAGAGTTGACCAGGCTGGCGACATGGTGATTGTAGAACTAGCTCCTTTTTCTTTGTGCGTGTTAGATAAACAAGTGTCTAACCTGGAAAAATTAATTAGCGATCAGAATTTCCAGGAAGTGGAAATTAAGCCGGCTCTTGTCGCAGCGGAAAAAGAGGTAATTGCTTCTTCTTTTGCGTGGAGTTCCGCCGCAGAATTGCTGAAAATTTTGCAGTGGGGAGTCAATCCGAAAAAATTGCAAGGTTACGGAACAGAAGTCGCTGACTACAGCGAAATTATCCAACTCCTCCTGCAAGGAATGTACGGGAGGCTCAACCAAGAAGTTTTGAATTGTGCTGGAGTTAATGCTGATGAATTTGATCAATTAGTGGAAAGTCTTTCTGCGGTGGATTCTCTTGAAGCAGAAGTGGGATATTTGCGATCGGTCTCCAAATGTATCAGACAATCTGCACTCCCGGCACAGTTCACTCAAAAAAAATCTGAACCTCTTCCTGTGCGGGAAGCGGCGTAATTGAAAAACAGTTGAGAGATTGCTTTGTCATTTTTAGTTGATTAAAAGCTAAACAACCCGAAACCCGGTTTCTTTGAAATACCGGGTTTTTCAATTTTGGGTCTGTTTGAGGTTTAATTAAGTGATTTACTTAAAATGGTAAGAATCGACATGATATGATATCATGTTGGAACGAACAATTGCAATCAAATTAGTTCGTAGTAAGGACTAAAGTCCTCTCTTGGAACGGATTCGCATTCCTTGCTACAAACCTAATAAGGGTGATGTTTTCGTATCTTATAAGTTAGATATAGCGGTTATCAAAAAAGTGAGGTATGCCCTATGCCCTATGCCCTATGCCCTATGCCCTATGCCCTATGCCCTATGCCCTATGTCGCATAGTACCTCATCTTTCGCTTGAAAAGCTATAGTGTCGATCGCTGAGTTGACTGAGGTTAAATTTGATTAAGTCAATTCAATGACCGCTGCAAATTAAATTAAATTAAGGTGCTAGAATTGTGGAAATAAATCAGCTACCGTTGCTATTTGTTAATGTTGTACTTTTGACGATCGCCCTAATCCTGCTAATTCCCGTTGCAGTTCTATTTCTAGAATGCAGTGCAGCTTTCCTGTCTAACCTCGCCCCCACAGACGAAACCAAAGAACCCCGTCCCAAAATAGCAGTTTTAATTCCCGCCTACAACGAAGCAGCAGGAATTGCCGCCACTATCTCCACCATTCTGCCGCAGCTAACACCTCAAGACCGCCTGTTAGTCATTGCTGACAACTGCACGGATGCTACGGCAGAAATCGCCCGCAACTTCGGTGCAACGGCGATCGAGCGCCACGACACAGAACGCAAGGGGAAGGGATACGCGCTGGATTTTGGCTTGCAGTCGATCGCCTCAGACCCTCCAGAAGTAGTCATTATGGTTGATGCAGACTGCATCTGCGAGTCAGATTCCATAGAAACATTAGCCCGCGTTTCAATGGCCAAACAAAGACCGGTGCAGGCCACATATTTAATGGAACAGCCGCCAGATCCTACCCCCAAAGATTCGATTTCAGCCTTAGCATTTCTCGTGAAAAACCTAGTCCGCCCCAGCGGATTAAAACAGTTAGGATTCCCGTCATTGCTAACAGGTACGGGCATGGCTTTTCCCTGGCTAATCATTCGAGATGTTCCTTTAGCTAGCGGCAATATCGTGGAAGATATGCAAATGAGTTTGGATCTGGCGATCGCCGGACATCCAACCGTATTCTGCCCCGAAGCCAGAGTCACAGGGTGTTTACCGCAGCAGCAGGAAGCAGCTAAAGGTCAAAGAACCAGATGGGAGCACGGACACATCCAGACGCTGCTAACTCAGACTCCCAGGCTGGCGACAGCTTCGATCGAGCAACAGCGTTTTGACTTAATGGCGATCGCTCTTGACTTATCCGTCCCTCCCCTATCGCTTTTAGTTGCCATTTGGCTAGCCGCTTTTGCCGCCTCCATAGTAGCAGCAATTATCGGAGCATCCGCGATTCCTGCTATCTTGTTAGCAGTACAAGGATTGCTAATTTTAGTTTCCATTGTCGGTGCTTGGGGAAAATTTGGCCGTGCCGACATTTCCGGCGCAACTCTATTATCCGTACCGTTTTATATCCTGTGGAAAATTCCTTTGTATCTGGGTTTTCTCCTGAAGCGGCAAACTAATTGGGTGCGAACAGAACGCGATGTTTAGTATTCCGTAGGGTGCGTCACCCACCTACTCGATCTAACTCAAACAGCTTTTTTCGGGGACACCCTACGATGAATAAACCGATCGGGAAAAACTATACTTTTACAAATTTTCTTGATGACGGATTTACCTTAAATAAACGGCTGCCCAAAAACTCGATCGAGAAAACCAAATATTTCGATGGGGAGTAAGAAGCGGTTGACATACAGCGTATTCCCTGTAGGTGGAATACGCTGTATGAATCTGGTAGAAAATAAAAACAAAAAAAATCTGAAGCTGGAAATTTCCAACTTCAGACTTTTACTAACTCCCCGGGTAGGATTTGAACCTACGACCAATCGGTTACACTTATCCCAACGTTTCCGAAGGGCGCGGACTATTTCATCATCCCTAAAACGCAGACTTATCATCTGTCGCGGGATGTCGGGCGCTGTGAGATTTATTGGTTAGGCTCCTCATCTCTAGTCTCTGCACCTTTCCGGCTACTTGCGATCGAAACCGCTGCCTTTCGCCAGACTTGGCTCAAGATTGCCGCCACCCGAAGTGCTGCGGTTTCCTTGAATTCACCCGATTTTTCAGTACCCGTTACCGGATAAAGCTGCTATGTCACTAGGGCTTTTGGTTGATGCCAAAGGCTTGCATTCATTACAGCCGATCGCTCTGCCACTGAGCTACCGAGGATTGCGTGGTTTTTGTCATCCACAATTACTAATAGTAGCTGAACCTATTCGATTTGGCAAGGCCTTTTGCAAAGTTTTTTTTTCTCATGCAGCAAGCGGGTTTGGGACGCTAATGCAGCCCCATTCTCATTCTGGCGAGGCGCTGCTGCGATTCTGGATCGAGGGAATTGGCCAGAAAGCGACTGGAATTGTGTTTGCGAGATTTGTGCTGGCGCTCGCTGCGGCGGGCGGTGGATTCTACGTCAGCCGCTAGTTGTTGGGCGGACATCCATTCGGCACCGTAGCCGACTACGGTTAATTGCTGGGCTCTGTCGGAGGTGGCGACAATCATTCGGCTTTTGCCTTTGACTGATCGCAACTCGTAGCGCAAATTAGCACAAGACTTTTCAATATAAGTATCTGCTGTCTGACCGAAGTCAGTGTAGTGCACAGATAAATTTTTAGTAATAATTTCTTTAACGCTGGGAGTGTTTCGATACTGAGCGTCAAACACGAGTCTAGCTTCAAAATCTTGTACGGCGCTGTAGTTAACCAAAGCCTCAATCAACTCGCGGCGGGCTGTTTCGAGTTCGTCGCGATCGCGCTTCTCTCGGAGTCGAGGCCAAAGTCCAATTATGTTATAGCCATCTACAAGTAACACTGCTTGCGATATATACGGTGACATGGTTCAAGGCTGAAGATCTCCAGCAGATAGAGGACATTATTTGCATTGTTCATCAAAGCTTTTGTTAAATCTTATTACACATCGATGTTCGATCGCTAGCTGCAATGTTCCCAGCAAAAACTCAACCCCCCAAATCCCTAGGGTTTTGGAGGGTAAGATTTTAGATTGAAGATTTCGGCGATTGTGTCGCGCGATCGAGCAATTTTCCAGCTTATTCGACAGATTCCATAGATACGGGCGATGGCTTACGCCCCGCTTCGCTACGAACAACAGTCGGCAGAGATATCTTTTCAACCGCAGGAGTACAGCCGAGCCACTGCACCGACAAATCCGCAAACTGCTCAGGAAGCCCGCTCACGCAAAAACGAGTCGGCAGCGCAGTACCAGAATTCCGCAGCCCCAAAACCTCCAACTCTCTAGCAGCAGCAGCCACAACCCGCACCGCCGGATCGATTAAATTCACCCCAACAGGCAAAAGCGATCGCACCACAGGAGCCAACAGCGGATAATGAGTGCAGCCGTAAATCAGCGTATCGATGCGCTGCTGAATCAAAGGAGCCAAATATTCCCGAGCCACCTCATAAGTATAAGGATCGTGAATCCGGTTTTGCTCCACCAGCGGCACAAAAGCCGGACAGCTAACCTGCCATACCCGACAATCCGCATCCATTTCCAAAATCGCATTTCGATAAGCATTGCTAGCAGCCGTAGCCGGAGTTGAGATCACCCCGATCCGCTTGCCTTGCTGCACCGCAGCCTGCGCCCCCGGCAGAATTACTCCCAGCACCGGAATATCAAACTCAGCCTGCACCATTTCCATCGCCAAAGCAGAACTGGTGTTGCAGGCCATAATCACCATTTTCACCTCCTGCTCCACCAGCCAGGCCATAATTTCCCGGACAAAATGCACAATTTCCGAAGCTGCGCGAGTCCCGTAAGGAAGCCTCGCCGTATCTCCAAAATAAAGTATAGATTCGTTCGGCAATTGTTCGTATAACTGCGTCAAAACAGTCAAACCGCCCACACCGCTGTCAAAAATACCGATTCTTTTTTGTCCAGAGTTGTCTGTTGTCATTTGTTAATAGTTAGTTGTCTGTTGGCAGTTGGTAGTAGTCAGTTGGCAGTTGGCAGTTGGTAGTTGGCAGTTGGTAGTTGGCAGTTGGCAGTTGGTAGTTGGCAGTTGGTAGTTGGCAGTAGTCAGTTGGTAGTTGGCAGTTGGTAGTTGGCAGTTGGTAGTTGGCAGTCAACAGTTAACAGTTAACAGTCAACAGTTAACAGTCAACAGCTAACAATTCCCTAATGACTAATGACTACTGACTACTGACTACTGACCACTGACTAATGACTAATGACCACTGACTAATGACTACTGACCACTGACTACTGACTACTGACCACTGACCACTGACTACTAACCATTATCTTTGTTGAAGATAAACTAAAATGCCGCGAGCGATCGAAGCCGCCATTTGACTGCGGTAAGCCGGATCGGAAAGTTTAGCAGCATCCTCAGCACCCGTGACAAAACCGACTTCCAGCAAAACAGAAGGCATAGAACTCTTCCTCAAAACATAAAATCTTGCCTGTCGCACCCGGCGGTCAGTCGCCCCCGTCCCGTCCAAAATACTGGCGTGAATCACCCGGGCTAAATCTTTCCCGCTATCAAAATAATAAGTCTCAATCCCGCTAACATCCGGCCGGCTCATATTAATCGCATTAGCGTGAATGCTGACAAACAAAGTAGCATTCACCCGTTCCGCCAAAGAAACTCTCGGTTCCAGGTCGATTTCGCTGTCGTCAGTCCGAGTCATCACCGCCTGCACGCCCTGCTGTTCCAGCAGCCTCGCCACCTGATACGAGATATCTAAAACAATCTCCTTCTCCTGAATGCCACCAATCCCGACTGCACCTGGATCGCGGCCGCCGTGCCCCGCATCGATCGCCACCACGACGCGGCGGTTGGATTGGGGCAAATCCCCCGATCCGATCGTCCTTCTCGGTAATGGCTGCGGATTTGGATCGCGAGTCAAAGGCGGCGGGGCGCTAGCATTGGACGATCGCAACTGCAAAGACAGCAACTGCTGGCCCGGTCTCGTCACCCTGCCTACCTCTACCCCCGATCGGGGCTGCACCCAAATCAGCACAGTCTCCGCGTCTTCCTGACTGGCAGTAAACGATACAGGGCTGTTGGCACCAAGCTGAGGAATTTGCCCCGCCAGGAAACTAGAAGAAATTCTCAGCCAGTAAGCTCTCGACGACTGGTCCCACCCGCTGGTATAAGAGATTTGGCGGTCAGTTCTCACCACCAGTTGCGTGTCATTATCGGCTAAGTCGATCGACAGAACTCTTGCTAAAGCCGCTCGCTCTGGTCTTCCAACAGCTACGGGCTGGGAGCGGCTGAGGATTGGCGCAATCGTACCCCCCGGCGACAGCACAACCGAGCCGGAATTGTTCACAGACGCGCGCCACTGAGTATTAGAAGCCTTCAGCCGCAAAGTCACGCGGGTAACGGGCGGGTCTGTTGGCAGTTGCCGGACTTCAACCCTCTCGACACCGAGCTGGCCGTTAGTTTGAGGCTGTTGGCCGCCCGCGCCCGGAGCTAAAGTAGCTCCTTCAATATCCAGGGTAGCGATGTCTCCGGCGCGACTTTGTTCAAAATTAATTTGGGGGCGGCCGCCAGCAGTGCGGACTAAAAAACCGTCTGCTGTCAGTTGAACGTTCTGAACTACGGTTTCTTCTGCAGACTGGGGCTCGCCTGCTGAAGGTTCAACCGATAACCTTTCTCCCCCGGGTTCGGAAATGGGATTTTGACTTTGGCCGCGCGTCGGTGCGGGTAAATCTACTGTCCACTCGCTGGCAGAAATCCCCCGGAATTTTACTTGTTGGGGGTCTAAAGTAAACCCGTCTTTGAGTTCGACTACAATTCTGGTTGTATCGTTGTCAAACTGTCCTGCCCGCACCGATTCGATCGCCCCTGAGAGCTGTTTGTTGACTGAGGGACGGCCTAGACTCGTTCCCGGCAAATCGATTACCAAGCGCGTCGGGTTGAAAATCAGTTGAGCCTTGGGTTGCACTCCCCCCTCTGTTCTAATGTAGAGCCGGTTCTCTGAAGCATCAAACCGCCAAGATTGCAGTCGGGCTGCTTCGGCGGCTCCGGCGAGCAAAAATACACTTAAGAAACTCGGTAGTAGCCAGTGGAATTTCACGACAGTTTTTTCCTCGTTTGCGTTACTACTAAAAGCTGGAAGGGTGCTGTTTGCCCGATCGGCTTTCAGCAGTTAGCCGCCAGCCGACCAGGGATGTCCGGGCCGTCAGTTGTTGGCCAAATTGACTTTTTTAGCCGTTAATAGGCAGCCCAATGCCAAATTCTGGCATTTTTTTACTTTCCAGCAGACTTGGGGGCGATCGGTTATAAGCTGACTGAGAAATTGTTGGCACAAGGGAAGGTATTTATAGAAGAAGGAATAATTAACAAGACCCAAGGAATAATTAAGAAAACCCAGGCTTTCAGTAATTTCAAACGTCCTAACCGTCTGGCGCTGTTGCTATATTTTTATCAACAATCAACCAGGTTTTTCCTGAACTTATCACAAGTTAGAATGGAGATTTTTACGGTTTTTCTTAGGAGCGATTTCTTCGGTCTTTCATAGGGGCACAGTTCGTTAAATCCAGGGTAGTAATCCCTTTGATAGTTGCGTTTTGTTCTAACTTTTAATCAAGCACTCTGACTAATTAACAACCTACCTCGGGAACAATCAGGATTTCCCAGATTTAAGTTACTTTTGAATACATGAAGATGTTAGTTTCATGCAAAGGAGCATATCCTTTTGCGAAAGTTTTTCCCCTGACTGTTTGACAGTTAAATACAACTACATGGCGGCACCGATATCTGGTTTTTCTTGATTTTTTATAGTAAGGGATTTTGGGTGCTTCTGGAAATTTAGTTTGGCGATCGCCCGCGCCATACCCGGTGACATTATGATAGCTAATCCATGCTTTTTGCAGTAACTGGAGAGTGTTTTGTGTCACCAGGGCGGGCAATGCTTTGTCACCGATACTCTTCGATCGCGGACGATCGACCGTCAGAGCATTGATTGGTTGACGGGGGAAAAAGTTTTGACGGTAGATATAGTTATCGCAGTTGTGATTTTTGGACTGGAAAAACTGTCGGTCGGCTTCTGGATAAAACCTGTGATTTGGTTTGATGACCTGCCTTTCGACTAACTGCATAACTTGTATATAATACTACCAGTTAGAGAAGATACACGATCGCGACGATTGTGTCAATGCCTGAGTTTCCCAAAAGGCGATCGTCAACAAAACAGTCTGGGACGCATCAGTACCTTCAAACCTTAGTTTTAGCCCTAGACGCAGCAGTGATGAGAAACCTGGTTTGACAGGCAAAAATACTGCATCTAGACCTTTAATCCCGATAAAAACCCGGTTTCTGTGGTGTTGATGCGTAAGTGCTTAACTTTTTACAGGCTCTAGGGACTACAGCGGAGGTATGTTCGTAAAAATACCATGAGTGGTGAGAAACCGGGTTTTTTGATGAACTCCTATCGCGTGCGATCAATTAACGGTACTACCAAGGGATCGCGCGATCGCTAACCATTTTTGCTATGTTAATCGATCGGACGCAAGATCGCAGAAAGACCGAGACTTGCTTTCCGGTAAGAGTCGCCCCTTGCCTAAAAAGTTGTTGAGGTTAGTTCCAGAGTTGTGTAAAGTCATTTCACCGGGTGCGATCGACTTGTGACAACCTTATTCTCGATCCAGGATATCGATACCTGCAAATAATGTGGGTTAATTAGCAACGCACCGCCCCCTATCTAAATTAACTGTGTTGCAAAGATCGATCGCCACGGGCGGCAAAGTTCCGGCCCATCCAGTCCAAAATTGCTTGATTTACTTGTTCCGGGCATTCATCCTGGGGACAATGGCCGGCATTATCTAATTCAACTAGCTCTACACAACTCGGATTGCATTCGACAAATTGGTGGGGTTTGGCGAAGCGAGGCGGAATCATCCGGTCTTGTTTTCCCCAAATTAACAGCATCGGGATTGTTAAATTTCGCAACACAGTCTTGACACCAGGGCCGCATTTTGCACTACCTACAGCTTTAAATAAAGCACAGAAGGCGCGGGCGGCTCCCCGATCGCCCGCAGGCCCTGCTAGAATTTCAACTAATTCGTCGCTAACAGCTCCGGGGTTGGCGTAGGCAAAGGCAACCCAGCGACGGACGATGGCAGGCTTGCGGGCTAAAGAAAACAAAGGCCTGAGTACGATCGGAGAAACAAATAAATTTTCTATAGATTCGATCGCCGGTAACAGCCATCCGGGCACCGCCTCGGCTCGCACAGATGGGTCTGGGAGGCTGATCGCCACCGTGCCGGCCACCATGTCCGGGTGAGCGGCCGCCGCGGCCAGACAAATCAGCGAGCCGATCGAATTTCCTGCCAATATGACCGGCTCTCTGATAAAAGTCAGCCAAAAATCGTAAACTTGATCGACCCACAAAGACACGTCGTAGTCGATGGGAGCTTTTTGGGAAGCGCCAAAACCCAACAAATCTAAGGCGTAAACCGTGTGATTTTGGGCTAGTGGAGCGAGATTTTGCCGCCAGTGGCCGATCGAAGCTCCAAACCCGTGCAGTAAAATAATCGGTGTTCTCGATGTGGTGGAGGCGATGGGTTCGGCTGCAGAGTCTTGAAATTCGATCGCCCCTGGATTTCGCCCCAAAGCCGGCCGCAAATAAGTGTATCGAGTTTGCCAACCCCGCCACACCCAGTCTCGTTGAGTGCCCACCCGTTGGTGCCAGTGTAGAGAATTTGTCAATTTTGCCTCAGCTCGCAACATAAATTTACACTTGGTTATACCTATTGTACAAGGCAAATCAGGGGAATTGGGGACTGGTAACACCCGTTGCCGCGGGGTCAAAAAAGCCGTTTTACCTCATCCTTAAGGATTTACCGGGCATTTTTTACGGTTTGGCGCTCAGTCTGGTATGGGAACGGACGATATAGTATGAAGTTAAAATAAAACTACGCCGAAACTCAGCGAGAGTGAGTAGAATAGCAAGTATTGTAAGAATTCATTTACGATTCGGTTCAAGTATGCCCTAACGATGAAGCTGAAGGCATACAGGGCGCGGTAGTACGTCCGGTAAGGGTAACAGCTTGCCAAATAGCTCGATCGGAAAAAGTGAAATATTGACCGATCAAGCCTGTAACTATCAAGAAACTTCGCTATTAAACTACTGCTTGTAAAAACATTCATGCCTGTGATTGAAAGAAGACAAAATCGCAACCTACCCCAGATCAACGAAAACATTCGATACCCCACAATCCGGGTGATCGATACCGACGGCGGCCAACTAGGGATATTGACACCCGCAGAAGCGCTCCGTCTGGCAGAAGAAAAAGAACTCGACCTGGTACTTGTCAGCGACAAAGCTGACCCGCCCGTATGCCGGGTAATGGACTACGGGAAGTACAAGTTCGAGCAGGAAAAGAAAGCGCGAGAAGCCAAGCGGAAGCAGCACACTGCCGATGTCAAGGAAGTGAAGATGCGCTACAAAATTGAAGAACACGACTACCAAGTGCGCCTCAAGCTAGCAGACCGCTTTATCAAATCTGGAGATAAAGTAAAAGCCACGATCATGTTCAGAGGTCGGGAAATCCAACACAGCAACCTAGCAGAGGACTTGCTAAAGCGCATGGCCACAGATTTGCAGGAAATCGCCGAAGTGCAGCAAGCCCCGAAAAAGGAAGGGCGCAGTATGATGATGCTGCTGTCTCCCAAAAAACAGTAATAGGGCGATCGGTCATCAGTAGACCTATGCCATTGTTCAGCAGGCATCGAGCCTGCTCTTTACAAGCTTGGCTATCGTGTCCGGTCGATTTACAAACATAAGATTGGTTCGTAGTGCGGACACCAGGACGCAACCCAATAGCGGACAATGACTGACGCACTACGAACCGTTTTTGTGACGCAAATCGATCGGACAGGATCTGAGAGCAAAAGTCCAGTCATCAGTCAAGAGTCAAAGATTGGTGACGGTGGATTAATCGCCCCGCCCCAAAACGGATAGAAGTTTGCCACAGGAGTCGCGGACGCGCCAAAACAAAAATTTTAGACTCCTGTACTCGCTCTCACATTCACCGAGCCGCAAGTAAATCTAAAATCTAAAATCGAAATATTAACGCACCAGAAATGGAAAATTTTCAAATGGGCGCGATCGCCAGAGCAAGACAGGGAGTGCTGCGATCGCTCAACTTGCGATCGGAAGAATTAGAGCGAACCTTACTGATGTTCCTCGTCTACACTCTAACCTCCGTCGGGCTGATCTGGCTGGAATTGAGCACGGTAGGTTTGTTTTTAGACGAATTCGGTGCAGACAAAATGCCCTATATCTATATAGCCAGCGCCTTTATCGGTTCTGGTTTGGGATTTGTCTACTCGTGGATGCAAAAAATCCTGCCGCTGAGGCGCACCGTCGTAGTTGTGATGGCAATGATGTCGGTACCGCTATTTTTGTTTCGATTCGGCATCGGCTACGAAAATACTAAAATAGCTGGCATCAGCATCGCTTTTATTACTATTTTTTTGATGTGGCTGTGGGTAGAAGCTTGCTATGTCCTCAACGACCTCAATACTTCTATAACTTCCAATCAACTTTTTAACATTCGAGAAATCAAGCGCACCTATCCGTTAGTCAGCAGCGGCTATCTAGTAGCTGGAGTAGTCAGCGGATTTTCTCTGCCAGTCTTGCTCTACGTAGTCAAACTCAAAAACGTTACCCTAATATCCGGGTTGATGGTGGCGGCAGGCTCGTTGCTGCTGTACTACCTCACGGAAAAATATAGCCAAGCATTCCCGGAAACTGCTCGGTGGACAGATGACGACGACGAAGACGACCAACAAGAATTTACCGCCCGCAAAGTTACTGGGCCTCTGCAAAAATACGCGATACCTCTAGTCAGTTTCTTCGTGCTGGCAGAAGTCGTCTACGTGCTGGTAGATTTTCAATTCTATAGCCAGTTAGAATACCAAAACCCGGGGGACGGAGCGAGCGGAGCTAGTTGGATTGCTAGCTTCCTGGGCATTTACGAAGGTATACAAGGTCTGTTTCAAGTGGCGACTCAGTGGTTTGCTTCCAGCCGCTTGGTAGAACGAATCGGTGTATTCGTGACGGCGATGATTTTGCCGGCGGGCATTGCTATTCTGGGGGTGCTGACTTTAGGAGCATCCCTCGGTCAGCTAGTATCTGTGTTTATCGGGCTAATATTGCTGAGATTTTTAGACGAACTGCTGCACTACACGCTTTTGGAAACTGTTAGCCCGGTGTTATTTCAACCGATTCCCGACAATATTCGATCGGGCATTCAAACTCTGGTCAACGGTGTGGGCGAACCTTTGTCCTGCGGAGCTACAGGCGTAGTTATCCTGGTGATGCTGTGGGTGACAGACAAGATACTCCCCCACGAAACCGAAAGCGCATTTCACGACCTGCAAAGCTTGGTATTCATCGGTACGATCGTAGTTTTGGCGCTGGTGTGGGTATTTGTGGTGTGGCTGATCCGCTCTCAATACGTAGGGCTGTTGGTCAAAAGTGCCGAACGCGGGCGCTTGGGCGTGACAGATGTTGACCTCAAAGCTCTCAAGCGCGCAGTGGTGGAAACTCTAGAACAGCCGGGGGGCGAAGATGAAAAGCGCTCTTGTATAGAACTGCTGACGCAAATTGACCCCAAAAATGTCGGAGAAGTTCTCGCACCTATTCTGGATTCGCTTTCGCCACTTTTGCAGCGCCAGAGCTTGGAAACTATGCTGCAACACCCGAACCCCGCATATTTAGAATTTGTCCGCGCACTCTCGCAACAACCATTGCCGCCGGAGGTGCTGGCTTTGGCTTTGCGCTACATCTGGCTGACGGAGGCTGAACCGAATATTGACAGTTTGCGGCCTTATTTGCAGCAGAATGTCGATCCGGTGGTGCGGGGTACGGCGGCTGCTTTAATTATGAGAAGGGGCGATCGCCAGCAAAAAGCAGAGGCTACTAACACGCTGCGCCAAATGCTGACGAACAAGCTGGAGCGAGAACGGGTGATGGGGACGCGCGCTCTGGGAGAGGCTGATTATTTGCAAGGACTGCGGCTGTACATCCCGAATCTGTTGCAAGATGAATCTCTGCGAGTTCGCTGCGCTCTGTTAGACGTGATTTCGTCTACTCATTCGGAAGAATATTATCCTTCGCTGCTGCGAGGACTAGGTTACAAATCGACTAGGGAAGCGGCTTTGCAGGCTATAGTCAAACTTCACAACGATGCGATTCCTTTGCTCGTGTATTTGGCTGAGGATATCCACAAGCCGGATTTGGTCAGGTTGCAAGCTTGGACGGCTCTGGGTCAAATTGGGACTGTTGAGGCGATCGACATTTTGGTCAGCAATTTGATGACTGGTTGGGGAACTACGAGGCGCAACATCCTCCGCATCCTGTTGAAAATGCCTTCGGAAGCGGGGATAGAAGGGGTTCTAGACCGCATCGGCCGCAGCGGCTTGGAAACTCTTATCGAACAGGAGTTGATGTTTATCGGTCAAATTTATGCGGGTCTGGTAGATTTGTCTGGGGTAACGACCTATGACAAGTTTTCCGATCGAGATCCTAACAGCGCCGCGATACCTCCGAATGATACGGCTCAATTGTTGCAGCGAGCTTTGGCGGGGTTGGAGTCTGATGCTAAGGATCGGTGTTTTTTGTTGATGAAGTTTCTTTATCCGCTGGACACGGTACAAGCTGCTGCTTTCAACATCGCTTCGGGCCAACCTTCTATGGTGGCTAGGGGATTGGAAATTCTTGACAATACTGTGGATATAGTTAGGAAGCGATCGCTGATCAATTTGTTGGATCAGCACTCGGAAAGAGAAAAGTTGACCAATCTCTCTGAATTGATGGTTTACAAACCTCTAACTCCTAGCGATCGTTTGCGCCGCTTGCTAGAATTGCGCCACTTCCTTTCGGATTGGGCCTTGGCTTGCTGCTTTCATTTGGCGAAGGAGGCGCGCTGGAGTCTTACGGCTCAACAAACTCTCGTATGTCTGCAACACCCGACGGGTTTTGTTCGCGAAGCAGTGTTAGCCTATTTGAAAATAGCTTCGCCGCGAGCTTTGCTCGAATTGTTGCCGAGGCTGCAAAATGACCCCGATCGTTTGGTATTCGCTCAAGTTGAAGAGATGATGGCAGAGTTGGGCGCTGGGGGAAAAAGGTAACATTAGTTGTTAGTTGGCAGTGGGCAGTTGGCAGTTGTTATTGTCAGTCAACAGTCAACAGTCAACAGTCAACAGTCAACAGTCAACAGTCAACAGTCAACAGTCAACAGTCAACAGTCAACAGTTTTTATTCCCCTTCTCCTTCCCCTTTTTAAGTTTAATTAAATCACTGCATCTCATTATGTTAACTAGCGTCGAACGCCTATTGTTTGTCAGGGAAGTTCCGATTTTTAAGGAACTGCGAGATGATTTTCTTGTGCGTCTAGCATCGGTAATGGATGAACTTTCGTTTCCTTCCAAGCATAGGATTTTTACGGAAGGACAGGAAGGTCGATCGCTCTATATTTTGGTATCGGGAACGGTGCGGGTGCATATAGGCGATCGCGATTTGGCACAGTTGAAGGCGGGGGCTTGTTTCGGGGAAATGTCGCTGTTTGATGCGGAACCTCGATCGGCTTCTATTTCTACTCTGGAACAATCGGAGTGTTTGATGCTGACTCAAATGCAGCTTTATGATGCGATCGATGAAACGCCGGGAATTGCTGTTAATATCATTCGCTTGCTGTCGCGCCGGATTCGCGAATTGAATCTAAAGTTGAATGCTAAAGAGGTGATTGTGACACCAGAGACTGCTAGAGTTGCTGAAATGCGATAAAGTTTGGGAATCAGTCAGTAGTTAGTAGTCAGTTGTTAGTAGTCAGTTGTCAGTTGTTAGTTGGTAGGGGCGGTGGATGGTGCGTGCCCGCCCTCTTAGTAGTCAGTTTTCATTGGGGATTGGGAATTGGAAATTGGAAATTGGGCACAATTTATGTTTTGTAAAGCACCATGAAAGGATGAGGGCTGGTTTGGATTATATACTGATTTGTATCATAAGTTGTTGGCTAAACCCGCCCGTACAAATCTTCCTCATTCCTTATTCATTCTTCCTTATTTCTGCTTCCTTCTTCCCTCTTCCTTATTCCTTATTCATTCTTCTTTATTTCTGCTTCCTTCTTCCGACAAACTTACATCCTTTACATCCGTTACATCCGTTACATCCGTTACATAATCCGTTGCCGAACTTCCCCTCTTCCTTCTTCCTTCTTTTAGCAAACAATTAAAAACCCGGTTTCTGAAAAAACCGGGTTATTTAAATCGATGGTGAAGCGCGATTTACTGTCTAAACTATGCGGAAAATAAAAGGATAGCGGTAAGGTTGGTTGGGATTTTGCAAAATGTGGAGGATGGCCATGATTGTTAGTCCCCAGTGAATTGCGAAACCTATCAAGCCTGCTAAGCCAAGTGTCACAAAAGATAGTGGAACCAGAATCAGACCGTACAACCATACATTCAGGTGAAAATTGATCGATTCTGTGGCGTTTTCTTTGACAACGGGGTCATCTGATACTAACAATACTGCGATCGGCGCTCCGATCGAGAACACTAACGTACTGAAAAAAATTGCCCCGTGACACACGAGTGATAGCAGCTTGCGCTTGTCGGAGTCGTACATATTACTTGTATTTCCTTGACTTTACTGATAATTTTACCTTCTATAGCAACTCTAGCACAGGCTATAATGGCGATCGGGTGATGATTCCCCTACTTACTTTGTGATGACAACAGAACTCGAAACTGAACTGCTAACTGCTGTAGAGCGCCGGCGCAACTTTGCCATTATCTCGCACCCTGATGCGGGTAAAACTACTTTGACAGAAAAGCTGCTGCTTTACGGAGGTGCAATTCACGAAGCAGGTTCTGTGAAAGCGCGGCGGGCCCAGCGACACGCTACTTCTGACTGGATGGCGATGGAACAGCAGCGGGGAATTTCGATTACTTCTACTGTTTTGCAGTTTGAGTATAAAAATTATCACATTAATCTGCTCGATACTCCGGGACACCAAGATTTTAGCGAAGATACTTATCGAACTCTGGCGGCGGCTGACAATGCGGTGATGCTTGAGGATGCTGCTAAGGGTTTGGAACCGCAAACTCGCAAGTTATTTGAAGTTTGTAAGTTGCGACGTCTGCCTATTTTTACTTTCTTTAATAAGCTCGATCGCCCTAGCAGAGATCCTTTGGATTTGTTGGACGAAATTGAGAAGGAATTGGGCTTACAGACTTATCCGGTAAATTGGCCGATCGGTACGGGCGATCGCTTTAAGGGTGTTTTTGACCGCAGAGGGCGCAAAATTCACTTGTTCGAGCGGACTAAACACGGTTCTCGCGCGGCAGTTGATACCGTCATTGAATTGGGCGATCCGCGCATTGAGGATTTGTTAGAACAAGACCTTTACTATCAGCTTAAAGAAGAGTTGGAACTGCTGGATGAGTTGGGAACTGAACTGGATTTAGATTTGGTTCGGGCTGGGAAAATGACTCCGGTTTTCTTTGGCAGCGCGATGAGCAATTTTGGGGTAGAACTGTTTTTGGATGCGTTTTTAGATTACGCGATGAAGCCGATCGCCCGCAACAGCAGCGTCGGGGAACTTCCGCCAACTTACGAAGATTTTACCGGGTTTGTGTTTAAATTGCAAGCAAATATGGATCCGAGACACCGCGATCGCGTAGCGTTTATTCGGGTTTGTACGGGCAAGTTTGAAAAGGACATGAACGTGACTCACGCTCGCACTGGTAAAACGGTGCGTTTGTCAAGGCCTCAAAAGTTATTTGCTCAGGATCGGGAGTCGATCGAAGTTGCGTATCCGGGCGATGTGATCGGTTTGAACAATCCGGGGGTTTTTGCGATCGGCGATACTATTTACACCGGGCAAAAACTGGAATATGAAGGAATTCCCTGTTTTTCACCGGAACTTTTTGCTGTTTTGAGAAATCCCAATCCTTCTAAATTTAAGCAGTTCCGCAAAGGCGTTTCCGAGTTGCAAGAAGAGGGCGCAGTACAAATTATGTATTCGGCTGACGAGTCGAAACGCGAACCAATTTTGGCAGCAGTAGGACAGTTGCAATTTGAGGTGGTGCAGTTCAGAATGCAGTCGGAATACAATGTGGAAACGACGATCGAGATGTTGCCTTACAGTGTAGCCCGTTGGGTTGATGGCGGTTGGGATGCGCTGGCTAAGGTTGGACGGCTGTTTAATACGGTGACGGTGAAAGATACTTGGGGAAGGCCGGTTTTGCTGTTTAGAAATGACTGGAATTGCCGGCAGGTGGAAGGGGAGCATCCTGTTTTGAAGTTAAATGCGATCGCGCCTGTGGTTTCTGGTTTGGCTGTTAGCGCGGAGTGAGCGTTATACCAATTTCATAAAATAGCGCTATATCTTATCCCCCCAACCCCCCCGCGACTTCGGGGGGGCTAAGACATTACTCGTTACCAGGCTCTGCCTGGTAATGCAGATCCGGAGGCTCTGCCTCCTTCGCTCTCGCAACTTACAGGAGAGAAAACTGTAGGAGGAGCTTAAGTTAGAATACGGTTTACTTAAGTTATAAGTTGTAGGGTGCGTCGCTCCTTGAATCTGGCGTTGCGGGGCGAAAGTTGTTCTTGGTGGCGCACCCTACGTTCACTCCTACCAATCCAGTTAAAAACAATGCAAACCAGAGTCCAATTATAGCTTTTTTGAATGAAACAATTCACATTTCTAATTTTTCTGTGCAGCCAGTGATATCTTAAACTGTTTTCCCACATAACTCAATGAATCGGCTAAATGCTTGTGCCAATAATTCCAACCGACATCAGGGCCAACAATCCCGTGTCCGCCCGGAAATTTGTTAAATTCGTTAGCAACACCCAAACGGTTTAATTGTTCGTGAAACTGTTGCGTAGAAATTAGAAATTCCTTGTCTTCTTCCCCAGCATCCAAATAAGCCCGCAACCGCTGTTTATCTTTAACAGAAATTTTTTCCACTAAATATTTAGGACTGTTAGCCTGGCCACTTTGGTCGGTAAAATAACCGCTGTGGCTGAACAGAATATTAAAATTATTCAAGTAACGCAAACCAATATTAAAAGCTCCCCAACCCCCCGAAGATTGTCCTCCCATTGCCCAGAATTTGGGGTCTTGCTGCGTTCTGTAGCGCGATTTTACGATTTGAACCAACTCGGAGCCGATCGCAGTTCCAACCCGACCATTGGGCCCGTCAAAATACTGCGGGTCCCACAAAGGACTCGTACCCCGCTTGTCGTTTCCGTCAGGAGTAATGATAATTGACGGCGGCAATCTTTTGGTTTTATATAAATCGTGAAGTACAGAAGTAACAGCAGCTTTGTCTTGATAAGCGCGCGCGTCTCCGTGTCCGCCATGCAGCAAAAAAATCACTGGATAGCGCTGTTTGGAATTTTTTGCGTACCCAGGCGGTAAAATTAAGCCGTAGGTGCGCTCTGAATTCATAGCTGCACTTTTATATGTTTTGAGTTCAAAATCTAAGTTGGCATCTACTATTACTTTCGGAGGGTCTAACTGAGGTGCTCCGGCAATAAAAACATACCAGTATCCAGTCGCACCTAGTATGAGGATTGCACCCGTACCGATACCTAAAACTTTTCCCAGCCACTTAGGCATAATGTTAGTTGACGATTAACGATTGACGGTTGACGGTTGACGGTTGACGGTTACTTGTTATTTGTTATTTGTTACATATAAAATCATTAATACCAAATGTCCAATGCCCAATGCCCGATTCCCGATTCCCGATGCCCCATTCCCAATTCCCAACAAAATGAATTACCGAAATCCCGCTCCTACAGTTGATATTATCATTGAATTGACCGATCGCCCGCACCGACCAATAGTCCTGATAGAACGTCTCCATATTCCCTACGGCTGGGCAATTCCCGGCGGCTTTGTCGATTACGGGGAATCGGTAGAAACGGCCGCCAAACGCGAAGCTTTAGAAGAAACGAGTTTGAATGTAGAATTGATCGAGCAATTCTACGTTTATTCTGACCCGAATCGCGACGCGCGCCAGCATACTATTAGTATTGTATTCTTGGCTGTGGCAACGGGCCAACCTCAAGCTGCCGACGATGCTAAAAATTTACAAATTTTTGAATCTTGGCAGATTCCTGCACAATTGTGTTTCGATCACGAGATAATTTTACAAGATTATTGGCGTTACCGTCATTACGGATTGCGGCCGCGTTTGTAGGAGAAGTCATTAGTCATTAGTCATTAGTCATTAGTCATTAGTCATTAGTCATTAGTCATTAGTCATTAGTCATTAGTCATT
>NZ_JAUBTX010000101.1:0-3684 GCF_036705185.1 Microcoleus sp. B4-D4 | reverse complement strand
GGTTATTGGTTATTGGTTATTGGTTATTGGTTATTGGTTATTGGTTATTGGTTATTGGTTATTGGTTATTGGTTATTTGTTATTGGTTCTTTGTTAACAGTCAACAGTCAACAGTCAACAGTTAACAGTCAACAGTCAACAGTCATTTGGTCATTTGGTCATTTGGAAAAAGGCAGGATGCAGGAGGAAGAAGCAAAAATAGATACAAAGCAGGCCTTTGAGCGATCGCCCTCATAGGTTTAGTTAGATGAATTTATTTAAAATAAAAAAATGCTTTTTACAAAGCCCCAGATGCTCCCTCTTTTTTTGGCTACACTGAAGACGAGCTCAGCGAACAATGAGTGGAAACAACAAATCTAGGATTGAGTTAAAATCCTAGATACCGTAAATGTATGTTTTAGAAAGCTATGCCAGGAACGAGACTTGAACTCGTGACACGTGGATTTTCAGTCCACTGCTCTACCAACTGAGCTATCCCGGCTTGTTTTTTCGCGCTTTACTATCCTAGCAGACACATACACAATTTAGCAAGCACTTTTCTCAACTAATTTTTAGCTCGCCCGGAACCGCCCGCCTGTAAGCTAAAAGCTGCAACCTAAAATCCAAAAATCGCAATGGCACAGCAACATCGGGCTAGCGGGGGCAACAGTCTGCTTGTCTTGGGGACAATTTGGCTGTTGGGGGCAATTAGCGATCGCCTCTGGTTTGCCTTCGATCGCTCTGTACCCGCGTGGGATCAGGCAGAATACCTCACGAGCACGCTGAATTACTGGCAGGCGCTGCAGCATCCTCAGTGGTTTTCGGGGGATTGGTGGACAAACTTCTGGCTGCTTTCGACAAAAATTCCACCCTTGACGTACATCTTAACGGTACCGTTTTTTAATGTTTTCGGTGCTGGGGGCGATCGGGCAACCCTCGTTCATTTACTATTTAGTGCAATTCTCCTCGCCTCAGTCTACAGTCTGGGCGTCAAATTATTCAACAGACAAGTCGGTTTGTGGGCCGCTGCAATTTGCGTTTTGTTACCGGGACTTTATCGGTTCCGCTTGCAATTTTTGCTCGACTATCCCCTCGCTGCTGCGATTACTTTGGCTTTCTATTGTTTGACAATGTGGAAGCAGGAAGCAGCAAGCAGCAAGCCGGAAGATTTTCCGCATTTACGCCTTTCTGCATCGTCTTTCTTTTGGGCGATCGCCTTTGGAATTTCTCTCGGCTTATCAATATTAGTTAAACACACTACAGTCTTATTTCTGTTTACCCCGATAGTCTGGTTAGCTGCGGGTGCTTTGCGGCAAAAAGCTTGGGGAAGATTAGGTCAATTAGCTGGTGCTTTGTTGCTGTCGGTGGCAGTGTTTGGGCCCTGGGCAAAAACCAATTGGCTGTTAATTTTGACCGGGGGAAAACGGGCAACGCTGGATTCTGCGATCGCCGAAGGAGATCCAGCCCTCAATACGATCGACGCTTGGATTTACTACATTCAGCACTTACCCGAACAGCTTTCTTGGCCTTTGTTACTGATTCCCTTAGTTGGATTGATACTTTATTGGCTCCGAAGACCAAATAGTTCGTCAATCTTTCACCTCAACTCCTGTCGGTGGCTGGCTGTTTTTTGGGTGGGAGCTTATTTAATTAATTCTCTAAATATTAACAAAGACGACAGATATGTGATACCTTATTTGCCAGTATTATCTATTTTATTAGCCTACTGTTTAACGCTGTGGCCTCCGCGCTGGGGGCGACAAATTCGCTGGGGGACAATTGGTTTGGCAATTTTGATGATGATGCTGCATATGTGGCCGCTGGGCGGTGCTTTTGGACATAGCTTAGTTCAACTTGTCAGTCCCGGTAATTCTAACTATCCTTTCTTGGGGAAAGAGTGGCCGCATCGAGAGGTAATTGCAGAAATTATTGCTGCGGAACCTTATTTGCAATCTACTTTAGGCGTGTTGCCTTCCACGCCGGAAATTAATCAGCACAATTTGAATTATTACGGTGCTTTGGCGAATTTTCAGGTGTACGGGCGGCAGGTGGGAACTAATTTAAAAGAAGTGCCGCAAGATGTGCGATCGCTTTCTTGGTTTGTCACCAAAACAGGCCCGCAAGGTTCGATTCGCGAAAAAATTAAAAAAGCTCAAAATGCAGCGGTAGCTGCCATTGAAAAAGGGGAAGATTTTCAGTTAGAAAAAGCTTGGTTTTTGCCTGACAATACTAATCTAAATCTTTACCGCAAGCGACGGCAGCCTGTTGAAATACAGCCGTTGAATGAAGCACGATCGCAAGTACAATTAGAGCAAGTTACTGTTACTGGAAAAGCGATTCCCGGAGTCGCGCTGCCGGTTACTTATATTTGGTCTGGGCCTTGGCAGCAGTTGCAGTCTGGTTTAGTGTTGGTAACGTGGAAACATCGGCTAGCTAGTGATATCCTAGAGTCGGGACAAGCTTTAAGGATTTTACACGATCGCGCGATCGCCCAAGGAACTTTACATCCGGGAATTCTGCAAGCAGATAAATTTGCAGTCGGGTTTCGAGTTGTCGATCGCACGGCGATGCTAACTCCTGCTAATATTGCACCGGGAAGTTACAACCTGCAAGCTACTTATCTGAACCGAAAAACCGGCGAAACTTATCCGATCGAGGTGCCACCAGTAACACTTAAAATCGATACAGACCCTCTAAAGATGCGTTCCCAAACCATTCCGGGGAACAAAAACGATCAAAAGTTGAAAATAGTCCAGACTCTTCCCGATAACGAGGACAAGCCGGAATTAGATTTAGTGACTCAATTGCGGGCGATGGCAGTTAATTTACCGAAAGGGTTAACCAGTTTAGAACCCATATTCGAGCAGATTGGACGCATTAATCAGTACGATCCAACTCAAGATTATACAGTGCAAGCGGAACAAGCACTAGAATATAGGTTGAAGCAAGAACCTAACAATCTAGAATTCGCTTATGCTTTGGCATTTTCTAGGGTATTGCAGCAAAATGTCAAAAGTGCGATCGCAGCCTTAGAAAAAGTTACCAAACTCGATTCTCAAAACCCTTATGCTTATGCTTATCTCGCCTTCGTCCAGCTTTACGGATGGCATCCCAAAGCCGCTCAAACAGCCTTAAAACCTGCTCTCGCCCTCAACCCCAACTTACCGGAAATTAGAGTTTTAAACGGTTTAGCCGCTCTAATGCAAGGCAATCTCATCCAAGCGTGGCAAGATTTGCAATTCCTCAAACAGTTGAAAATTTAACAATTATTAGGAATACCAAAAATGTGGTTACACGCGCTATTTATAGCAGCAAAGTGCGGTGTACTTCGCCCTACTAACTTCCTTCTTCCTTCTTGCTAATGATATCAAATCCGGTAGCATTGGAATTATATAGCGCGAGCGTCCTCGCTCGCGAAGTCGATAGCGAGCGGGGACTCTCGCACTATCAATGATTAAAATATATAGCAATCCTTGCAGGAGTCTTAAATATTTTTACCCCACCCCAACCCTCCCCTTAGTAAGGGGAGGGAGTAAGAAATTCACAAATAATTTAGGATTGCTATATAATTCCGATGCTATCGGAAACGATATGACCAACAACCAATAACCAACAACCAACAACCAACAACCAATAACCAATAACCAATAACCAATAACCAATAACCAATAACCAATAACCAATAACCAATAACCAATAACCAAT
>NZ_JAUBTX010000043.1:0-56403 GCF_036705185.1 Microcoleus sp. B4-D4 | reverse complement strand
GATTTTTGGCTGGCATACACTATAACTAATGATTGCTTATTTTTTTATATTATACAATCTAGCTGCGTCTCAGCTTACACCATCTATCATGCTAGTTTCCTTGACTTTCTGAAAAGCAAACGGGAGATGGATTCAAAGCGGAAGATGTTTAAGGAAGTAAATCAACGGATTACTGAGTATTTAGAAGAGGGGATGGCGTGATATGGAAAAATTTGCTGACAAGTTAGCGGCCAAACCACTTTTCTATCAACGTGCTTATCTGGGCAGCTTACTGCCAAATCATGTCAAGTCAGGTAATTTAGAAAAGTATTATCAAAAACTGACTGATTTTAACTTTCTGATGGCAAAGATTCAGCATCCTGAATTTGGGGTGCAGGCACTTATTGATGATTTCAATTTGGTTGACAATTCAGAAGCATTAAGTCACCCAGAGTACAACCCAGAAAAAGCGAAAGCCCTGAACTTGATTCAAGTGGTACTGTGGATGTCAGCCGATATTTGGGAGCGAGATAAGACGCAACTGGCAGGGCAATTGTTAGGGCGCTTGCTGCACTTTAACATTCCGGCAATTCAGGCAATGCCAGAGGTAGCAAAGCAGTGGAAAGCAGCACCTTGGTTGCGTCCTTTGACACCCTGTTTAACTCCGCCTCGCAGGGGATTGCTACGCACCCTCACAGGCCGCAACTCGGTAAATGCAGTCGCCGTCACGGAGGATGGCAAGCGGGCGATTTCTGGTTCATCAGACAACACCCTCAAAGTCTGGGATTTAACCACTGGACAGGAACAGTTTACTCTCGAAGGTCACAGCTACTTGGTAAATGCAGTAGCTGTCACTGCTGATGGCAAGCGGGCGATTTCTGGTTCATCGGACAACACCCTCAAAGTCTGGGATTTAACCACTAGAAAGGAAGAGTTTACTCTCAAAGGTCACAGTAACTCGGTAAATGCAGTCGCTGTCACTGCTGATGGCAAGCGGGCGATTTCTGGTTCATCGGACAACAGCCTCAAAGTCTGGGATTTAACCACTGGAAAGGAACTGTTTACTCTCAAAGGTCACAGCTACTTGGTAAATGCGGTAGCCGTCACTGCTGATGGCAAGCGGGTGATTTCTGGTTCAAGAGACAACACCCTCAAAGCCTGGGATTTAACAACTGGAAAGGAAGAGTTTACTCTCAGAGGTCACAGCTACTCGGTAAATGCGGTAACCGTCACTGCTGATGGCAAGCGGGTGATTTCTGGTTCAAGAGACAACACCCTCAAAGTCTGGGATTTAACCACTGAAAAAGAAGAGTTTACTCTCAAAGGTCATAGCTACTCAGTAAATGCAGTAGTCGTGACTGCTGATGGCAAGCTGGCAATTTCTGGTTCGTGGGATAACACCCTCAAAGTCTGGGATTTAACCACTAGAAAGGAAGAGTTTACTCTCAATGGTCACAGTCAGCAGGTAAATGCAGTAGCCGTCACTGCTGATGGCAAGCGGGCAATTTCTGGTTCATTTGATAACACCCTCAAAGTCTGGGATTTAACCACTGAAAAGGAAGAGTTTACTCTCAAACGCCACAGCCAGTGGGTAAATGCGGTAGCCGTCACTGTT
The DNA here is from genome assembly GCF_036705185.1 of Microcoleus sp. B4-D4. Lineage (NCBI taxonomy): Bacteria > Bacillati > Cyanobacteriota > Cyanophyceae > Oscillatoriales > Microcoleaceae > Microcoleus > Microcoleus sp. B4-D4. Next base: position 54,809 of record NZ_JAUBTX010000043.1, on the reverse strand, counting down.
GATGGGAAGCGAGCGATTTCTGGTTCAAGAGACAACACTCTCAAAGTCTGGGATTTAACCACTGGCAAGGAACTTTTTACTCTCAAAGGTCACAGTCAGCAGGTAAATACAGTAGCCGTCATCGGCGATGGCAAGAGGGCGATTTCTGGTTCATCGGACACCACCCTAAAAGTCTGGGATTTAATAACTGGAAAGGAACTCTTTACTTTAAAAAATTATATCCACTGGGTAAAAGCAGTTGCTGTCACTGCTGATGGCAAGCAGGCGATTTCTGGTTCATCGGACAAAACCCTCAAAGCCTGGGATTTAACCACTGGAAAGGAACTGTTTACTCTCCAAGGTCATAGCGACTGGGTAAATGCAGTTGCTGTCACTGCTGATAGCAAGCAGGCGATTTCTGGTTCATCGGACAAAACCCTCAAAGTCTGGGATTTAACCACTGGAAAGGAACTGTTTACTCTCCAAGGTCACAGCAACTTAGTATATGCAGTAGCCGTCACTGCTGATGGCAAGCGGGCAATTTCTGGTTCAAGAGACAACACTCTCAAAGTCTGGGATTTAAGAACTGGAAAGGAAGAATTTACTCTCAAAGATCACAGCGACGTGGTAAAAGCAGTCGCCATAACCCCCGACGGCAAACGGGCGATATCTGGTTCATGGGACAAAACCCTCAAAGTCTCGGATTTAACCACTGGAAATGTCATTGCTAGTTTCACGGGCGAAAGTTCGATCGCCTGTTGCGCTATTGCACCCGATGGAGTCACAATTGTGGCAGGCGACGAATCCGGCCGCGTATATTTCCTGCGCCTAGAGGGGATGGAGGAACTAACATGAATTCCTCACCTCTGCCAACTCCCATCTCTACCGCCGCTTACCCAAAAGAATTTCAGCAACTCCTGCGAGAAAAAACCGAGAATTTTGCAGGGCGCAAATTTGTTTTTTCTGCGATATCTGACTTTCTGGACTCCCACAGCCGCGGTTATTTCACAATAGTCGGCACTCCCGGCTGCGGCAAAAGTTCCATCCTCGCCCAATATGTCACCGCCCATCCTCGCAGTATCTATTACAACGCTGGAGTTGAAGGCAAAAATCGAGCTGAAGATTTTCTCGCTTCTGTCTGCACTCAACTGATTGACAAATACCTTGCAGCCAATGGGGAAACATCCGAAATCCTCAAGCTCAAATCTCAACTTCAAAATCTCGAATCCGATGATGGGAGTTGGTTTCTGTCTTTGTTGCTTCAGCAAATTAGCGATAAATTAGCCGATCGCCAAAAGTTGATAATAGTCATTGATTCTGTAGACGCGATCGCCCGCACGAGTCAGCCTCCGAGCTCAAATCTGTTTTATCTGCCGAGATATTTGGGCGATCGTACTTATTTTATCCTCGCCCGCCGCCCGTTTTTGAGAGAGAAATCCGGTTTGTTAATTGAAACGCCCTCTCAAACTCTCGATTTAAGAGATTATCCCGCCCAAAATCGGGAAGATGCCCTTAATTACATTCAGAAATACCTATCAACCGCACCGGATTTAACTCAACCCGAATTCTGCCAACAACTCGCAACTGTCAGCGAAAACAATTTCATGTATCTGAGTCAGATGTTACCTGCCATTAACGAGAATTCACACCCCGATGCTAATCTGGGAGAGTCCTCACTTTTCCCTGAACTTCCTCCCGGTTTAGCAGCGTATTATCAAAACCACTGGCTGCGGATGAGAGGTGATGGCTTATCTGCGATCGAGTTGTCTGTGCTCAATGTTTTGGTACAATCCACAACAGGTTTGTCTGTAAGTGCGATATCCAATATAATTGATCGGGATGAATACGAGGTTGAAAAAGTGTTAGACAATTGGATTGAATTCTTAAATAAACAAGAAATTAGAGGAGAAATTTGCTATAGTTTGTATCATGATAGTTTCCGCGAATGGCTGGGTAAAAAATCTATTTTAGAATGATGAGTTTACCTAGATTTGCATTTTTTCTATTCAGTCCGCGCAGGCGGACTTTGTTTGTGTAGACGCGATTTAAATCGCCGAGTTATATCGTTTCCGGTTGCATCGTAATGATTTAACCGCAGAGAACACAGAGGACACAGAGGGAGAGAATAGAGAGATGAATAATTCCGATGCCACCTAGTTTTATATTATATCAAAAAAAATACAACAATGAAACGAGCAGTATTTCTTGACAGAGATGGCGTACTCAACATCGAAGCCGGCTACATCCACAAAGTAGAAGATTTGCATTTAATCCCCGGAGTCGCCCAAGCTGTACGCAAATTAAATGACCGACAAATATTTTGCTGTTTGGTTTCCAACCAATCAGGTCCGGCGAGAAATTATTATCCGGTTAGCCACGTAGAAGCTTTGCACAAACGCCTTTGTCAGCTATTAGAAAATGAAGCAGGAGCCAAGTTAGATGCTCTTTATTACTGTCCTTATTTAAGCGCAGCCGAAGGCGGAACTAACCCAGAATTTACGCGGTATACAACGTGGCGAAAACCGAATACAGGGATGTTGGTAGCGGCCGCTTGGGAACACAATTTGGATTTACAGAACAGTTTTATGGTGGGAGACAAAGCGACTGATGTGGATATGGCTCACAATGCCGGTTGTACTGGTATTTTAGTGCAGACTGGTTACGGCAAAAGCGTGTTGAGCGGCGAGTATCAGCACCATACTAAACCGGATTTTATTGCAGCCAATTTAGCAGTGGCGGTTGAGTGGATTTTGCAACATTTTGATGATTAAATAAGTCTTATCTATGATTTTTTGAGGAAAGAGCTACATAGGGAAGCACGACTGTAAAGTTAGTACCAACGCCGATTTTGCTTTCACAGCCGATCGCACCTCCTTGCAAATCCACAGCTTTTTTGACAATGGTTAATCCCAAACCGTTACCTTTAATCTTTCCAGTATTTTTGCAGCGGTAGAACATTTCAAATATTTTTTCTACTTCGGTTTCTGGGATGCCGATACCTTCGTCTCGGATGCGGATAATTAGTAAGGGATAGTTAATATTTGTACATTGAGTATTGGGAAATAAACACTCGCGAGACAAACAAAAAATAGGTTCTTTGTCTCCATCTCCTGCTTGACTGTATTGCAATTCCAAGCTGACTTGACCGCCGCTGGGGGAATATTTGATGGCGTTGACAATTAAGTTAGAAATAATACAGTGCAACAATTGTTGATCTAAAATCGCGCTGGTAACGTCAGACGCGATGAATTTTAGTTTGTGCTTGGCTTCATTTCCTAACTGCAGTTGATCGAGCAAATCTTGACAAAATTCGACTAAATTTATCGGTAATGGATGGGATTTGAGTTTACCTGATTCTGCTCGGCCCATGAACAGCATATCGTCGATTAGCTGGTTCATTTTTTTTGTAGCTGAATTCACCAGCCGCAGGGTTCTGACTTGGGCTTCATCATTGCTACGATCGCGATCGAGCTGTAGGAGTTCTGCAGAGATTAAAATTGCGTTGAGCGGATTCCGCAATTCGTGAGCAGCCATTGAAATATACTGGTTTTGGCGGTACGACTTTTCTTCCACCCACTCTCTCGTTGCTTCCGAAGCTTTAAGAGATTCTCGCATCTTAGCTTCGATTTCGTGTCTGTGCAGGGCAATCTCGATCGCCACCCGTAAATCATGTTGTTGAAATGGTTTGATAATATAACCAAATGGGTTTGTAAGTTTCGCTCTTTGCAGCGTTTTCTCGTCGGCATAAGCTGTTAAAAATACTGTTGGTACATCTACCTTGGTTCTGATTTGTTCGGCTGTTGTTATACCATCCATGTTACCTTTAAGTACGATATCCATCAGCACTAAGTCTGGCCGTTCTTCTGCAACTTTTTCCAGTGCTTCTTCCCCTGAAACAACCGTGGCTGTTACTATATAACCCAGTTTTTTCAACCTGCCTGCTATGTCTTCCGCGACAATCACTTCGTCTTCGACCACCAAAATCTTTATAACGTTCATATTATTTTTTAAATGCGCCGTCGATAAGACAACTCAGTGAAACTAATATCGTAACAAGTTCCGCACTTACTGTCAATCACAAGAGTTCCATCTAATTGGTTGGTCAACATCCGCACTAATCGCAATCCTAAAGTTTCGGTATGTTCTATGTTAAAACCTGCAGGGAATCCCCTGCCGTTGTCTTGAATACTTAAGTGAAATTGCTGAGAAGTTGTGTCACGATGAAAATTAATCTTAATTTCACCTGCCAAACTTTCGGTAAAGGCGTATTTCAACGAGTTAGAAACCAGTTCGTTAATAATCAAACCGCAAGGAATTGCTGTTTCTATATTTAAAGAAATTGGGTCAACGTTGACATTGAATTGGATGGATGTATTGCCGTAACCAAAAGATTGATACAAATTAGCAAGCAAATTTTCAATGTAGGGCGGGAGATCGATCCGATCGAGATTGTCGGATTGATAAAGTTGCTCGTGAATCAAAGCCATTGAATGGATGCGGGTCTGACTTTCTTCAAATAAAGCTAGCGTCGGTTCGTCTTCAATGTATTGAGCTTGTAATTGCAGCAGGCTGGAAACTACCTGCATATTATTTTTGACTCGGTGGTGAATTTCTTTCAGCAATACTTCTTTTTCGCGGAGTGCTGCTTGGATGCGGGCAGAAGTCAATTTGCGATCGCTAATATCTTCACAAATACCAGCGATGCGGTAAATATTGCCCGATTCGTCGTAAATAGGAAAAGCTCGAGCGCAAACCCAGCGAATAGTGCCATCTGGCAAAAAAATCCGATATTCGGTACTGCTGGACTCGCCCTGCAACACTCGCCCCATTGCCTCGTCCAACAAATGTTTATCTTCTGGATGCACCCAATTCATCAATTTTATCGGATCTGCATACAATGCTTCGCGGCTGCGCCCCCAGATTTGTTCGTAAGCTGGACTTACATACAACAAATCGGTCAACTCAGCAGAAACTAACCAAAAGGAATCTTGGATATTTTCTGCTAGCTGGCGGAAGCGTCCTTCACTTTCACGGAACGCTTTTTCTACCTGTTTGCTTTCGCTAATATCTTCGGCAATGCCAACAACGCGGTAAACTTGACCAGCTTGATTGGTAATCGGAAAAGCCCGATCGCGAATCCAGCGAATTTCGCCATCCGGTCTAACAATTCGATATTCCGTCTCATCTTCAGCTACAATTTTTTTAGCGAATTTAGCAACAACGCGAGAGCGATCTTCTGGATGGAGGGAATCCGCTAAAAAGTGTCCGCCAGCATACAATTCAGCACAGCTTCTGCCCCAAATTTTTTCGTAACCCGGACTAATATAAATAATTTCCTGCGGTTGAATGCCTACCATCCAAAACACGCTTTCAATGTTTTCGGCTAGCTGTCGGAATCTTTCTTCACTTTCTTTCAGTGCTGCTTCAGCTTGTTTGCGTTGTCTAGCTGCAACCACCGCATCGCTAATATCACGCTGTACGCCAAAATACCCCAAGATTCTTTCGAGAGAATCGTAAATACAAATATAGTCGCCTTCTACCCAAATTCTCTCCCCGTCAAACTTGCGATTGTCATTTTCGATGTGAACTCTGCCAGCATCAAAAAATTGCCTGAATATCTCTCTGCTCTTTGGCAAGTTGTGGGACAAAAAAAAGTTAATTGTTTTGCCAATCAACTCTTCCCGAGTAGTTTCGTATTGAGCTATCAAAGCATGATTTGCCTTCGTTACCCGCCCGTGAGTAAATACGTAATCCAAAACTTTTTCTTTGTCAACTGTATCGTCCCAGTGCACGGGTTCGTCCAGCATCATAAAGAAAAAGCCATCTAAAGATTGAGAGAAAAACAATTCTAGCTGTTCCTGGCTTTGCCGCAGAGCTTCTTCGACGCGCCAGCGAGAGAGAATTTCTTCCTGCAATAGATTGTTGGCTGTTTTCAAGTCTTCAGTGCGCTTTTTATATTTAATTTCTAGCTGATTTTTGATTTCTTCCAGCGCTATTTCTGCCTGTTTCTTTTCGGTAATATCTTGAGTAACGACCATGCCTGCGAAAATTTCTTCCCGGTCGTTTTTGACGGGAGCAATTGTTGTTGAATAAACGTGATCGCCGTATTTATATTCAAAATTATTCTCTTTTCCTGCCAAAGCCGCGCGATATGTAGTCTCAAAAAGTGGCAAATCTTCAGGTGGCGATACTTCCCACAATGTTTTGCCTTCCAACAGTTCTTTGGACAAACCAACTACTGCCAAACCTTGACCGTCAACCAGAGTATAGCGCAAATCGCGATCGAACAAAAACACCGAGCCATTCGGATAATGTTTGATCAGAGTTCGGTACATTTCCTGGCTTTTTTCCAGAGATGCGATTAACTCAGTGCGATCGTCGGCGATATCCAATTCAGTTACACAATCAGCAGAGTTGGAATTTTCCCATACTTTAAGTTGTGCTGCTAATTTCTGGCACAATTCTCTCTGCTGTTGCAAATGTTCTTCGAGTTGCTGAATTTTTGCGCTTTGCTCTGTTACTAATGCTTCGCAGGTTTCGAGAGGTCGATTCCCTACGGGATAGTTATGCCGTGCGTTGTCTGTGGGATCAATACACATAAGGGCTCTTTGTTTGGCTGTTGGTTGTTGACTGTTGGCTGTTGGCTGTTGGTTGTTGGTAATTAGGAATTATAACCAACAAATAATAAATAAATAAATAAATAAATAAATAAATAAATAAGAAATAAGAAATAAGCTGTCGCGCCTTTAAATTGAATATTCAGGGCGAGCGGGAAACCCCACTCATTGTTTGATTTTTTTTAATATACAATTTAAAGGCGGCAACTGCCAACAGTCAACAGTCAACAGTCAACAGCCAACAGTCAACAGTCAACAATCATTTAGGAACTCCCGCTGTTAATACTTCGTGATTGTCAACTGTCACCAAGACATCATCTTCAATTCTCACACCAATACCGCGCCATTTTTCAGGAATCTCCGGCTGTCCTTCTACGGGTTTAATATAAGGAGAAATATAAATCCCCGGTTCTACCGTCAGCACTTGTCCCGCCTGCAAAACTTGCGAATTTTCGCCGTACTGATAAACCCCGACATCGTGTACGTCCAATCCCAGCCAATGTCCGGTGCGGTGCATATAAAACGGCTTGTATTTCTCCTCTTTAATTATCTCTTCAATGTCGCCGACCAAAAGTTTTAAATCCATTAAACCTTCCACTAAAACACGCACTGCTGTTTCGTGAATTTTGCTGTAAGGATTTCCCGGATATACTTGACTGATTGCCTGCAATTGTGCTTGCAAAACTAAGTCGTAAATAGTCTGTTGTTCGGCGGTGAATTTGCCGCTAATAGGAAAGGTGCGAGTAATGTCGGCGTTGTAGTAGTCGCAACCACAACCGGCATCTATTAGCAGCAAATCGTTTTCCTGCATTTGGCGGTTGTTTTCGATGTAGTGGAGGACGCAGGCATTGTTACCGGAGGCGACAATGGAAGGATAAGCGGAAGTGGCACCGTTCATGCCAAAAATATGTTCAATTTCTGCTTGAATTTCGTATTCGTACCTGCCAGGTTTGGCGAATTCTTGGGCGCGGTTGTGGGCGATAACTGAGATATTAGCGGCTTTTCGCATTAATGCTAATTCTGTTTCGCTTTTCACCAGCCGCATCGGGTGTAAAATGATGTTGGAATCTTCGATTGCTGTGGGGCCTGTACCGCGTTTCGGGTAGGTTGCCATCAAGCTTTGCCAGTGATTGAGGATTGTTTGGTCGAAATTCCGATCGCGCCCGAAGTGATAATATATGCGATCGGCCTTTTCTAGAAATTTTGGCAATTTTTCGGCCAGTTCGGCGATGGGAAACGCTTCATCAGCGCCGTACAGCTCCTTAGCGCCTTCTACTCCGGCGCGATAACCGTGCCAAGTTTCTTTTTCCAAGTCTTTTGGCTGCACGAAGAGGACAAATTTGTGTTCTTCGTGATGCGGTGCGAGCACTGCTACCGCCCCCGCTTCCTTGAAACCTGTTAAGTAGAAAAAATCGCTATCTTGTCGGTAGGCGTATTCTACATCGTTGTGCATGACGGCTGCGGGGGCGCTGCGAAATATCGCGGTTCCGCTGCCAATTTTTGCCATTAAATGTTCGCGTCTTTGTCGGTATTCGCTGGGGTTAGTCATCCGATTTTAGATTTTAGATTTTAGATTTTAGATTGAGTTTAATATTAACATTCGGCGGTTTCAACCGCTTTTACACTGAAAAAACCCGCAAGTCAAGGGTTGAGGATGCGGATATCGGCGATCTGTTTTTTTGTTGGTCTACTGATTGTTGTATTTATGCTATTGTTCGGCGATCGCCAATTGACAACTATAGTCTACCAGCCGAGACAAATATGAGTTTGTGCGATCGACCAAAGTCCATCTCGGATCGAAATTCGACCAATTTTCGCCATCTTCGCTAATTCTGACTGTTCTAAACTCTCGCGAATTGCAGTTAACTTCCATTTGCACCAGCATTTTCTCGTTACTAAACTGCTGAGTGCCTAAAATAATTATGACGGGATAAGAAGGAGCACCGGGAATATCGGATTTGCTTAATTCTACGCTGCTGGGGTCGATACAAATATCTACAAAACATCTTAATTTTTCGGCGCGGGCGCTCAAAGTGTTGACGGAAATTAATGTTGAAATTACTATCAAACAAATCGATGAATTCTTAATCATATAGTTTCTTTTGAGCGAATTTTATTCGCCCTGAATATTCGCCTTGAACTTTTTAAAGTTTCTTTTGAGTCGGCGGTTGAAACCGCTGCTAAACAGACAAAACCCGCCTGCGCGGGTTGAATTTCTTCAGTCCGTGGAGGCGGACTTTGTTTGTGTAGTCGCGAATTCTATTCGCCCTGAATATTCGCCTTGAACTTTTTAAAGCTGAGGAACGTACTGTTCTTTTTCAGGAACAAAAGTATATTCAGAGACGATCAGGCGCAACTCTTCGCCGTCGATGGTTTCTTTTTCGATCAGCAAATCGACTAAACGATCGACCACAGTGCGATTTTCGCGAATAATGCGGCGGGCATCTTCGTAACAGCGATCGACAATTTCCCGGACTTGTCCGTCAATCCGAGAGGCAATTTCTTCGGAATATTCCGATCGCGCCGTGTAGTCGCGGCCGAGGAAAATTTCGCTTTGCTGAGCTTCTAGGGCGATCGGGCCCAAGGTAGACATCCCGTAGCGAGTAACCATTTGGCGGGCCATACCGCTGACTTGCTGCAAGTCGTTGCCGGCACCGGTGGTAACTTCAGCATCACCGAAAACTACTTCTTCGGCTGCGCGGCCGCCCAAAGCACCGCTAATCCGGGCTAAGATTTGCGATCGAGAAATCAAACCTTGGTCTTCGCTAGGCATGAACCAAGTCAAGCCGCGAGCTTGTCCGCGAGGGACTAAGGTAACTTTTTGCACGGGATCGTGGGCTTGAATCAAAGTACCGACGACCGCGTGGCCGATTTCGTGGTAAGCAATCAAACGCTTGCTCTTGCTGTCCACCAGCGGCGTGCCTTCCATACCTGCTACCACGCGATCGACTGCATCGTCAACTTCGAGCATCGTAATCGCTTCTTTGCGGCGTCTCGCTGTTAAAATAGCAGCTTCGTTGAGCAAGTTAGCCAAATCAGCGCCGGTAAAACCTGGAGTGCGGCGGGCGATGGCATCCAAAGAAATCTCCGCAGACAGCTTCTTGTTGCGCGCGTGAACTTCCAAAATTTCCAAGCGCCCTTTGATATCCGGCGTATCTACGCTAACTTGGCGGTCAAAACGACCCGGACGCAGCAGCGCCGAATCGAGCACGTCGGGGCGGTTTGTAGCAGCAATGATGATAATCCCAGTATTGCCCTCAAAACCGTCCATTTCGGTCAGTAACTGGTTCAGGGTTTGTTCCCGTTCGTCGTTACCGCCGCCGATGCCTGCGCCGCGCTGGCGGCCCACTGCATCGATTTCATCGATAAAGATTATGCAAGGAGCGTTTTCTTTGGCTTTTTTGAACAAGTCGCGGACGCGGGATGCGCCGACACCGACGAACATTTCCACAAATTCTGAACCGGAGATGCTGAAGAAAGGCACGCCGGCTTCGCCTGCGATCGCTTTTGCTAGCAAGGTTTTACCGGTTCCGGGAGGGCCTACTAGCAGCACGCCTTTGGGAATCTTCGCCCCTACTGCGGTGAAGCGTTCGGGTTTTTTGAGGAATGTTACGACTTCTTGAAGTTCTTCTTTGGCTTCCTCTACGCCTGCTACGTCGTCGAACAGTACGCCTGTTTTAGCTTCCATTTGAAAGCGTGCTTTGGATTTGCCAAAGTTCATCGCTTGGCCAGGGCCTCCGGGCACGTTGCCACCGCCGCGGCGGAAGAGGAAAAACAGCCCTCCGACTAACAAGAGGGGAAATACTAGATTGCCTAAAAGTCCCCAGACTGCGCCGTCGTTCCGCAGGGGATGGGTGTCGAAGCTGATTTGGGAGTCTCTTAGCCTAGAAACGAGTTCCGGGGAATTTGATGGCAAGTCCACCCGCCACCGCTGCTCGCGATTGTCTAATTCGGGATCTACGGCTAGGACGATCGCCGTCCGACCTCCGTCGTACAAATCAACGCTGGTGACTCGACCGGCGTTTAAGTAATCTAAGAATCGACCGTAGCTTAAGCGTGTGCTGGCGGTGTTCTTACTCATTTCTGCTGGGGATGGGGCAAAGGCTCCCTGCCACAAGAAAAAGCCGATTACCAGGGCGGGTAAAGTCCAAAGTAGTATAGTTCGCCAAGAAATTTTCATAAATAGGGATGCCTTGAATTGGGGACAGATCGGGTAAGAGCGCGGTGCCTCAGGAGCGGGACAAAACTTTACACTCAGAATCTTAACTAAATTTAACTTAACAATGCACGATCGGGCAACAGGCCTTGCTCGCGATCCCTAGAAAAAAAAGTTAGGTTAGTTACTGCAACTGCGATCGTCCCGAATATAATGTTTGGTGCTGATTTCGATACCGATATAGGTAGAGTTAAAAGAATCGCCTCAAAACCCACTGTCTTTAAGCGTGGCAGTGTCAAGGGATAAGGCATGATAATGGTGAGGCTCAGTGAGGTAACACATTTCGATGACAACTAGACAGCTTGTTCCTAATTCGGCTATGCTGACGCAGCAGACTAAGATCGCTTCTCACAAATCGATTATTAGTGCTGATTTGGGTCGTACTGCAACTAAAGCTTGCGTAAGTCGCAACCCAAACGGCGTTGTTTTTATCCCCGCCAACGTGGCTAATATGCCAGTGGAAAAGGTGCGGGGCGGCAGCTTTGAGTCCAAAGCAACAGACCCTCTGTTGGATATGTGGCTAGAGTACCAAGGCAAGGGATACGCGATCGGTCAACTGGCTGCAGACTTTGGCGCTAATCTCGGCGGCGCAGACCAGTCGAAAGTAGTGGATGCTTTGGTTAAGGTTTTTTCCTGTGCTGGATATTTCCAGATGAAGGGCGAAATGGCCGTAGTGCTGGGTTTGCCTTTTTATTCCCAGGATCAGTTTGAAAAAGAAAAGGAAGAGATTATCAGCCAACTTCGCTCTCCCCACGTGGTGGTCTACCGAGGTGAGCGCGTGGAAATTGACATCCGCCACGTTTGGGTGATGCCGGAAGGATTCGGCAGCCTGATTTGGTGTGAGGCTCAAGACAATAAGGAGTTTACGCCGGATTTACCGGAACTGTCGGTGGCTGTTGTCGATATCGGACACCAAACTACTGATTTGTTAATGGTCGATCGTTTCCGGTTCGCCCGGGCGGCTTCTAAGAGCGATTCTTTCGCCATGAACAAGTTCTACGAACAAGTAGCCTCCAAAATTCCGGGGGCAGACCCTCAATCTCTGTCTTTACTAGAAGCGGTGAATAAACCAGAAGGCGAGCGTTTCTACCGTCCGAGAGGAGCGACTAAGCCGACTAACTTAGATCCGATTATTAAGGATTTACGGGAGGCTTTTGCTAACGAACTATCCGAACGTTTAGTGCAGTGGCTGCCAGAACGGGTGACGGATGTGGTTCTGACTGGCGGCGGCGGCGAGTTTTTCTGGGAGGTACTCCAACCTTTGCTCAAAGATGCCAATCTTAAGGCTCACTTGGCTCAACCTTCTCGGAAAGCTAATGCTTTGGGACAGTTTATTTATGCTGAGGCTCAGCTAGCCACAATTAAGTAACGCATTAAGGCTTGAACCCTATGGCACTGTGGGCAAAAAATAAGGCGAATTTCTCGGTGGCGTTTACTGAAGATGCTGCCGATCAAACTTTACTGGCCGCTATTGAAAAAGAGTTGGCTTTTACGAAGTATCAGACTTTCGGCAATCTCTGCAAGCAAGCTTTGTGGCAGTTTTTGTCTGTATCTGAGTCTGCTGGCTCTACAACAGATAGCTTTCAGCGCTTGGAACAGCGTATAGCTGAACTTGCGGTCAAATTTGCTGAGTTCGAGCGCCATGTTTCTGCTGAGGAATTAAGCCGTTTGGAAGGACTGGAACATCACCTAAGTCAACTGGGCGCGCAGTTGGATCAGTTGCAGGGAAGTGTTAACAGTAAGTTTGCTCAAGTTTCTTTTGCCCCAGTTTCAAAAGTAGTAGAGCCTGACTCGATTAAGTCTGATTCTGTGGCGGATGATAATGTCATTTCTGATGCTGAGGTTGGGCCTCGTCGGGAGTCCGATCCTTTGTTGGAGCGTTTAAGTTCTTTGTTACCGCAAGATTTCTAGTATGAGGTAGAACAAGGCTATCGGGCCTTGAGATTTGATGTTAGCGATCGGCTGTTGACAGTCGGTACTAGAATAAATAAAGTCGATCGCTCTTTTGAAAAAAAGGCGATCTTTTTTTATTAGTTATTAGTTATTGGTTATTGGTTATTGGTTATTGGTTATTAGTTATTGGTTATTAGTTATTGGTTATTAGTTGGTAGGGGCGGTGCCCCGTACCCGCCCTCAGTTGTTAGTTGTTAGTCATATCAAATCTATTGGCATCGGAATAGTAAATTAACAGTTAACTGTTAACTGTTAACTGTTAACATCATGTATGAGTGCAACCGGAATTGATATCATTAGTCTCGATATAGCGGTTCTCAATTTTCGTGAAATAGTAACCAATGCCCTGTTTTGCGAAGGCCCTGTTTGGTCAATTCCCTTGATATTATTCGATCGATCCTAGTTTTTGTAAGCGAGAACGAATAGCAGCCGGCTGTCGCTGAAATCTCTGAGCTAATTCGCCAATTTGTTGACCGCTAGCATATTCTTTCTGCAAATTTTCGTCTTCATCCTGACTCCACTTTACATAAGCTCTGGGATATTTTTGGCGAATTTTCTCGTTCTGGTTTTTAGGTCGATCGGCATTATGCTGCATCTGAGAACTGTCAGACTCCAAATTCGAGCCACCAGCGTTCAACTGCGGGTTGATTGCACCGCCACGACTAGCTACAGCTTCCTGTATGCGGTTGGGAATTGCAGCAATTTCTTGAGCAAGCTCGACCAAAGCATTGTCTGCTTTTTGCTGAATTTCTGTTAGCTGCCGCTGCTGCAAACTGCCCCACTGCGGCAGTTCGTTGATAAACTGCTGCAAGTCGAGAATGATTGTTGTCAAAGTTTCGATTTGTTGCAACTCCGGGCGCTGTTTGAATTGGCGACTGGTGACTTCGATATCGCTTTGAATCATTTTAATCGTTTTTTCTAAAATGATTAGTCGCTGGCGCAGGTTCTCAATGGCGGAAATTAGAGAGTGTACGTTTTCTCCCGATCCAACATTGAGGTTTTCGCGAGATGTTTGGCCTAGGGCTTCGTCTAGGGTATTTACAGCAAGTTGCAATTGCTCGATCGCGCGATCGGTAATAGTTGCTTGTTGATTTACGCGATCGAACACAGCCGCCGTACTTGTTTTAACTTGGCCGTGCAGCTTCTGCCGGTTCACAAAATTCAACACCAGCGAAATCACTACAGGCACTTCGACATAAACGCCCTGCTGCCAAACCAAACTAGCAGCCAATCCCGCAGCCGAAGCAGCAAGAAAAACCAATTCAGCAGTGTCTAACAAATTGCTAGGCTGGGATTTTTTGATTGTAGTTGGTGAATTGGATGGTGACATAGGCTAATACCATTTTTGATTTTTAATTGTTGATTGGGAATGACCGAGGTCGATGGGAGTTTGGAGTTTGCCTATAATTCAATACAGTTCACTTAACATATTTATGCCCCGGAGATCCCCCTAAATCCCTTAAGAAGGGGAGTAGGGGTTGACTTTGAGGGGATTATTGTTCCCCCCTTTTTAAGGGGTGTGCCAGGGAGATCGTCTTAAGTAAACCGTATTGGCCTATAATTGCATGATTTTTAAATCAACTATAAATATTCAGGTAAAAATAAAGTGCGATCGGATGCAGACCGTGAATTGAGCAGCGGTGAAAAACAAATTAAATTTTTTATTAACCGTCATCTCATTAAATATATTAAATCTGCAAAATTGCCCGAGCTAAAGAGAAATAAATCAAAACTCCGAGGACATCAACGGCGGTGGTAATAAAAGGAGCAGACATTAAAGCTGGGTCTAAACCCAAAGAACGAAATAGAAACGGCAGAGATGAACCGGCAAGAGAAGCTAAAATTGCGATCGCCAACAAACTTACTCCCACTGCGATTGCCACTGCTAAATTCCCTTGCAGAGTGTAAGCCCAGCCCGTTGCTACAGTCCCTAATATAGCTCCTAACAGCGCTCCCGCCATCCCCTCGCGCACAATTACTTTAAACGGGCCCATCGCCGTAATTTCGTCAGTGTTCAAACCGCGAATTATAACTGTTGAAGACTGGGCACCGACATTACCTCCAGTGCCAGTCAGTAGCGGAATAAAGGCTGCTAGGGCGACTACTTGCTGCAAAATATCTTCTTGCGCTCTAATAATTGCCCCAGTGACTGTATTGGTTAAGAGCAGAACAAACAGCCACACGACCCTTTTGCGAGCAACGGTGATTAAATCGGTCTGAAAATAATTGTCGCCGCCGGACTGGACACCGCCCAAGGTATAAATATCTTTATCAGCTTCTTCTTCTAAAATGTCGATCGCATCGTCAACTGTAATGATCCCCACAAGACGCTGTTCGCGGTCTACAACGGGCACTGCTAAAAAATCGTAACGCTGGATCAGCCTAGCTACTTCTTCTCGATCCGTTCCAGTTTGAACAGAAACTACGTCGCGAGTCATAATTTCGCCGACTGTTTTGTCGAGGGGGGAAGTGACCAAATCCCGCAAGGATAAAATGCCCGTCAGGCTGCGTCCGGCATCGGTGACATAAAGAGAATAAATTGTTTCGGTAGTTTTAGCCAAAGACCGAATTCGGTCTAAAGCTTGGGCGACGGTAAAACTTTCTTTCAGAGAAATATATTCTGGGGTCATGATCCGGCCGGCGCTACTGGCTTCGTAACCCAAGAGTTGGGCCGTTGCTTCTCGTTCCGTCGGACTCAATTCGCCTAAAAGGCGGCGGACTAATATCGCCGGCAGTTCGTCAAACAGTTTTGCTCGATCGTCCGGCGACATTTTGTCTACAATGTCGAGGACTTCTTGGCGTTTGAATTTTTCGCAGAGGGACTGCTGAACGCTGGAGTCGAGATATTCGTAAACTCCGATGGCTTCGTCTTTGGAAAGCAACCGGAAAGCTATTACTTGCATGGTTTCTGGCAGGCCTTCGATCGCTTCAGCGATGTCCGCCTCCTGCACCGGATGCAAAATCGCTTTTGCTCCTTTAAAGTCTCCTTGTTCTAACAAAGCCCTTAACTGCGATCGAACTAATTCCCGCAGTTCTTTTCGCGCGTAGGTGGGAAGCGAAGACGATTGATAACTTTTTTCTGTCACTGATGACCCTCCTAATGCCCTTTTCGCTTTTCGATTTTCGCATAGAAGATTATCGATTAAAGAATTGGGGATGACTTACGGAGTCAGCGGTTTTGGAGTTTACCTACAGTTACATTTTTGGGGGAAACTGGTATAAACCTGTGCTGCGCGCCTTCCTGAATCCAGTTTAGAGCCTATTGACACCACTCGTCGCAGCGATCGAACTTGCCATGACACAATCCGCACTTTACCAGAAAAAATTGGTTTAAAGCCTCTCCCTTGAAGGATCGAAGAAAAAAATTAATTTCCCTTGTCCGCAATCTCCTGGCGATCGAGCGCGGGGTAACTGTCAACCTATATGCTGTCAACTGTTGAACCGATTTGGGATCAAATACATTTATTTTGATCGGCGACACTCATCGGTAGGAAAGGAGAATTGGGCCCGAACACTTTTTCCAACAAATTCGTAGAACTTTGATTGCGAATAAAATTATTGACCGTTTCTTTCCATTCAGTATCACCTGCTGGCAGGATCATGCCATAGGAAATGCAGGTTAAAGGCTGCTCCGGTATCAAAGAATACTGGTTTTGAGTTAAACCCTGTCTCAGAGCTTCTCCAACTAACAGCATTCCATCGCTAGCGAAGGCATCGATTTTTCCGGCTGCCGCATCTGCCACACCAGACTCTCTGCCCGCCATACCTTGATAAATTTTCTGGTTGGCTAGTTGATATCTGCCTGCAATGAATTGTTCGGTAAGAGAACCGCTCAACACGCCAATTGTCGCGCCTTGCAGGAATCCCGAAGGATTGACTCTCAGTTTGTTTTCTGGCTTGACTAACAGATAGGTGCCGCTGTATAAAAAGGGTAGCGAATAGGCAATTCCGCTGGGGGGATTTTGGAGGATTGTATTGGGCCCGCATTCCAGGTGAGCGCGCTTGCTGGTGACGCTACGAAATCGCCCTTTTTCGGCTGATTCGTTGAGGTTTGTTTCGAGTTTTTCTAAGCGAACAGAGCGATTTAATTTCTTTTCTAAGTCAGCTCGGAAAAACTCTAACTCTTCGATGCAAACTCCTTGCCACTTTTCGCCTTCTAAGTAGCCGAAGGGAGCAGCATCTTTTCTGATGCCGACTTTCAGAATGCCGGTTTGCTTAATTTCTTGCAGTGCTGTTTCGGCGGAGGCAACTGAAGGTAAAACTGCGGGAAACAATATCGACAAGAAGCAGCCGATCGCTGCAAATTTTAGGGTTTTGCTGGTATTTTTTTTGTCGGTCACTTTAACATCCAAATAAATATTTTACGGGTTTTTAATATCATACGCACAAAACCAACATTGTCAATATATTTTGGCGGTCTAATTTTGGGCGGTCGGGGTGTTTTGGGTGCTGCGCGCGATCGGGTGTTCTCCGTATCGGAATGCAAGTCTTCATAAATCAGACGACTTGCATTCGGAACGATCGAACCAATTTTATTGTTGTAGAGCGACGGGACATGATATTGACCCCGAAATTAAACCAACAACTGATATTTTTCTTGTGCCAAACGGTAAAGCGGCCGCCACACCAAACGGTTAGTCAATACCACCAGCAGCGACATCACAGAAGTAGCTGCCAATAGCAGAGGAAAATTGCCCGATGCCGTGGCTTCAGAAATCGTCTCGCCCAAGCCGCTTGTTTTAATTATTTCACCTTTAAACTGCACGTATTCGCTGACAATACTCGCATTCCAAGCTCCCCCCACCGCCGTAATAATTCCTGTAATTAAGTAAGGGAAGATTCCGGGAATAATTAAAGTTTTCCAGCGCTGAATTAGTGAAAGCTTATAAACTTGCGCGGCTTCAAACAATTCCGATGGTATGGATTGAGCGCCGGCAATCACATTAAACAGCAAATACCACATTGTACCCAACATCATCAACGCCACAGAACCTATTTGTAAGCCGCCTCCAGCGTGAATTAAAGCTAGCAGCAATACAGGAAATAAAGCCGTTGCTGGTACAGAAGCGGCTATTTGTACTAAGGGTTGCAAAAGTTGAGCTAAACGCGGATTTCGCCCGATCGCCACTCCGAGGGGTACTGTCCACAACAGCGATAAAAATAGGGCGCAAATGACTCGTAAAGCGGTAAAAAATGCACCTCCCATGACTTTTTGCCAGTCCGAAAAACTCAGCAACCTGAGCAGCAGCACTGCTTCCCATGTTCCCCAAAGCACGATCGCGGCAAACCCGCACAGAAACAGCCAATTTATCCAATTTCCGAGGTGGCTTTGCGGGCGATCGCTTCTTGGTAAGTTAGCAGGTGCAAAACCTCTGGCTAAAGTGCGATCGAAACTGTCGCCTAGGGGCGAAATCCGCGACTTCAACACCCGCAGTGTGGGCGATCGCCTTAAAAAATCCAACACCTTTGACTGCGGTACGTTGGTAGCTTCCACGGTTTGATATTTAAATTTTTCTGCCCAAGCAATTAAAGGCTGCCAGATGAAAAAGTCGATCGCCACGATCGTACCAATTAATATTGCTAAACCCCAGCCGATCGCCCCAAAATTGCCTTCATTGGCTGCTTTGCCCAAATAGGAACCAAGTCCGGGCAAATTAAAATTTTTGTCGCCCAAGGTAAAAGACTCGATCGCAATCAAAAAGAACCACCCGCCAGCCACTGACATGACGCTGTTCCACACCAGTCCGATCGCACCAGCGGGCAATTCTAACGTCCAAAATTGCTGCCAAGCATTGAGGCGATAAACTCGTGCAGCTTCCTTTAGTTCTTGCGGAATCCCGGAAAGCGACTGATAGAAACTAAAGGTCATATTCCAAGTCATTCCAGTAAATATTAAGATAATCGATGCGAGTTCTACGCCGATTCTTTGACCTGGAAATAAAGTCACTAGGGCTAAAACAACTCCGGGCAAAAAAGATAAAACCGGAATTGACTGTAAAATGTCTAACAAGGGAATTAAAATTTTGGCTGCTAGGGCAGAACGGTAAGCAGAATAAGCATAAACTAAGGTAAATAGCAAGGATAAAAAATAGGCGGCTGTCATGCGTAAAAGAGTCTGGGCTGTATACCCTGGCAAGACATTTAGTGTGGTCTCAATTTTAAAGTTAGGGTTGTACTCACCGTTGAATTGAGATGCTGTTTGAACGATTACGAAAATTAGAGAAAATATCGCTAGAATCAGCAATCCATCTTGCCAAGTCCAAGCGGATCTTTCTAAAGTTTGATTGGCGGGTATTAGGGGTCTTGTCATAATTCCGAAGGAAGAAGGAAGAAGGAAGTTCGGCAGCGGATTTTTAACGGATTTAGCGGATGAAAGGAAGGTTCGGCAGCATATTTTTTAACGGATTTAACGGATGAAATAAAGGTTCGGGAGCGGATTTTTTAACGAATTTAACTGATTTAACGGATTTAACGAAGGTTGAAGTCAGAAGTTGTTATTAGTAATTCGGTAAAAATACCAATGACTACTGTCAACAGTCAACTGTTAACAGTCAACAGTCAACAGTCAACAGTCAACAGTCAACTGACTACTCATCTTTAGCTTCGGATTCTAAAAATATTTCGCCTCCTGGTTCGTCGTAGCTGTACAACTCGGCATAGCGACCCCAATCAATCGCGGTTTGCAATTGTCGCATTGCTTCTTTCGGGCTAAAGTGGGCTTCGAGAATATCCAGAATTAACTCTTCTGAAATGCGGTGATTGCGCTTGGCCTGAAGCATTCTATAAATTTGCTGTACGAGGAGAATGTTGCTGATAATTTGGGTGCGGACAATTTGTTTGCGCTGGTCAATTCCGCCGGCTATGAATTGAAGGCCCACTGGTGTTAAAAGCAGGTCGCCTTCTTGGATTACTAGGAATTCCATTAATTTTGCTGCTTCGACGATCGGCAAAATGTCGTCTACCTCTAGCATTAATTCTTGACCGAGGCGGTAGAGGTCTTTCTCTTGGCGGTCTTCTAAGAGTTCCAGCAAACCTGCGATCGCACCGATTCGCACCTGCGGCAGAGATTGGTATTTAGGCGTTGGGACTGGTTCAGGTTGAGACACAGCAGCACTTTCAGCAGGTGCTGTCACTGTGGGGCCGCTCAATTCGGGATTGGTGAGGATTTTGTAAACTTGGTCTACGAGAGTTTGGAATTCGGCTGTTTTGCGATCGCGATAGTGCGGCAAATTCACGGTCAATTCGGCACGAATTCGCCCCGGATTGCGGCCGAGGACTACAATGCGATCGGCTAAAATAACCGCTTCCTCAATTCCGTGAGTTACGATTAACACAGCTTTGGTAGGAATCTTTTTTTCCAGCCACAAATCTAATAACTCAAACCGCAAGTTTTCCGCAGTCAGAACATCTAAAGCTGAAAACGGTTCATCCATGCAAAGCAGTTCGGGTTCTACCGCCAAAGCTCTAGCAAATCCCACCCGCTGCCGCATTCCGCCAGAAAGTTCTTTGGGATAAGCATTTTCAAATCCGTCCAAACCGATAATATCAATCATTTTCAAGGCTTTTTGGAGGCGCAGTTCGGGCATTTCTCCTTTAGCTTTTAAGCCTAATTCTACATTTTCTAGTACCGTCAACCAGGGATAAAGAGCAAAGTTTTGAAATACAATTGCCACCCCAGGATTTAAGCCGATTAAAGGACGATTATGGTAGAAAATTTGACCTTCGCTGGGCGGAATTAGTCCGGCTATCATCCGCATTAATGTTGATTTGCCTGAGCCGGAAGGGCCGAGCAAAGCTACTATTTCGCCCGATCGCAATTCTAAATTAATTTGCTCTAAAATAGAAATTTTTTGACCGTTTGGCTGCTGGTAAGCTTTGCTAACGCCTTTTAAGGTAATGAGGCACTCTGTTGCTGTTTTAGCTATCACAGCTAAACCCCCTATGTTTTGTTTGAATTTAGTCAGTAGTCCCAGTGATTAGTCATTGGTCATCAGTCATTAGCAAAAATTCTCGAAAACGCACAACAGATATTTGTCGGCAGGCACGAGTCCGGGTGCGGCGGTTTTAAAATTGATTCTTGGGTTTCCATACCTATACCCCATAAACTCATTTTTCGCAAGACCTGCTGGCGACAATGGGTAAAATCTGCGAGATATCAATTAAAGCTGAAATGATGAGCGATCGCCAAAACTTGGTTTCTCTAAAAAAACTGGATTTTGAGATTAATTTTGAAAATTATTGCTACAATGACTGATTTTATATAAATTATCTTTAATTTGTCGATAACTCGCCGGACTTAGGCATTGGTGTTTTTTTACAGGTGCTCGATTCTCTATAATGTAAAGATGTAAACGGTATTTGATTTATTTGCCAATTCGTGCTAAAATGCTGCCTAACTGAACGGCAATTACTCCAAGTATGGCACTGGCTACCCAGTAAAAAATGGCAAGGCTGTAAGCTCGATCGCGCTACAAGACATTGGACTCTAAACCGTAAGTTAAAAAAGTAGTATAGAACCCCTTTGATATCTATTCTGCATAAATCTCAGAAACCGGGTTTCTCTCTATATTTCTCGTCACCCAACCCAAAAACTCGTAGAAACCCTGTTTCTTGCCCCTTGCGTAAATAGCAAAAACCAGTTTTTCTCTATATTTATCGTCACCCAACCCAAAAACTCAAAGATGTCAAATGGGTTCTATATCGATACAAATTTCCTCAATCTTGGCTGTACGCCCAAAAAAGTCACCAATTGTTACAGACTAGCGATGTCGGAGATTTGCAGGGGGAAAATAGAAAATTTAAAT
Source organism: Microcoleus sp. B4-D4 (assembly GCF_036705185.1). Lineage (NCBI taxonomy): Bacteria > Bacillati > Cyanobacteriota > Cyanophyceae > Oscillatoriales > Microcoleaceae > Microcoleus > Microcoleus sp. B4-D4. Next base: position 33,240 of record NZ_JAUBTX010000043.1, on the reverse strand, counting down.
CTTTAACTATGGTTGAGAAAAATTAAGTTTGTTGTGCGTTGTTAGGTGAAGGGAATTATCATAAATTTAAGTGCGCTAAACCGTACCTGCAAGTGGGCGATATCCGACAGGCGGCTTCAATGCTAAAATGTCAGAATGAATTCTGGCGCTATAAATACAAAGTCCATTCCCAGCGGATTTAAGAAAGGAGATAATTGATATGACAGATCCAAATGTGACTGAAACAACAATTGTAGAGGTAACTCCCGAAACGACGGCGATCGTCAAACAAGAGATGCCCGACGCGACTGATGAAACGATCGCAGAAACTGCGGCCCTGTTTGAATCAATCAAAAAACGCGCTGCTGCCGAATTTCAAGCCGCTGGCGAACTCACCCGCGAAGCTTATTTGAAAGCTGTGACGAAAGCCAGTGACGCGATCGACGAAAATAAGTCGATCGCCAAAGACAGAATGAAAGAAGCAGTCAGCCTGATCAAAAAAGAATCCGAGAAAAATTGGCTGGTACTTGATGCAATTAAAACGCGGGCGCAAGCGCAGGTACAAGATGCCGGCGAAGTCAGCCGCGAAGCTTATTTGAAAGCTGTGCGACAAGCGCGAGAAGCGGTGGAACAAAATAAATTGGTCGAACGCGATCGCATCGAACAAGCTGTTGACGACATTCAGAAACAAACTGAAAAAAATTGGCACGTTGTTGTGGGAGAAATTGAGTCGCTGGGGACTCGCTTGAAGGAAACGGCTAAGTCTGCATGGAACTCGCTAACGGCGTTTGTTGAGAAGTCTCGCAACAATGGCGGCGATTCCTAGCAAGATTGGACACAATCTGGCAATGTTTGCGCTACAGCCCGCCCGCCCGGTTTCAAAGCTGGGCGGGCTAATAGCGATCGCCCTTTAATTTGCATTCAGCAAAAGGTTCAGCCATACTGCATAATAAAAAAGCTTTATTCTTAGTCCAAAACCCCGAACCATGAGAACTTACTACTGCGGCGACCTGCGAAGCAAACATATCGGAGAGACTGTCACCCTTTACGGCTGGGTGGATCGCCGCCGCGATCATGGCGGAGTGATTTTTCTCGACGTGCGCGATCGATCGGGTATTGTGCAAATTGTCAGCGATCCTGAACGCACCCCCGACTCCTATCACGGCGCTGAGTCTTTGCGCGGCGAATACGTGGTGAAAATTACCGGTAGAGTCACCAGCCGGCCCGAAGATTCCCTCAACCCCAAATTGCCTACGGGTGAAATAGAAATTTACGCGGACGAAATTGAGTTGTTAAATGCGGTACGCAAGCAGTTACCGTTTCAGATTTCCACGGCGGATAATGAAAATGTGCGGGAAGATTTGCGCTTGAAATATCGGTATTTGGACTTGCGGCGCGATCGTATGAGTCGCAACTTGCAGCTTCGCCACCAAGTTGTCAAAGCTATGCGCCGTTACCTGGAAGATGTCGGCAATTTTATGGAAATTGAAACGCCGATTTTAACTCGATCGACTCCCGAAGGTGCCAGAGATTATTTAGTTCCCAGCCGCGTCAATCCCGGCGAATGGTATGCTTTGCCACAGTCGCCGCAGTTGTTCAAACAATTGTTAATGGTTTCGGGATTTGACAGATACTATCAAATTGCCCGCTGTTTCCGCGATGAAGATTTGCGCGCCGACAGACAGCCGGAATTCACGCAATTAGACATGGAAATGAGTTTCATGTCTTTAGAAGAAATCCTGGAATTAAACGAAGGTTTAGTTTGCCAAATTTTCCAAAGTGTTAAAGGCGTAGAATTGCCGCGTCCTTTCCCGCGTTTGACTTACGCCGAAGCAATGGATCGCTACGGTAGCGACAAACCGGATACTCGTTTCGGTATGGAATTGGTCGATGTTTCCGATTTGATGAAAGATTCGGGATTTAAGGTGTTTTCTGGGGCGATTGCTGCGGGCGGAATTGTGAAAACTTTGCCGATTCCGGGCGGGAATGAGGCTTTTTCTAACGAACGGATTAAAAAAGGCGATTTGTTTAAGGAAGCCACTGAAGCGGGTGCGAAGGGATTGGCTTTTATCCGGGTGCGGGAAAATGGCGAAATTGATACGATCGGCGCAATTAAGGATAATTTAACGGAAGCGCAAAAACAGGAATTGCTCGATCGCACGGGCGCGAAACCTGGTCATTTGTTGTTGTTTGCAGCAGCCGACGCGACTGCTGTCAATAAGACTTTGGATAGATTGCGTTTGTTTGTCGGTAACGAATTGGGTGCGATCGACAAAGAGAAGATGAATCTGCTTTGGGTGACGGATTTCCCGATGTTTGAATGGAACGCTGACGAGAAGCGTTTAGAAGCTATCCATCACCCGTTTACTGCGCCGCATCCTGACGATATTCACGATTTGAAGACGGCGAGAGCTCAAGCTTACGACTTGGTGTTAAACGGCACGGAAGTGGGCGGTGGTTCTCTGCGGATTTATCAGCGGGATGTTCAGGAAAAGGTGTTTGAGGCGATCGGTTTATCGACTGAGGAAGCTTACAATAAGTTCGGCTTTTTGTTGGATGCGTTTGAGTATGGAACTCCGCCCCACGGAGGCATTGCTTACGGCTTGGATCGGTTGGTGATGCTGTTGGCTGGTGAGGAATCGATTCGCGATGTGATTGCGTTTCCGAAGACGCAGCAGGCGGGTTGTTTGCTGACGAATGCGCCGGCTGGGGTGGATGAGAAGCAGTTGAAGGAGTTGCAAGTGCGATCGACTTACGTACCGAAAACATAGGTATAGCAATCCTAAATCATTTGTGAATTTCTTACTCCCTCCCCTTGGTAAGGGGAGGGTTGGGGTGGGGTAAAAAGTTTACGACTCCTGCAAGGATTGCGAGATGTAAAACACCTTCAATGAATAGTGGATGGGTGGCGAGAAACCGGGTTTTTCCCAGAATACTTCGCCACACCTCCTAGAAACTGCGAAAAACCAGGTTTCTTTTGTTTGTGCGCCGTCCTAAACCAGGGTTTTTCCGAGAATACTTCGTTATCATTAAACTAAAAACGCTATAATTATCACAATCAAAAACAGGTAAAAACGATTAGTTTACCAAGTTGCGGAGGTCGAAATTGCGATCGTGGCTGGTAAGTATCATTACAATGAGATGAAAGATTAACTATGAAAACCCCCGTTGAACTTAACGAAGAGTTGGTTAAAGAAGCCTTTCGCTTAACCAATTTCAAAACAGAAAAAGAACTGATTGACTTTGCTTTGCAAGAATTAATTCGCACCCGCAAAAAGCGGAACCTACTGGATTTAAGCGGACAAATTCAATTCTCGACTGACTACGATTATAAAGCCTTGCGGGAAAACAAAAATGTTTCTGATTGATACTTCCGTCTGGATCGGTGTTTTGCGCGACAAGACAGGTGTAGTACGCCAATCCTTGGAAGCAATAATTAATGATGAAAGTATTTTCCTAAACCGATTTACTCAGATGGAACTTTTGCAAGGTTGTCGAGATGAAAGGGAGTGGACACTATTAGAAACTTATCTCCAAGAACAAGACTACATCGAGTCTACGCCTAATACTTGGGTAGCGGCTGCTCGGATTTATTACGATTTGCAACGACAGGGGTTGACGGTTAGAAGTAGTATCGACTGCTGCATTGCCCAACTTGCGATCGAGCACCAACTTATTCTAGTTCATAACGATCGTGATTTTGAAACTATTCAGAAAGTGCGATCGCTCAATTGTTTGCGCTTCCGGCCTGACAATAATTAAAGATTAAAAAGTGAAAAACCCGGTTTCTTTGGTTTTCGGGTGGTCAGAAACCGCGTTTTTTGGCGATCGTACTGCGTCCTCACTCACCGAAAAAAGATTGACAGAGCTCCATAAGTAGTTCATTATAGCAACAGGAGGGATATTACCTCAGCTATTTTACCTCTGGCTGCTCACGACTCAGAGTAGGTCTTGGCACTTACATCTGTAGCTTGACATCTCTTCACCAGCGTTTTGTAACTTAAGTAGGTCAACATAGTGAAAACTCCCATTCAGAAAATCCTCTTTGGTAGTCCTGGAACTGGAAAAAGCTACAGAATTGATCGGGAAATTGTCCCGATTGATCTGAGAATAAAAAGTCCAGAGAATGTTATTAAAACAGTTTTCCATCCAGAGTACACTTATGGTGACTTCATGGGAAAACTGGTGCCGATTACTATCTCAAAAAAAGTTGAATATAACTTTTATGAAGGTCATTTTTTAAAAGCACTTGCACAATCTTACAAAAATCTTCTCTCTCATCAAGAAGGAGAAGAAGTTAAAAATGTAGCTTTAGTGATTGATGAAATAAATAGAGGTAATTCCTCAGCAATCTTTGGGACAGTTTTTCAACTTTTAGATCGGGCTGAAAATGGCTGGTCAGACTATGGAATAAATGTCTCTGATTTAGAATTACGAAAGATTGTTGATTTGATAGGCTTTGAAGAAGCGGGAACGGAAAAATCGGGAGAAGGACAAATACCAACTTATAAGTATGAAGGAAAAGGTCAAGCAAAAACTCTAGAAAAGCATCAAGATCTTTTGTCAAAAATTAACATCGAAATTCAAAACAATAAGATAATTGGTAGCTGTATTCGTATTCCTCCTAATCTTTCCATCCTAGCTACTATGAACACCTCTGACAATTCCATTTACTTTATGGATAGCGCCTTTAAACGACGTTGGGAGTGGGAATTTGTCAACTGGGATAAAAGTAAACCTCTTGCTGCAACATACGGTACAGCAGGTATTGTGGATAAGGATGAGTGGGAAGAGCTAATAAAAAAACTTAACAGCTTTATCAAAAGTCATCACACTTCCATTCGGGGAATTGAGGACAAGCAAATTGGCTATTACTTTATCAAACAGCCTGTAACGGCTGAACAGATACAAAATAAACTTATGTTCTTCCTATGGGATAGCGTTTTCAACCGTGACAAAAAACCCCTTGTGGATCTTTTGAAGGTAACAAGAGATGAACTCGTCACTTTCGGTGATTTCACTAAATTGCATAATGAGTTCATTGCAAACATAATGAATCTCAATGTTTGAATTGGTCTTAAGTCTCTACTTAAAAATAATAGCTTCTCTTTTTTGACACTCCATGTTTGATTTTTCAAGCTTTAAGTTGATTAAAAATTCCAATGACTTTTTTGTTGGAATCCGTAAATCTGCTTTAGAAGATGGTTATGAGTTTTGTCTGCCAAATGGCTTTGATAATTTTCCAGATGGTAACTTTAACGAGGTGCGGGATTTATTTTTCAAGATGTATCGCACTTTCCGCAAGTTTGAGAGAGACAATACAGGCACAAACCGATTCAACCTTAACAGATCCGACTTCCAGCAAGACCAAGATCAGACTACCCTTTCTGCTGGCGGAGTCAGTATGCAAACGGAAGATGGGGAAGTTTGTGTACTCTATAGCAAGATTAAAATGATCGAGCGGGTACTGGAAGCCTACGATGACCTTGCTATCAACTCAATCCAAAAGAAAGCCAGACGCAGTGAAGATATTGATTATTCTCAACTTTACAAATACTTAGATCGCGCTATCTACCTCGATAACGATGTAATTTACGTCGAGGCGATGGATTTACCACGTCCGACGGTGCGCTATGAAAGCACTGATATCGTGAACCTGTATTGTTATATACTCGATGAGATTGTACAGCAGTTGGATGGCGATGTGCCGGATAATATTCAAGCACACAGTCAAGATATTCGCTTCCTTGCTCAACGCTTCCAAGACGGCTACTTGACCAGCAATCAGTCAATTTTTGACAAAGACACTTTTGGCGAAACTATCAGCATTCTTAAAGAAGCGCTGGATAACATAGACAAAAATACTTATTATAAAGACGCTGACTATTGGGGACTTTATGAAGCTATTGAAATATTCTTATATGGCGAAATAAATCCCGATCAGAATGATGGTGACTACTGGGGAATAAAAGGGTTTTCTCTGGTTTGGGAGGATATGTGCAACACCTATTTCTTCAAAGAATACCCAGATAAAATTTGCTATGCAGATACCGATATACCTTTGAAAGATCCTCCCAATCCAGAATCTGAGAGGCAAGGTGAAGAACCAAAACGGGTTGGCAACCACCAAGCTAATCATGGAAACTACGGGTACGGTAATAAATGGATTTATAGGACAATATCGAATATTCCCTATCCTAAAAATCCCGGTAACTTCGGATGGAATGAACTACTTTGTATTGAGCTTGATACTCAACCGGGAACGCTGGTCTACTCAAACCCAAGGTATAATGAATTGGAAAACCGAGATAGAAGTAGGGCAATGCGCCGGTTTCCCCGTCCTGACTTAGTTCTTAAATTAGAAACACAAAATGGATTTAAACTAAGAATATTGGATTATAAGGATGTACCTCTTGACTTTTATCTGAATCCCTCATCGTCACCAAAATCGAAAAACAAATACAATAATGATATCTTCAAGCAGCTTACTTATGAATTTGCTCTCCAGCAAACCCATACTGTTGCAGAGAGTGTATTTTTTATTCCTTGGTATTACACAGCAGAACCTGAGCCTGATCCTTTGGGAGAAACTGAACAACAGCCAGAAATGAAAGGAATCAAAATATTTAAGGCTAACTTCTTTATTATCCAAAAGCTCTACCTGGAAAACTCATGAATCAGAAAATAAATATTATAGGAATTTGCCCTGAAACTCTACTTTTCCAAAGCAGTTATGTTCCTCTAATTTCATTTAAAGATGAAGAACAAAAAAAAGCTGCTGAGGATTACATAACTGGGGAAGCAAAGAAATTTTTTGATATATTGTTGCCCGATCAAGAAGTGAAACCACTAGCTTATCCAATGCTTATCACAGAATTGGACTTTCAAAAAATTGATATGAGGTATTTTTATGAAAATCTGTTCTACGATTTGGAGCGAAAGCCTGATGGAAAGTTAGAAGCAAAAATAAAATGGGGAATCACTTTTGATGAAAAATGCGCTCCTATTAACTTAGGTTATCTTAGCCCAAAATACGATGGCTATGAGCCTAAAATAAAATATACCAGTAGTGATGGTCGCCCATATCGTCGATATGGCACTATAGACATAAATGGAAATGCAATTTTTTACTACATTTACTTTACGCTTCAAGAAATACTGGACGAGATTAAACAATTACCAAACTCTTAAAAATCAATAGTCCGGACACTTTTTCTATGGGCAAATGGCTTATTCCCTAGGACTTTGAGGCGAGCGTGGATAATTAAATCAATGTCACGTCTACCCCTGACTTGCATTTAATTCTACTTTTTTGTGATCTTGCCCTGTAAGGCTTGTAGTATCGTTCCAAAAACTGTCCGGAGTATTGCAAAGTCATAGCCTTACCAACTCGTGACTACATCCAAAAAGGCAACCGCAATTTAATTAATGGCAGTGCGGTTTGAATATCTTGACCGATCGCACTTCACATCAAAAAGTACGATCGCAAACTGCGATTGAAAACAAAAACAACTGCCATCAGAACAATCACATTCCACAAACCAAAACTCATCACAAAAAACAATTGTAATTTACTGCTTAATGATATCACCACAAAAAAATCCACCAAAACACAACATTAAAGCCTCAAAAATCCACTCCAACTCCCCATCTCCAGCAAAATCTCTTTCCCCTCCTCTCTCCGCGTTCTCAGCGCCCTCTGCGGTTAATAAAAAAAAATCTCAGTGTCACACCCAAACATATGCGTTAACCTAGTTGACTACAGCTTGTACCGCACTCCCCAAGATAATCTATGCTTCTTGCCCGCATCCAAGAACTAGCCGCCACCCTCGCACCCCGCTTAATCGAAATTCGCCGCCACATCCACTCCCACCCCGAACTCAGCGGCCAAGAATATCAAACCGCCGCCTATGTAGCCGGAGTTCTCGCATCCAGCGGAGTCCGCGCCATAGAAGGAATCGGCAAAACAGGAGTGCTCGGCGAGCTCAAAGTTGACAGCAGCGAGTCCCGGTGGCTGGCAATTCGTACCGATATGGACGCTTTGCCAATTCAAGAACGTACTAACCTAGAATTTGCCTCCCGCAACGAGGGAGTGATGCACGCCTGCGGCCACGATATCCACACCACAGTCGGTTTGGGCGCGGCAATGATTTTGTCTAAGTTAAAAGAAAAATTGCCCGGTAACGTCCGCTTTTTGTTTCAGCCGGCGGAAGAGATTGCCCAAGGTGCTCAATGGATGATTAAAGATGGGGCGATGCAAGATGTTGACGGTATCCTCGGAGTGCACGTTTTTCCGACGATTCCCGGCGGTTGTGTCGGTATCCGCCACGGGGCCCTGACGGCGGCGGCGGATGACCTAGAAGTGATTGTAATGGGCGAATCCGGCCACGGTGCGCGTCCTCACGAGGCGATCGATGCAATTTGGATAGCTTCTCAAGTAATTACCAGTTTGCAGCAGGCAATTAGCCGGATGCAAAATCCTTTGAGGCCTGTGGTTTTGACGATCGGGCAAATTAGCGGCGGACGCGCGCCGAACGTGATTGCCGATCGAGTAAAATTATTGGGAACCGTGCGATCGCTCCATCCCGAAACCCACGAAAAACTACCGGCTTGGATCGAACAAATCGTTTCCAGCGTCTGCGCGACTTACGGCGCAAAATACGAACTCACCTACAAGCGCGGCGTGCCCGGAGTCCAAAACGACCCAAAACTGACGCAATTAGTCGAAACTGCAGCTTTAGAAGCTTTAGGTCGATCGCGCGTCCAAATTTTACCAGAACCATCCCTCGGCGCCGAAGATTTTTCAATGTATCTAGAACACGCACCGGGAACCATGTTTCGCTTAGGAGTGGGACTGACTGACAAACCCAACTATCCCCTCCACCACCCGCAGTTTGAGGTGGATGAAGCAGCTATAGTTACGGGCGCTGTCACCTTAGCCTATGCCGCCTGTCAGTATTGGAAACAGCAAGCAACTAAGGAATGAAAATTTAATAACTTAAGCGATTTCTCGTTACCAGGAAGAGCCTGGTAATGCAGGTGCGGAGGAAGAGCCTCCTTCTTTCTCGCAACTTACAGGATAGAGGGCTGTAGGAGGTGGTTAGGTTATTAAGTTTTCGATCCTAAGTAATATCCTTGCCGTTAAATTACCCAAAATTAACATAGGTTCGCAGTCAGAAATTCAGTTTTTTTCCAAATTAGAGGATTGAAGTCAGAACGATCGCATTAATCTTGTTGTTATCAATCCACCAGACACGATATTAGTTAGTGCAGTTTGGACAGTTTCAGGGCTTCTCACGGGAGGCTAGAAACCGGGTTTCTAGGAAATTGTGCGTTTAGTAGCGACAAATCACGCAAGAAACCCGGTTTCTGAGATCGCGACTAGCCCAAGTATATTGGCCTATCTTCGGCAATTCCCCTCTCCGCAGCCGCCAAATGTGCTAACGTACAATCAAAACTCCCCAAATTTCAACTATCTGGAGACAGATAACTGTGTTCGCTCAAACACCTCCAACTCCAAGTTACAAATGGCTTAGCTGCCTTTCTCGCACTGTATTCGCCGCATTGTGCCTGTTGCCGATTTTGGGCGCTGCGGGAAACGCCCAAAATCCCCAAAATAGACTCATCAAAATTGGTGTGGTGCAGCGGTTTGGTAATAAAGCCACCGACAAACTCACGCTGAAAGCATTACCGGGCGACAGCTTAACATTAAGTTACAAAACTCCTCAAGGGACAGAAACCAAAACTGCTCCCAGCATCAAGCTAGAAATTGCCAATAAACCCCTGCAATCGCCATTAGTAGAAGAACGAGTTGTTCTGAGTTCCCACCGCAGTTTTGAAAGCGCAGAAGATAGCGCCAATCAGTGGCGCGCTAAGGGTATTGATGTAGAAATTGCTCAACCTTTGCGCTGGCAAGTTTGGGCGAAAAGAGATATTTATAATTCTCCTATAGTGCGGCGCTGGCTGTTGCAAAGTTTGCAAGCTCAAGGTAACAAAACAGCTTTTTTAGATTCCAAAGTTATCAAACAAATACCCCAAGCATTTTGGATTTTAAATGGCTTTCGTTTCAACCGCAATGAGTTGGATGTGACGGCGGGCAAAAATACGATTGAGGTATTGGAAGAAACTACTCAAGAGGCGACAGCTACTGAACCCGAAAAAGTTCTTCAACAAACTCGCCGTTATGGTGGCAGTTTGCACCTGCAAAAAAATTCTTACGGCACTTATACTTTAGTTAATGAGGTGCAGACGGAAACTTATTTGCGGGGTGTTGTTCCTCACGAAATTGGGGCTTTTTCGCCTTACGCTTCGATTGTAGCTCAAACTATTTTAGCGAGAACCTACGCCCTGAGAAATTTGCGCCGGTTTGCTGTGGATAATTATGAGTTGTGCGCTGATGTTAACTGTCAGGTTTATAAAGGTGTGACGGAGGTTTATCCGCAAAGCGATAAGGCGATCGCCCAAACGAGCGGTTTGGTGCTAACTTATCAAAATCAGCTCGTAGACGCGCTCTATTCTGCGTCTAGCGGCGGCGTGACAGCTACTTTTGGCGATGTGTGGCACGGCCCGGAACGTCCATATTTGCGATCGATAATCGATTCCCCCAAGAACGTCTGGGATTTGTCAAAGCAGAGCTTGTCTGATGAAAACAACTTCCGCCGCTTTATGACTCTCAAAACAGGGTTTAATGAGGAAAAAGAAGACACTTTCCGCTGGCGCGAAGAAGTTTCTTTGACATCGATTGGGGCATTTCTCAAACAGTATCTTCAAAAGAAACAGCACCCGCTAGCTAATTTTAAAACTCTCACTCAGGTGGAAGTGGTGGAAAGGTCGCCCGCCGGTCGAGTTTTGCAAATGAAGGTTCAAACTGACTTGGGCTCCATCGATATCGAAAAAGATGAGATTCGCAATGCTTTTTACCCGCCGATTAGCACGCTTTTTTATCTAGAACCGATTTACAATCCAGACAAAACTCTCAACGGTTATGCTTTTGTCGGAGGCGGTTTCGGACACGGCGTGGGAATGAGTCAGACTGGTTCTTACAATTTAGCTAATTTGGGCTGGAGTGGCGATCGAATTCTGGGCTTTTATTTTCCCGGCGCTCAAGTTGTCCCCCTCAACGATTCCATTACATTTTGGCGGGAATAGTTTATTGAGACAATACGCTTGGGTGAAGACAGATCCCCCCTTAGCTTGCCCCCTACTCGACCCCTACTCCCCTTAAAAAGGGGAGTAGGGGGTGGGACAAGAAGTTACTCAAAGTCCCCCTTCTTAAGGGGGATGCGAGGGGGATCTCCGGGCGATAAACAGTGTTAACCCAAGCATATTGGTTTATAAGACAACACGCTTGGGACAAGAAAACCGGGCGATTTCAACCGCACGTCCGATCTTTATCGCCGTGTTTCAACGCAAAAACCCGGTTTCTTAACGTAATTAAGCTGAAATAGCTCAATTACGAAAACAAGAAACCGGGTTACTTAACGCATCGCGCCGAAAATCCTTACTTAGTAAAGAGATTCTTCTTGGTGAGTTTCGATCGTACAATCAGACTTAGGATAAGCGACGCAGGTCAAAACAAATCCGGCTTCGATTTGGTCGTCATCCAAGAAAGATTGGTCAGATTGGTCAATTTCGCCTGATGTGATTTTGCCGGCGCAGGTGGAGCAAGCTCCAGCGCGGCAAGAATACGGGAGGTCGAGTCCTGCTTCTTCGGCAGCATCTAGAATGTAAGTATCGTCATCAACGTCAATGGTCTGGTTGATTCCTTCGGCTTCGCTGATGAGGGTAACTTTGTAAGTTGCCATGCACTAATCCTCTCAAAAATTCAACAATATTGATAATTTTTCCTAATGCAACCTTCAAGGCTATATGAGCTCTGAGATTAACTCTTAGGTTCGTTCCCTTTATGATATTAGGGGAAAGAAGCAAGCTTGCAACACTCATTTACAAAAAATTTGAATGGGATTCGTTATAACTTTTTCTAATTTCATCTTGATTACTTATACCTATGCGCGGCTCAGCCTTGTGATACTGTTGCTGCAAGACTTACGCAAAATAACCGGGTTTCTCTTAAAAATCCTGTTTTGAGCCCTACAGTCCAAATAACCGTTTTTTGCTATGGGGTTTGTCGATCGACTTTCCGCAAAGCTTGCTTGAGTTGGTCTTCTGTGCCTAAAATTTGGGCAATAAAACCCTAAACCCCTACACCGCAAGTCTGTAACTATCTAAAATCTAAATCCTATGACTCAAATTAATGCTGGCTTTGGTTTTTCCCTAAATTCCCCAATTCGCGTCGGGATTGTGGGTACTGGCTTTGCGGCTAAGTTGAGAGCCGAGACGCTGGTAGCTGACGCGCGATCGAACTTGGTAGCAGTTGCGGGGCACAACCAGGAGACAACCGCAGCATTTTGCCAAACTTTCGGCGCCGAAGCTGCGGTTTCTTGGCGCAAGCTGGTAGAAAGAGACGATTTAGATTTGGTAATTGTCTGTACGGTGAACCGCGATCACGGGGCGATCGTCCTCGCCGCCCTGGAAAATGACAAGCACGTTGTGGTGGAATATCCTCTATCTTTAGAACTATCTGAGGGCGAAAGGGCGATCGAACTTGCCGCCCAAAAGCAAAAACTCCTCCACATCGAACACATCGAATTGTTAGGCGGTTTGCACTCCTCAATCAAAGAATCTTTGCCATTAGTCGGTAAAGTTTTTTATGCCCGCTACGTTACAATTACCTCTCAGCGTTCAGTACCTAAGCGCTGGACTTTTCAACATTCCCTATTTGGTTTTCCATTAATCGGTGCAATTTCTCGACTGCACCGATTTACAGACTTGTTCGGAGAAGTGACAAGCGTTAACTGTCAAACTCAATTTTGGGACACTCAGCCGGATTTCTACAAAGCTTGTTTGTGCAACGCACAGTTACGCTTCACCAATGGCGTTCTCGCGGAAGCTGTTTACGGAAAAGGAGAGACTTTTTGGCAGTCGGAAAACATTTTTACCATCTACGGAGAAGCAGGAACACTGGTTTTTACTCCCGAATCCGGTCAATTAATTCAAGGAGAAAATCGACAAACCATCAAAGTAGGAACGCGGCGCGGTTTGTTTGCCAAAGATACCGAGGTGGTGTTAGACTGTTTGCTAAACGGTACGCCGTTGTATGTCAATAATACAAGTAGCTTGTACGCTTTGAAGGTGGCGGATGCTGCGAAGCGATCGAGCGAAACTAATCAAAAATTGGCGATCGACAATTCATAACTATTCCGATCAAACGGCGGTTGAAATCATGTTTATACAAACTTTCCTCTCTCTCAGTAGACTGCATTAAACAACGTAATTTTAATTGCCTGCTATTCAACCAGCGGAGGCTAGTTTTATCTGTATAGTAGCGGTATCAACCGCCGAGCGTTATCTGACCTAACAAATATATTAAAAATGAAATTACCCTGGAACTCTCATCAATTTGAGCCAGAAACAATTGGGCTAGTTTACGGTTTTCTAGGCGTAGTTGGTTTCAGCTTAACACTTCCAGGAACCAGAGCTGCAGTACAGGATTTAGACCCTATTATTGTAGGTTTAGGGCGCGGATTAGTAGCAGCTATACTAGCAGCCTTTACTCTGCGGATAACGCATCAACCAATTCCCTCCAAACCGCAATTGTGGAGTTTATTAATGGTCGGATTGGGAGTTGTTTTGGGATTTCCGCTATTATCAGCTTGGGCAATGCAGCAAGTACCGGCAGCCCACGGTGCTGTGGTATTAGGATTGTTGCCCTTAGCAACAGCAGTAGGGGGAGTTTTGCGATCGGGCGATCGCCCATCTTCTAGTTTTTGGATTGCTAGTATCGCCGGGAGTCTAACCGTCGTTGGTTTTGGAATTATTACTGGTGCAGGGCAACTCCAAGCCGCAGATCTAGCTTTATTTGCATCAGTCATTGCTGCTGCTTTTGGTTACGCCGAAGGTGGGCAATTAGCTAAGACTTTAGGCGGATGGCAAGTTATTAGTTGGGCATTGATCATTATCGCTCCCTTCGAGATTTTGCCTACAATATTTGTAGTCATACAACATGGATTAATAGCTGCACCGACGGCATGGTTGGGTTTTGCCTATGTGAGTATTATCAGTCAATTTGTAGCATTTTTTGCCTGGTATCAAGGGATGGCTATTGCCGGAGTTGCCAGGGTAGGGCAAATTCAGTTATTGCAACCATTTTTGACTATTCTAGCATCGGCAATTTTGCTTGGTGAAACTATAGAACCGATCGCCCTAGGCAGCGCTTGTTTAGTTGTGATCTGTGTAGCAGTAGGGAAAAAAGCATCAATTCAGCAAGCAGCCGATTTGTGATGCGAACTAATTTTTTTGTGGTTTTTCAAAGCTTAAATTAGCTCAAGTGCGAGGTGCACCCTAGATTCATGTAATGCTGATATATCGAGGCTGATTTTTGACTCTACCGATCCAATTTTGAATTGCCGGAAACCGAGTCAAATCAAATCCGCCTTCGCCAGCAACGTGAGTGTAAGCAAATAAACCGATATCAGCAATAGAATAGCGATCGCCTACAAAAAAGTCATTTTTTTCTAAATGCTGTTCCATCACCCCCAAAGCGGCATAACCGGGCGCTTTTTTTTGTTGAAGTGCTGCTTGATATTCCTCAGCTTTTCCCAACACAGAAATCCAAAATCTGGAAGTTGCAATGTAAGGTTCGTGACTGTACTGTTCAAAAAACAACCATTGCATCACTTGAGCCCGTTCAAATTTATCGTTGGGGAAAAACTCAGTTTTTTCGCTCAAGTAAAACATAATCGCATTGGATTCAAACAGAAACTTACCCGGTGCAATCTCTAAAACAGGAATGCGGCCGTTAGGGTTTTTGACCAAAAATTCGGGTGTCCGACTTTCTTTTTGGAGAATATTAATTTCAGTGCGATCGAACGGAATATTGAGCTGAGTTAAAAGCAAGCGAACTTTGTAGCAATTGCCTGACGGAGAATATTCGTAAAGTTTAAACACGAGTCTTGAGGAGATTTTATGGTGTTAAATTATATCATAAATTCATAGAATTTAGGCACAATTAGTTAACTGTTGTTTGCTAAGATTATTTAGGCGACTTTGGGCGATCGCAAAAACCAGCCACTTCAGCCAGCGTATAAAGCGGCCTCCCCTTCACCTCCTCGTAAATCCGCCCGATATACTGACCCAAAATCCCAATACTCACCAACTGCACCGCACCCAAAAAGAAAATTGCCATAATGATAATTGTCAAACCAGTTAAGGCCGTACTCGGAGAGAAAAGACGCCAGTACAAAACCAAAAAAGCCATTAAAATAGACACCAAAGCCGAAAACAAACCCAAATAAATCGACAGTTGCAGAGGCACTTTTGAAAAAGAAACTAAACCGTTCATCGCCAAAGCAAAAGATTTGCTGAAAGTATACTTAACATCGCCAGCAAAACGCGGATCTCGTTCAAACTTAACAGCAGTTTGTTTGAAACCAATCCAAGCGCGCAGCCCCCGAATATAACGGTTGCGTTCCGGCATTGCGTTGAGCACATCCACCACGCACCTATCCATCAAACAAAAATCCCCCGTATCTATCGGAATATCAACATCAGCCAGATTCCGCAAAATGCGATAATACATATAAGCTGGCAACCGCTTAAACCAACTTTCTTGACGGCGATGAGTGCGCTGGGCATAAACAACTTGATACCCGCTGCGCCACTGTTCTATCATCTCTAAAATCAGTTCTGGCGGGTCTTGCAAATCGCCGTCCATGATGACTGCAACTTGACCAGTAGAAAAATTTAAACCAGCGGTTACAGCTATTTGGTGGCCGAAATTGCGGGCAAAACTGAGGTAACAAATTCGCGAGTCTTGTTCGTGCAATTCTCGCAAAATGTCGAGAGAGCGATCGCGACTACCATCATTGATTAAAATTAATTCCACTGGCCCGTCCAGGCGCTCCATCACCCCACTAATTCGCCGGTACAATTCAGGGAGATTTTCTTCTTCGTTATAGATGGGAATTATTAAGGAATATTTAGGTCTATTTTTCATCTGACTTTCTGTTGTATAATCAGGGGTTAAACAGTTAAATCAACAGTTTATTTTTTCACAAACACGCTCAGCGGCTCCATCGACCATTTTTGTATGTAAGTTTGATTTTTGACTATTATCTCTTTTGCTTGTTTGCCGTCATTTTTTGTAGGAGAGTAAATTATCGCACAAGGGATAAAACTTTTGTAAGGTTCCGAGTTGAGTTTTTGCTTAACAATAGGATCAATCGTCGAAATGTGTTCGATGCGAGGTGCTGGTTTTCCCGGCTCTGGAAGCATTACCCATAAGGGATATTCCCAGACACTTTTAGCCCAAAATGACAGTCCTATGTTGGTGCAGTTTTGAGATTTCACAAAATCTACTGCTTTATTGTGCGGCACCTCGATCTTCGGCCGATTGGTAAAGTAAAGCTCGTGTCTACTGCTATTAAAAATGTTACTATCTCCCAGGAGAGGTCTAAATTGGTTGTAAAAAATCCAAGGTAGCGACATGACAATCAGAATCGTAGCCAGATAATTTGCTATTTTTTGATTTGATAATTGCGATAATGCTAATCCAAATATGGGCGAAAACAATACAAATATTGACAGGTGGTGGCGGCCATGCCAAGGCTGCAATTTAAGGATAAGACATAGCAGTAAAAATGTCATTATTACAGAAATTAAATAAGTTACTACTATTTTTGTTTTTCTTAAATTTGGGGTTTTAAATATAAGTGCGATGGCGGCAAATGTCAGCCAGAAGTGAATGGGATTGGTAGCTGTGTTTTCATTAAATGACGGTGTGGCGATCGCAAATACCTGTCCGGGAGGCCAAGTGATGCGCGGGTCGTTTGTCGCTACGCCCAGTATTCGGTGCAGCACGTTAATCAGTCCCACAATCGCACCGTTAATTCTGGAAATCCTCGTGCCGGCTTGCATACCTAAGTTTCTAATGACATTTGACAGGAACGTTGGCAGCGTAATTGCTTCAATTTTATATTCTTTAGTAAAACTTTCAGGCGCTCCGATCGCATAACCGAACAGATCGTAATTTCGCCAAAAATGACCAAAGTTTATCAGAAAAGTTACAGTGGCTATAATCAATATTGGTTGGAGCATTTTCCCCCGAAAGCCTTTAATTCCTCCGACAATAAACCAAACAATAAAAGGCAAACAAAATATATAAGCGGTCGTTTTTGTCAAGAGAGCTAGACCCAAACTCGCACCGATTTGGAAAGTATTAAATCCCGTGATTCCGGCCCAGAGTCCTGCTAAACCGCAGCAAACAAAACACACAACCCAGAAACACACAGCATAATCGTTTTGAGTGCTAGAACCCTGGAGGATACCCATCGGCAAAGTCGCAGCAAAGACTGCTGCAAAAACTTGACCCCGCAGATTAGCACCTAGTTGCTTGGCAATTAAAGAAACTGCGATCGCGCTGCCCACCATACTCAACCACTGTACCAAATTAGCAAAGCGATCGCCTCCGCTTAAAATCTGAAAGTGCATAATCGCAAACTCAGCCCCCGGCGGGTGATACAACTGCGGCACGTAAGAAGTCGGATAATGCTCGACACTGCGGTTTTGCATCCAGTGAGCAACCCGGCTCATGTGATAAGTCATCGAATCCCAATTGTTAGGCGGTGCAACTACAGCAATCAAACCCACCCCAGCAAAAATAAACAATACACCGCCTAGCAACCCCGCTAAGACAGTAGAAAATTCCTCGTCTTGACTTTTCTCAAAACTTAGTTTGACAGGTTTATATTTTAGATAAACCATCAAACCTAGAATATTTGCTAGCAACCACAGCCCCAACACCCACTCAAAAGTCAGCAACCTAAATAAACTTAAAATTTCGGTAGATAAAGCAACAATAACTCCCCAAACAATTGCTGCGGATAGAATAGCGCTGCGCCAACAATTATCTATTTGCTTAAATTTGAGGAACAAAATGCCTAGAGCCACCAATGGAATCAAGCCGAATATATCTGTTATCATAGATGTCGAGCCGCACTTTAAAAGTTATCAGAAAGAATTGGTTTAAAGCCGGAATCCTGATCGGGATCAATTAAAATCAGACTATTTATTACTCCAATCCTCTTCCTTCTTTTGTCAAGTGCTGTCAACTGTCAACTGTCAACTGTCAACTGAATGAACACCATCACCGATAAATAAAAAAATATGACAAATTCTAAGTATCTGTGGCAAGCCAATCAAGACTTAAGCGCAGCTTGTCTGAAACATCCCTTTGTCAGAGGCATTGCTGAGGGCAGCCTCCCCCAAAATAGTTTTGCATATTACGTTGCACAAGACGCATTTTTTCTGAGAGCATTTGCCCGGGCTTACAGTATCGCTGCGGCAAAAGCATCCGACTGGGATGGGTTTGAAATCCTCCACAATCTGGGCAGCGGCGTTTTAGAAGAACTTCGCTTACACCAAGGATATGCAGCGAAATGGGGTGTAAATTTGCAAGAGGCTAAACCGGGAAGTGCTACCCGCCGCTACACGGATTTTTTATTAGCAACAGCCTGGGGAAGCGGTGTCGGTTTGACAGTAGTGGCGATGACTCCTTGCTTGCGGTTGTATGCTTTTTTGGGACAGCAGCTAGCTCAACCTAATATACCGGAACACGCCTTGAGCGAGTGGATTTCTACCTATAGCAGCCCTGAGTTTGAGATTTTAGCAAAACAATTGGAAAGTTTGGTCGATCGCTATGCTGACACAACGCCGGAAGTAGAATCAACCTATCGCTACGCTATGCTGTGCGAAAGAGACTTTTTTCAGGCAGCGTGGGAAATATCGTATCATTGTTCTACCCAAAAGTAGACCAGCACTAATGCACCCAAAAATGCCAAAGAGTTAATTCATACCCTTGCTACTTCCACTGGTATTCCGAAAGTCATCAATCCGCGCATGAGTAAAGAAAATAGCGGATAAAAAGCTACAGAATTATGATCCCCGTTATTTGCGTAGCTGTAGCCAGAAGTAGCTATTTGGACGTACCATTTACCGTCCCAGTGGGAAAACAATTCCCAACCGCTTTTGGGAAGGAAGGGCATACACCGAGGGTTTTTGGGAGATTAAAGGAGCAATTAGCTGCGTCCCGATCGCAATTAGCGATCGACTCATATCAAATCCGGTAGCATTGGAATTATATAGTGCGATCGTCCCCGAAGAGCGAAGTCGATCGCTCGCGGGGATGCTCGCACTATCAATGATTAAAATATATAATTCCGATGCTATCGGAAACGATATCAGAAACAACATAGCAGTGACAAAAATCCCTCCATCCCTGCTTTTGTTGCGTTCCAGACGCGGACTTACTTCTAGCGCTAAAACCGCTAAATCAGTATTGCTCATGGCCAAAACAGCGCAAAACTGTCGATGGAAAATTAAACTATAGTCCGCTGCGATCGCGAGCGCCAAATATGTATAGCGATTCTCACAAAAGTGAGGTATGCCCTATGCCCACGGAGGCCTATGCCCACGGAGGCCTATGCCCTATCCCGGATAGTACCTCATACCAGAGCACAGAAAGGCTATACGTAAGTACAGCGGGACTGCTAATTTTAACGTCCGAGTTTATTGGGAATCCCTTCGCAGCCGCCGGGAATAGTGTCTCTCGACTTCGAGCCACACCAAGCGCAGCAGTAATAGCGCTGAGCCTCTGACAGTCGCTTGACAGCCGTGAAATCAGCGCGTTCAACCACCGCGCCGGTATATTCGCCCGTTTGATAGTTGGGAAATTCCGTGCGGCTGCGAGGAGATGCAGTTTCTGGTGATCCGTAGAATAATATCGCCGCTTTCATGTCAGCACGATCGAGCTTGGCATCGTACAGGATAGCGCGCGAAAGGTTGGCTTTGACTAAATCGCATTTGCTGAGATTGGCCCGGACAAGGTTGGCTTCGCTCAACTCAGTCCACCGCAAATCGGTGCCAGCTAGGTTAGCACCGGCTAACATCACGTTTAAATCGATGACACGGATACCGTGAGATCTGTCTTCTGCGTAGCCGCCGTCGCCGTCAAGGATGGCGCGGCCCAAAAGCCGATCGCGCTTCAGAGGAGTCACCAATCTCGACTGCGACAAAAACCGCAGAATTTTCGCCTTACCTTCAGCATCCACACTGCTCATAATCGCAGCGGTGCGGCCTTCGGCGATCGCCCTTTCCTGGGGCCAATCTTCCAAAAACCCTTGTTCGTCAAGGGCTAAATCGGAAACCCCTTGAAAATAAGCATCAATAGTTTGCTGCTGCGTAATTCGATTTTGCTGAATCGTCAAATCCTTCGAGATTACGTACTGCCGCCAAGCTACGTAAACGCCCAAAATTGCAATCAAAATTTGCCCCAAAGCGCCGATTAACTCGCCGAGAGCTCCGATAGCGTCCCAGTTGATTTCGATGTTGCGGCTTCCCGGTGCAGTGTTAGTACCGCTAAGCATCAGCAAGCCAACGATTCCAGCTAAAAGCCCGAAGCAGGAGACGATCAG
This sequence comes from Microcoleus sp. B4-D4, assembly GCF_036705185.1. NCBI lineage: Bacteria > Bacillati > Cyanobacteriota > Cyanophyceae > Oscillatoriales > Microcoleaceae > Microcoleus > Microcoleus sp. B4-D4. Next base: position 12,733 of record NZ_JAUBTX010000043.1, on the reverse strand, counting down.
CGTGCGCCAAGTCGGCGGAATTACCTGCGTCCAGATTTTGCCCCAACTCGGCCAGATCATCCGCAGCGATATGCCGATCGCACCGACGGCTCCAATTAAGCCGATCCAAATGCTATCGTTAGCCAGCCCTACAATCATTGCTGCCGTCGCCGCCAGCGTCAGCACCGAACCCGACATCTCAGCAGTCGTTTGTGTCGGCTGTATCGGCGCAAAAACCCTGCGGGTTGGAGTCGGAGGCAGCGGTTTTGTCGGTTCAACATTAGCAACGATTGTTGCTGATTCTGGTGGGACAGCAGGGCTCGCACCGTTAGGACTTTCTACAGTCACGTTGGAATCAGGAGGATTGGGTTGAGAAGAGTTTTGTTCTGGTGTCATGCGTTGAGGCAAATTCTAATTTTTGGCGATCGCTAAAACGATTTTAACCAATCAAGCACGATTATAGATAGCATTACAATATAAATATCCAAGTATTGACACTCAAATAGGTAAAATAATATGACTCTGGTACTCCCCAATCTTCAAAGCAAACAAATGGGTCAAGTAATCACTACAATCGCCGTCACGAATTTCATCGATCTGGTTATGGCTGAACGGGGATTTATTTCTGCTGAGGAAGTTCGCTCTGTCAACCTCGATAACGTTGTTGTCGATACCGGAGCAACTCTGCTTTCCTTACCAGCTCCCATTATTAGCCAACTAGGTTTAAAACAAGTAGGAGAAAGAGATGTAGAAACATCGGCCGGCATCAAAAAAGGTCGAATTTTTGCAGGCGCTCAAATTATTGTAGAGGGGAGAGAAGGCAGATTTGATTGTCTGGAATTGCCCGAAGGCGTTTCGGCTGTTTTGTTGGGCGTGATTCCAATGGAAGAACTAGGCCTAGAACCAGATTTGAAAAATCGACGGTTGCGAGTGTTGCCGATGAACAATCAACAAACATATCTGATGGCTTAGTTTAAAATTTTGTCGTGAAGAATCCGATTTTTCGGATTGATGCGGACTAAAGTCATCACTACAAACCTTGTTAGAAAATAGTTTTTGCGTATATTTATCGAGCAGAATAAGCCTTGAAAAAATACAAACCAACCGTCGCAAATATCAAAACAATTATCCCTAAAAGCAATTCCATACTAAACCTTTGAGCATTGCCCAAAGCCACAAGAATTTGTTGCCGCACCACAAAAGCAAACAGCCAACAAACCTCCGCTTTCAGCCAAACCAAAAGGCTTCTGGCTAGGAGATATTGTCGGCGCGCATTTTCTTCGGTAATCCGTACTGGATAATTAAAAGTATGCGGGTAGCGCGATACTCCAGTTAAAACCACAAAAATAATGGCAGCCACTGCCGGCAGTATCCAAATTGTCACCCTGTCGCCCCAAGCATCAGGCTGCCCGGAAAATCCGAAATGAATTGGAATTCGATCGGGCAAAACAGCCCAAAATTCTACGATCGGCAAAACAGCAAGCACAATCGCGATCGCCCCGGCGAACTCTACCGCCAAATCAGCAGGCGAAAGCCCCAGGGATCTAACAGGCCTTTGGTTTGGTGTGTTTCCAGTCATGGCTACTTAAAATTAGATTAAGATTGAAAATAATAGTATTGCTTCCCATTTCCTCCCCCAACAGCTTTCGTTGGGGATTTTCAAACAATCTCGTGAGGTTTTATGACGGTTCAGGTTTTGGTGGAAAAGAAAAAGTTAGAAAAACCGCCCCTAACAATACACACTTTAGGCGATCGCGTCCTGCGGCAGCCAGCAAAGCGTGTCAGCAGCGTCGATGCAGAAATTCGGCAGTTAGTCCGAGAAATGCTGCAAACCATGTACAGTGCCGACGGCATCGGTTTAGCAGCCCCCCAAGTCGGAGTCCACAAACAAGTAATTGTTATCGACTGCGAACCCGACAATCCCGCGATACCTCCATTGGTTTTGATCAACCCCACCATCAAAAGTAGCAGCAGCGAAGTCTGCATCTTGCAAGAAGGGTGTTTGAGCATTCCGGGAGTTTATTTTGATGTCAAACGCCCAGAAGTCATTGAAGTGTCTTACCGCGACGAATTCGGTCGCCCCCAAACACTCAAAGCTCAAGACTTGCTGTCTAAGGTGATCCAACACGAAATCGATCATCTCAACGGCGTGCTGTTTGTAGACAGAGTAGAAAACAAACTGGCATTGAATGAAGAATTAGTCAAGCAAAAATATTCGCCCAAGGCAGTAAAATCAATATGATGGCAGGAACTCCCAAAAGTGGTTTATTGTTAGCTCTTTCTTGCATCACTGCGATCGCCGCCGTCGGCTCCATCTTTGAGTTGTCTTCGGGAGACGCTCAACTCGGCAATTTAGTGACTGGTATCATTCTCGCCTTCAGCGTACCGCTAACAGGCATCTTTTTCTATGCCGCCGTTCAGGATGCTAGAGCAAATCTCTAAGCAGAGTCATTAGTCCAACGTCATCAGTCCAACGTCATCACTCATCAGTCATTGGCCATTAGCATTTTGTACGGGCGGGTTTAGCTAAGGATATATGATACAAATGACTCAAAAAAGGGCTCGCGCCCGCCCTCAGTCATCAGTCATCAGTCATTTTAGCCGCTCGCGAAGCCGAAGGCTAGTCACTGGTCATCAGTCATTGGTCATCAGTTATCAGTTATGAATCATTATTCAAAACCTAAAATTTCATAACTGTGGAATCAAGATTGCGGATAAATAACATCATTTAACAGCGAACAAATGACTAATAGCTGTGCTATCAAGACTGCAGATCAATAACATCAACTAATAACTAATGACGTTGGACTAATAACTAATGACGTTGGACTAGCCTTCGGTTTCGCGAGCGGCTAAAATGACTGATGACTGATGACGTTGGACTAATGACGTTGGACTAATAACTAATGACTAATGACTAATGAAATCGGATTTTTGCGACAAGTGCCCGCCAAAGGCGCTGTGGCAGCGCCAGCGTCCAAGTACCTACTTTCTGAATATGGGGAAGTGGCGATCGGACGCGATCGCAATTGTGACATAGCCCTAGAGTCGATCGCCCACGGCATGGTTTCCCGCCGCCACGCCGCAGTCCGTCCCCTGACTCAGGGTAATTTGACGAGATGGCAAATTTGCGACCTCAACAGCGCTAACGGAACTTATATCAACGGTCAAAAACTGCAAGGCTGCCAAACTTTACAAACAGGCGATCGCATCAGTCTCGGTCAAGACGGCCCTGAATTCATATTTGAAACTTCCGCAACCCCTCACCAAAATAAACCCGGATTCTCCCAGGCCTCAACCGTCAATTTTGAGCCGCCCGAAAAAGACGCTCTAACTTTAACTCAATTATTCCCGATCGCCTCCACCGGCAAACAATTAAGCCAAAAAGCATACTTATATCCAGGCATTGCGACAGTTATTTTTGTCGTGTCAATGTTTCTCGCCGTCGGAAATTCCGCAGCCTTCAACTTCCTGCTGTCAGCCTACCTAGCCGGTGCAGCCTACTACTTCATCTATCAACTGTGCGGCAAACACAAACCTTGGTGGGTATTGCTCGGTACCGCTTTAGCAACAGTCCTGATACTGCTAAGCCCCTTATTGATTGGATTTATATTAGTATTTAGAGAAATTTTACCCGGTCGTTTGCCCGCAGAAGGCGAACAAATCAGTTTTTTACCTTTTTTAATCAGAATGTTCTTCGGGGCAGGTCTAATGGAAGAATTGCTGAAAGCCCTGCCCGTTTTGGGAGCAATGCTGCTGGGAAATTTACTAAAAAATCCCTGGCGCGATCGCATCGGCGTTTGGGAACCATTAGACGGAATTCTGTTAGGAAGTGCCTCAGCAGTCGGCTTTACACTACTAGAAACTCTCGGTCAATACGTTCCCAATATCATCCAAAATATCACCCTGCAAGCAGGCCCAGAAGCCGGACAATTAGTAGGATTGCAATTGCTCATTCCCCGCATTTTAGGCTCCGCCGCCGGACACATGGCTTACAGCGGTTATTTGGGATATTTTATCGGTTTGAGCGCCCTCAAACCCCGGAAGCGCTGGCAAATTTTGGGCGTAGGTTATTTTAGCGCCTCCGCACTTCACGCATTGTGGAATGCGTCGGGAGCAGTCAGCGTACTTTTGCTGGCCTTGGTGGGAGTTTTGTCCTATGCGTTTTTAGTAGCCGCAATTTTGAAAGCTCGGGCTTTGTCTCCGAATCGAGAGCAAAATTTTGCTACTCGCATATTTTATGAAAAGTGAACTAGCAGATCAAACAGCGGTTTTTTTCTTGTGTTTCAACCAGCTTAAACCGACCAATGCTAAAGCTGTCCCTCCAAAGGTGAGAAGTTCGGGAACTGCTTCGGCAGCGGCATCCAGGCGATCGCCCGCAGCATATCCATCATGTATAATGATATTTGTCAATACGTAATTTCCTAGAAAAATACCGCAATATTAAGCTCTCGTGCATAGGTAGCGCCTGCGTAATTGCTGACAGCCAGAATCCCAGCCCAACTTAGAAATTCTTCACAAATAGTTTGACTGTGGTACTATCTGGATGAGCTGTGAGTAGCTTAGGGAAGCCAACGGGCTTGATTCCTGTGGTGGAGGAGAATCCAGGAGTGCTAGATAGGATGTCATTGGGATACGCAAACGTTTTCGTCAAGCGAAGTCAACCCGAACCCCTCCGCATTGGGGTAATTGGGGTTGGCAATATGGGCCAACACCATACGCGAGTTTTGAGCTTGCTAAAAGATATCGAACTCGTGGGTGTTGCAGATATAAATGTAGAGCGGGGAATTGATGTAGCAAGCAAATATCGGGTTCGCTTCTTTGAAGACTACCGAGATTTGCTCGCCCACGTAGATGCAGTATGCGTCGCCGTTCCAACTCGCCTGCACCACCCTGTGGGGATGTCTTGTCTCCAAGCAGGGGTTCACGTTTTAATTGAAAAGCCGATCGCAGCTAGCATTGCTGAAGCCGAATCTTTAGTCAACGCCGCTGCAGAAGCCCACCGCATTTTGCAAGTGGGTCACATCGAACGCTTCAATCCAGCTTTTCAGGAACTCGGCAAAGTGCTGAAAACTGAAGAGCTACTGGCATTGGAAGCTCACCGGATGAGTCCCTATTCCGATCGGGCCAACGACGTATCGGTAGTTTTGGATTTAATGATCCACGACATCGACTTGCTTCTGGAATTGGCAAATTCTCAAGTAGTAAAATTGACGGCTAGCGGTAGCCGCGCATCAGATTCAGGTTATTTAGACTACGTGACAGCGACGCTGAACTTTGCTAACGGCATTGTGGCCACCCTGACAGCAAGCAAGGTGACGCACCGCAAACTTCGTTCAATCGCCGCTCACTGCAAAAATTCTTTGACAGAGGCAGATTTTCTTAACAACGAAATCTTGATTCACCGACAAACCACCGCCAATTACGTGACAGATTACGGTCAGGTGCTTTACCGTCAAGATGGGTTGATCGAGAAAGTTTACACCAGCAATATTGAACCGCTCCACGCAGAATTGGAGCATTTTATTAATTGCGTGCGGGGTGGAAATCAGCCTTCAGTCGGAGGAGAACAAGCTCTCAAAGCTCTGCGGCTTGCGAGTTCGATCGAGCAAATGGCTCTCGACGGTCAAGCTTGGTATCCACAAAAGCTAGAGTCTACTTTGCAAGTTAGCTAAATCGAGACAAATTCTGTCGTTTCCGGGTGCCTTGACAGTTTGGGGTTTGTTGTTTGTTGAATAGGGTAACTGTTTGGGCGCAACCGGATTCGATGTCACTCGATTTTAGATTGTAGATTGTAGATTTTAGATTGACTCCATAGATGCAATCTGCTGGGTTAAACTGTCAATTTTAGATGAGAGATTTGAGATTGACTTCACATCCTTTATTGGAAGATGAAACTGTCAATTTGAAATCTCAGATTTGAGGTTGACTCCACAGATGCAATCTGCAGGCTTAAACTAAAATTTAATTTTTTTTGCTTTCCACAACCTATGTCGGGGGAGGGCAATTATCCATCTTTGGCTAAAGTCACAATTTTTGATCTTAAAAAAGAGCGACTATTTGACTGCTGATAGTTTGGCTAACTAGCTGATTTCCTTGAGGGCTTAGGTGAATGCTGTCTCGATACAAAGTTGCAAGTTGCGCCGCACAATTGAAAATAGGAAGAAAATCTATGTAAGTAATTTTCTCCTGTGTGACAAGTTCGGCGAGACGCTCTCTAGCCTTGACTTCCCAGTCTCTAGGGCCCTCGCCGCATTCATGGCGCTTGGGAGTCACCGCTAGCAAAAACTCGACGTTAGCCGATACAGCTATTGTTCGGATTTGGCGAATAGCTTCTAAGTTGCAGCCGACTACATCGCCACTTTTGGCTACGGCTGCTGCTAATTGGCTCGCTGGCACCGCAGGTAGCAAGTAACGGCTCAATAATTCTAGCGCGGCCGAGAGCGGTTGGCGATCCGGGTAAGCTCGATCGCGCCCCACCACCAGAGAAGAAGGAGCAGATGCAAACAAATCGTCCGTATTCAGCAGCAACACCAGAATTTTTGACCCAAAAACACCGAACCGCTGGGCGTAAGCAAGTTGATTCCTCGGCCCCCAAGAATTGGCTGAGGCATTCAGAATTTCAAACTTTGAGTAGTTGACTTTTGAACTTAATTGTGCATTGGTTGCCAGATTTTGTACTTGCAGCCTCAACTGGCGAGCCATAATTTCGGAGATGGTATCTGTCTGATCTGTCCACCAACCGCCGTTGGCGACAGAATCTCCCAACAGCAAAACCCGCAGAGTGTCTGAGGCTGGGAGTGGGGCGATCGTTCCAGTACGCATCGAATACTCGTTAATCTCAATCCGGTTTCGCAAACGGCGCACCCTCTGGTTGGGCGCCAACAAATAGCCGCACTCCGCATCAGCAATGTAAATCAAGGGATTGCCAAAACCCAGCAACACCCGCAGCAGCACTTCGATTGCTGCCCACAATCCGCAGGTGAGGGCCAAAATTATCAGAACAAATTTCAACGATTAACCTCAATCTAAAACGGATACGGTGCCACGTACTATCTGTGGTAAAGAGTGCAAAATTTGAGACTTTTGTTCAACCTCCGGTAATTCACCCGCTTTCAGTAAATCGAAAATCTGCAATACCCGAATCGAAAATCGACTAAATGCTGCCCAATTCAGGCTTTTAGCAACTCTGCAGCGCGATCGAGTCAGCGGAATCGCCCGCGTGGATATAGAATTCTAGAATATACCGTCAAAATCCGCCGTCAGCCGTCAGTGAACTTGGTGGTTTCAGGAAAATCCGTGGACTTAAAACAAATATTCAAAACGCCGAATCCCATAATCGGTGTCGTACATTTACAGCCTTTGCCAACTTCTCCCCGCTGGGGCGGGAACCTCAAAGCTATTATCGGAAGAGCCGAGCAAGAGGCTACAGCGCTGGCTTCTGGCGGCGCAAACGGTATCATAGTCGAGAACTTTTTTGATGCTCCTTTTGCCAAAGACAGCGTAGATCCGGCTGTTGTCAGTGCGATGACTCTGGTAGTCGAGAGGTTAACAAATCTCGTGACACTGCCGATCGGCGTTAACGTGCTGCGAAACGACGCCCACAGCGCGATCGCCATCGCCTCCTGCACGGGAGCTCAATTCATCCGCGTCAACGTCCTCAACGGCATCATGGCTACAGACCAAGGCTTAATTGAAGGCCAAGCACACCAGCTCCTGCGCTACCGTCGGGAATTGGGAAGCGATGTCAAAATATTAGCAGACGTGCTAGTCAAGCACGGGCGACCCCTGGGAGGCTCCAACTTGACCACAGCCGTGTCAGAGACGATCGGGCGCGCCTTAGCCGACGCCGTAATTCTTTCCGGCTGGACAACCGGCAGCCCTCCCAATCTCGAAGACTTAGAACTTGCGAGTGCAGCAGCGGGGGAAACTCCTGTATTCATCGGTAGCGGTGCATCGTGGGAAAACATTTCCACCCTCATGCAAGCTGCAGACGGAGTAATTGTGTCGAGCTCGCTGAAGCGAAACGGCCGCATCGAACAACCGATCGATCCCATCCGCGTCAGTCAATTTGTAGAAGCCGCCCATCGCAGCTTTTCCGAGAAAGAGCTCGAACAAGAAAACAAAAACGCTAATGGTTCGAGAGGGCTAACACCGGAACCGAGCAGAGTCAGAAGTAAAACGTAAAATAGGAATTGTTGGCAGTTGGCAGTTGGCAGTTGTTAGTTGGCAGTTGGCAGTTGTTAGTTGTTAGTTGTTAGTTGTTAGTTGGCAGTTGTTAGTTGTTAGTTGGCAACAGTCAATAGGGGCGGGGCCCCCGTGTCCGCCCTCTTAACAGTCAACAGTCAACAGCCAACAGCCAACAGTCAACAGCCAACAGCCAACAGTTAACAGTCAACAGTCAACAATTAATAATTCCCAAATCAAAAAAATGATTCGCCGACGTTCAACCCCTTGGATTCATCGCTGGTCTAGGACGGTGATGGCAGCCATCGCAGCCATCGGCGTCCTAGAAACGGCCTATCTGACGATCGCTAAATTCACAACAAACTCAGTAATTTGTCCCACCAGCGGCTGCGACAAAGTTCTCAACAGTCCCTACGCTACCGTCTTTGGCACAGTGCCTTTAAGTTTATTAGGTTGTCTGGCATACCTGAGCATCGCAATTCTGGCATTAGCTCCCAAAGCCGTCAATCCTGACAACAACAAACGGCTGCATTCTCAACTAGAAAACTGGACTTGGCAAGCCCTATTTATCATCACCGCTGCGATGCTAATATTCAGCAGCTATTTGATGTATTTGATGGCTTTTGAAATTAAGGATCTGTGCATTTACTGCATCAGTTCCGCCTTATTTGCTCTATCGCTGTTTGTGCTGGTGCTAGTGGGCCGCGACTGGGAAGATATCGGACAATTAGTTTTTACAGGCATTTTGGTGGTGATGGTGAGTTCGATCGGCGCTTTAGCCCTATACAACAGCGTCAGCTCACCCGCTCCTTTTGTTTCTGCTACCCCCGGAATTTTACCCCCAGCAGTCACCACAACCTCCGGGCCAGGAGAAATTGCTTTAGCCCGCCATCTCCGACAAATCGGCGCTAAAGAATATGGCGCTTACTGGTGTCCCCACTGTCACGATCAAAAAATGCTGTTTGGGAAAGAAGCAGCCAAAATAATTGATTATTTTGAATGCGATCCCAAAGGGCAAAATTCCCGCGCTGAAATTTGCCAAGCTGGTGCTGCAAATATTAAAGGTTTCCCTACTTGGGAAATTCAAGGTCAGTTTTATTCGGGGACACAAACTTTGGATAAACTCGCTGAGTTATCCGGTTACACTGGCCCGCGCAACTTTCAAAAATGACAGCAAGGCTTGAGAGTTGAGATGTGAGATTTTTTTGGGTAGGAAAAATCCGGCTTTTTAAAGCTTAGCTAATAGACCTCTTGCATAAATAATTGATGGGTAAACCGCAGATTTCAAGCGGATAAATACCGATAAACGCAGATAATTTAATCTGCTCTGCGAATGAGTGCAAGAGGTCTAATCTTTTTCGGCTGTTGTAAAATCGCTCAAAAATATCGCATCTATAGCCTTTCTCAGAAAGATGAGGTACTATCCGGGATAGGGCATAGGGCATAGGGCTATCTTCACTTTTGTCAGAACCGCTATACAATCCATAAAAAAAATTTAAACATTAGTTGGTGCGAATTTTAAAATACTTTCGGAAGTATTGTAGTATTAAGTCTGAAAAAAAATCAATTATCATTCCTTCATGCAATAGATTTCCCTAAACTGCAGATTAATCGACCATCTTCCAGAAAGACCAACAATCTCATATAACCGCACCAGATATATTCAAAAATCCAGAAAAAACCCAGAGTTTCACTGCCCAACATTTTTGCAGTAGCAAGCTTTATTATAAATTTTATAAATAGTAGAACTACTAGACATTTTACAAATAAAATCAAAAAACCGGATTTCTGCTTCCAGACTCATTAAACTGGTATTGCATTAATTCGCTTTCAATTCCTGCAATTATCTGCGTTTATCTGGGTCTATCTGCCTGAAATCTGCGGTTGCCAAGTGCGATAAAAAACTTAGGCAACTCCAGTCTCTTGTCAAATGAGATATTTTGCCAGGATCGACTGAGCCGATCGCCGAGAAGATATAAAAGCTATATGTAGTAGTAGCTTAGATGCTCGAAAGGCGAGGCAAAAATTCCCAAAATTATGATAGAAAGTATCAAAAAATGGCTCGATCGAGAACGCAGAGTATTGATTACTGCCAGTACGGTTGCCGGTACGGTGATTGTACTGCGCTGGTTCGGATTTTTGCAGGTGTGGGAATGGACTGCTTTCGACCACTTTGTGCGCGGGCGGCCAGCCGAACCAATTGACTCGCGCATCGTGATTGTAGAAATTAAGGAAGCTGACTTGCAAAAATACGGCTACCCAATTTCCGATGCTGTATTGGCCCAATTGCTGCAAAAATTGCACGCTGGCAAGCCGCGGGCGATCGGTCTCGACGTTTACCGAGATTTGCCCACTCAACCGGGTAACGCCGAATTGCTCAAAACTTTTAAAACTATTCCTAACTTAATTGGCATTGAGTTGATGCCAGATGAAACCAGGATTGGAGTTCGGCCCCCTCCGGTTCTTGAGGAGTCCTCGCGCGTCGGTTTCAACAACGTTGTCATCGATGCTGACGGTAAAGTGCGCCGAGCTTTGCTTTACTCTTGGCCCGGAGACGGCAAAACTCATGAAAGCTTCGCGCTCAAACTAGCTTTGCTTTACCTCGAAGGCGAAGGGATTTCTCCTCAGCCAGCAACTGTCAATCCTAAATACTTGCAGTTAGGCAAGGGGGTGTTTCGACCTTTTGAGCCGAATGACGGTGCTTACGTGCGAGCAGACAGCCGCGGCTATCAAATTTTGGCTGCTCTGCGTGGCCCGAGCGGCAGTTTCCGCACTGCATCGATGGGTGACGTGCTTTCTGGCAAAGTACCGGCGGATTTTGTGCGATCGCGCGCTGTCTTGATCGGCTCAACAGCCACCAGCCTCAAAGACTTTCAGCAAAATGCTTACAGTTCGGGTGTGTTTGCTCCTCCCCAGCCCATACCGGGAGTCGAGCTTCAGGCTCATTTCTTGAGCCAAATTTTGAGTGCTGCCCTCGACGGACGCGGAGGTATCAATATTTGGTCCGAGGCTGGGGAGTTACTGTGGATTTTACTGTGGTCTTGGGTGGGAGCGAGTGTGAGCTGGAAGTTGCGATCGCTCGGGCGATCGGCTGGGTGTTTGTCAAGTATCTGTCTCGGTTTGAGTGCCAGTTTATACTTAGCTTTTTTAGACGGTTGGTGGCTGCCATTAATTCCTGCAATCCTCAGTCTTTTTGGTTCTGGCGTAGCAGTTGTCGGCTATCTGGCTCACTTGCAAGAAGAACTAAAACGCTCTAAAGAATTTTTACAATCGCTAATCGATACAATTCCAGACCCGATTTTTGTCAAAGATATAAATCACCGCTGGGTTGTGTTGAATCAGGCCTATTGTCGGTTAATCGGCTATCCTTGGGAAATTTTAACCCATCGCACAGATTACGACTTATTTCCCCAAGCCGAAGCCGATATATTTTGGCAGCAAGACGAATTAGTATTGCAAACTCAACAGCCGCAAGAAAATGAAGAATATTTTACCGATGCTCACGGAATTACGCATCTGATTGCGACTAAAAGAACCCTGCACAAAGATGCAGCCGGAAACTTATTTTTAGTCGGAGCCATCAGAGATGTTACCGAGCGCAAACTTCGCGAAGACGCTCTAGAGAAAAAAAATGCTGAACTCAGCCACCAAGCTTCTCACGATGCTCTTACAGGTTTGCCCAACCGTAAAATGTTTTACGAATGTTTGCATCTGTCTCTAGAAAGAGCTTCTTGCAATCAAGAATTGGTAGCTTTACTGTTTTTAGATTTAGATGGATTTAAGTCTATCAACGACACTCTCGGACACAATGTGGGCGATTTACTCTTAAAATCAGTTGCTAACAGGCTCAGACAATGCTTGCGCGGCAGCGATATCATCTCGCGGCTGGGCGGCGACGAGTTCACAGTCATCCTGTCGGCAATTCCCGGTAATGAGGAAGCTGCAAAGGTAGCTGAAAAAATTTGCGATGCCATCGTGCAGCCTTTTTTTTTAGAAGAAAATAAAGTTTCTGTAACTACAAGTATTGGCATTAGTTTATATCCAACTGACGGTCAAGAGTCAGAGATTTTAGTCAAAAATGCCGATGCTGCAATGTATCGTGCTAAGGAACGGGGGAAAAATCAATATCAATTTCTTGAGTAATTTATCATTAGTCATCAGTCATCAGTCATCCGTCATTAGATAGACTTACAAAAATCATGAAACTTATGACTTGAGATTGTCGTCTCATCTAAATCGGGACTGAGGCAAAAAAGAGTTTTATATCAATTCCGGTTGCACTCCTCATGATGTTGAGTGTTGACTGTTGACTGTGAATCGAACAACTGAAAATTGCGCCGAGATAGGTAACGAATTGTAAAAATCTTTCATAAATTGCCCTTTAACTTATCACCTGACGATGCAGCCGGAAACGATATTATTTATTGCTTGTAGGGGTAAGGCTCCATACACCCCGCACCCTACAGATAGAGGTTATGCTGGAGCATCTCATAGCTGGTAAAAGTATAGTCATTTATTGCATGACATGGGAGGCGTTAAGTCCCTCCCCCTTCCCTTTCACTTTGAG